>NC_013720.1:4800000-5149049 GCF_000025185.1 Pirellula staleyi DSM 6068
GGAACATGCCGACCAGAATTGCTGCTGGATAAAACAGCACGTTGCCGCGATGTCCTTCCATGGCATTGGTTGCCCGCGACAAATTGTGATCGTAGAAGAAGCCCGTCAAAAACTCACCATCGGTGGCAATCCCTACGGCGACATACCAAGGCATAGCGATGGCCAGCGACACACACAGTGCCATCACTGGATTCATGTACCAGCAGGTCCTAAGGAAGTGAACCGGATGAAACACAGCCCACACTTGAGCAGGAAATCGCTTCCACCACACAAGGTGCGAAACGTCGAGTGGCGGTAAGGTTTCGATGAGCAGGAACATCCCGATGCAGGCAGTGGGAATGATCAGCCCAATCGGCCCTTTCGCGAGCATGGCAAAACCCATAGCGCCGTACATCAGCACCGCGGTCAGCAAATCGGGAAACAAAGAATGACGTCCCGTCGCAGGCTGTTCGGTTGCAACAGGAAAGGTTCGCAGCACATAAATAGCCAGCGACAAAGTGCTCCAAAAAATCAGCGTGGCATCGGGAGTGCAAGCGCGCCCCGCCATGACAAACAGAAGTGAACTACCGATAGCACAGCCAGCCCAGAGTCCCGCTGTTGCACCGAAGAGCCGCCGCCCCATAAGCCAAGTGAGGACCGCCGTTAAAATGGCATAGACCGCCGAAGGCAAGCGGGCCGAGAACTCGCTCACACCGAGGAGCGAATACGAAATCATGATGCTCCAGTACTGGAGCACCGGCTTATGGGTTCGCAGTTCAGCGTTGAAGGTCGGCACAATCCAGTCGCCACGCCCCAGCATCTCGAAGGCGCAATTGGCGTTGCGTGGCTCATCGCGATCCCACAACCGCGGCCCACCGAGGTTCGTGAGCATCACCACGCAACTCACCGCGAGCACCGTGGCCAAATGACGAAGCCATTGCGACTTCAGCCACGATTCCTTGCTCGTCAGGTTTTGATCCATGCTCATTCGCGTCCTCCTTGACGCCAGACCGCCACTATCTATTCCCGCTACAAGCGTGCGAAGTATAGAGAGGCCAGATGCTGACGCAAACGTCAGTTGTCCAGCAATAAATTGTGCCTGCATGCGACGGACGCTAGCACTCAGCAAGCCACATCTTTTGAAAATCTCTTCACAATTACCGAAAAGATGCGTTGCCTCGTTCGCTCCATTGCTGCTATTTTCCCGCACTGCAATCTCGGCGCGCGCCCCAGCCTCAAGTCTTCCTCATGAAGACATGAGACTAGCGAGCACGACACGCCCAATCACGGATGACTGGACAAAACCGAGAAGCAGACGCCTTGATGGCGAGGGAATCATGAACGGACTGAGCCCGGTGCAAAAGAAACGAAGCTTCACGTTTTGCGACCTGCTGGCTGCCACTCGCACGCGAGTGATGGTGCTTGCCTTGTTGCTGCTCGTCGGCAAAGCATCGGCGCAAGATGCTCAGTGGATTTGGTCCCCCGCGCACGAGCCTGGGAGTGTCCCAGCCGACGCCGTGTGCCACTTCCGAAAAACGATCACGCTCGAATCTCCCGAACAAGGTTCGGTGAGTATCGCAGGCGACGACAATTACGAGCTCTACATCAACGGCCGGCGTGTCGGTGGTGGTTCCAGCACCGAAAAACTCCAAGACTTCGATGTCACGCGTTTTCTGGGACGCGGCAATAACGTGGTTGCAGTTCGCGCGACAAACAAATCGGGTGGCACAGCCGCTGTGGTTGTTCGCGTCACGATCAAAGAAAAAGAGGGGGACTGGCAAGCCTTCTCGAGCGACGACACCTGGCGCACCTCGGAACGTCCTCTCCCACTCTGGAATACCACAATCTACAACGATCGCAGCTGGGCACCTGCTCGCAAGCTCGGTCCTCTCGGCGAAACAGCCCCCTGGGATCGACGCGAAGATGTTCCTGTCGCTGCCGTCGAGAAAAGCAATCGCTTTGACATCAGCGACGAATTTGAAGTTCAGCAAGTGCTCGATGGTGGCGCTACTGGCTCGCTGATCGCCATGACCTTCAATGAATTCGGCCACATTCTGGCGTCGAAAGAAGGAAGCGGCCTGCTGCTGATCCACGATAGCGATGGCGATAAAACCCCCGACGAAATTCGGACTTGCTGCGACGATGTTAAAAACATCCAAGGGATTCTCGCACTCAACGGTGGGGTCTACGTCACCGGCGACGGTCCCGACGGTATTGGGCTCTACAAGCTCTCGGACAAAGATCGCGATGGCAAGTTCGAGGATGTTGACACGCTCGTCAAATTCAAAACGGAAGTGGCCGAGCATGGACCACACAGCATCGCGCTGGGTCCCGATGGTTTTCTCTATGTCATGCTCGGTAACCACACCAGCATCGAAGGGGAATTCGACGAGGAAAGCCCGCACAAGAACTACTACGAAGGGGATCTGCTCACTCCTAAGTACGAAGATCCAGGTGGACATGCCGTTGGGATTAAAGCACCGGGCGGAAGCATCATCCGTACTGATACCCAAGGAACTGCCGTCCAAATTGTCGCAGGCGGTCTCCGCAATCCTTACGATTTCTGCTTCAACCGCGAAGGGGAAATGTTCGTCCACGATGCCGACATGGAGTCGGATGACGGCATGACCTGGTATCGCCCCACGCGACTGATGCACGTCACTCCTGGTAGTGAATTCGGTTGGCGCAGTGGTTGGTCGAAGTGGCCCGAGTATTACTTCGATTCTCTGCCAGCTGCGATTGAAACAGGTCGCGGTTCGCCTGCTGGTATCGTCGCTTACAACCACTTCATGTTCCCCGTTCGCTATCACAACTGCCTGTTTTCGGCCGACTGGTCGCAAGGACGCATCCTGGCCATCACGATGAAGAAAACCGGCGCTGGATACACAGCGACGAGCGAAGTTTTCCTCGAAGGCAATCCGCTGAACGTCACCGACCTCGATGTGGGTCCCGACGGCTGGCTCTACTTCTGCACGGGGGGACGTGGCACCGGTGGTGGCATCTATCGTGTCACTTGGAAGGGCTCGGTTCCAAAAGAAGTGGTGAACATCGGCACCGGCATGACCGCCGTGATTCGTCAGCCGCAGTTGCAGAGCGCTTATGCTCGTCAAAATATTGCAGCCATCAAAAAACAACTGGGAACAGCCTGGGACACCAGTCTCGCAGGAGTCGCCAAAAGTCCCGCAAATCCGCCGAACTATCGCTTGCAAGCGCTCGACTTGATGCAGCTCTATGGACCTGCTCCCGAAGAGACGCTGCTGGTGAATCTTTCGAAAGATCCTAGCGCCGTGGTGCGCTCGAAAACCGTCGAATTGATGGGACTCCATCCCACCGCTGCTGTAAGCGAACGGATGGTGGAACTGCTCGACGACACCGATCGCAACGTGCGACGCAAAGCCTGCGAAGCGCTCACACGCTGCAAACTCGAGCCACCACTCGAAAAGGTGCTGAAGATCCTAAAATCCGATGATCGCCACGAAGCCTGGGCAGCTCGCCGCTTGCTTGAATCGATGCCGGTCGATACCTGGCGCGACACGGTCCTCGCCAGCGACGATCACCGTGTGCTAGTGCAAGGCGGACTGGCGTTGCTGATCGTCGATCCGCGCAAACAGAACGCCATCGACGTGATGCAAAAAGCTCATAAAGAGCTCGAAGCTTTCGTCAGCGATCGCGATTTCCTCGACATTCTCCGTCTGCTCGAAGTCGCCATCCATCGTGGTGGTGTTTCTGCCGATGAAGTCCCTGGCCTCCGTCGGCAATTGGCCGAAGAGTTTCCAGCGGGCGATCCAGTGATGAACCGCGAGCTGATTCGCTTGCTCGTCTACCTTGAAGAGTCGACGATTATCGATCGGTATCTGGCTTACTTGTCGAGCGATGTTGCCGACGTTGAGAAACTGCATGTGGCGATGCACCTGCGATTCCTGAAGTCTGGCTGGACTCCCTCGCGACGCATGACACTGCTGGAATACTACGAAGATGCCAACCAGCGTAAGGGTGGTGGCAGCTATGCTCGCTACATCATCAATGCCACGCGAGATTTCACGAAGGATCTGACGGAAGAGGAGTCGGTGGCGGTGCTCGCCAAGGGTGCCAAGATGCCCAACGCTGCACTGGGTGCGCTCTACAAGCTCCCCGCACAACTCGACGACACGATGATCGATACGCTGGAATCACTCGACAAACAGCTCGAAGGGAAAACGACCGATTCCGTTCAGCGTTTGCGTGTCGGTATTGTGGCCGTAATGGCTCGTAGCGCCGACGAACGTTCGATGGCGTATCTCCGAAAAGTATGGGAAGCCGATCCCGAACGTCGTCAGCCGGTCGCCCTCGGTTTGGCACAACAACCTGAAGGTGAGAACTGGAGCTTCCTGGTCCGTAGCCTCGGAATTCTCGAACCAGCCGCCGGTCGCGAAATCTGTAACAAGCTAATGGATGTCGACCAAGCCCCGGAAGAAGCTGAACCGTATCGCCAGGTGATTCTGCTCGGGCTCAAGATGAAAGAGAAGGGTTCGCAGCCAGCGATTTCGCTCCTCGAGTACTGGGTCGGTGAAGAGCTAGCCGCAGGCAAAGAGCCAGCCGATCAGCTCATCGCATGGCAGGAGTGGTTCAAGACCACCTATCCTGAACAGCCAGCGGCCGAACTTCCCAAGGCATCGGAAAACAGCAAGTACACCTTTGAAGAGCTCACCACCTACCTTGGCGGCGAAGAGTTCGCGAAAGCGTCGACCGCTCGCGGTAAGGAGATCTATGTTCGAGCCCAGTGCGCCAAGTGTCACCGCTATGGCGACGAAGGAGAGAGCATCGGTCCAGACCTCACGAAAGTGACGAATCGCTTTACGAAGAAAGAGCTCCTCGAGTCGATCTTTTACCCCTCGCACGTGATTTCTTCGCAGTATCAGTCGAAGACGATTCTCACCACCGACGGCCGGACCATCCAAGGTCTCGTTGCTCCGGGGGCTGCTGGCGAAACTGTCGTCCTGCAATCGACGGGCGAAAAAATCACACTAGCAGGGGATGAGATTGAAGCGATCAAGCCGTCGACGGTTTCAGCGATGCCTGAAGGGCTGCTCAACACCCTAGAGCTCGAAGAAATCGCCGATCTGATGCTCTTCCTGCAATCGGGTAGTCGTGAACAAATCGCTCGCGAGCAAGACAACGAAGCGCCTCGCTGAGTACGCGCAGCAACATTCGGATTAACCAGGTCCCACAAAATCGCGCGCGGAATTGAACTCGATTCCTCGCGCGATCTTCATTTTCTTGCCACCCATCACACCCGCTCGTGCACCTCCAGAAACGTTCATCCCGGCAAGTTTCTGGCTGAAATGGGGCGCACCGGGGGAATCTTTCGCTTGCAAGCGAACCGCTGACAGCTGTTCGGCGTATAGCGGCTGTCGGGGATATTGGGCCTCCACTTTTCCTGTCCTGGCAACATCTCCAGGAAGGCGAGTTGTTGCCCGCTCCTGTGGCAGATTACGATGAATGCTTCGAACCGGCTGTTGGGTTGGCAGCTAACATGCTCAACCTTTCCGCCAAAATCGATATGCTGTTCTCATTGCTTTTTCAGCAGCGTCGCTCGCACTCATTGATTCCCATTCCGGAAAGACCTTTATGAAAATCACAGGTTTTCTCTTCGCCCTTGTTCTTGGTCTATCGACGGCGGCGATGTTCACTGGATGTACAAAATCGTCGGACACCAAAGCCCCCGAAGGCGAGGCGGGACATGGCGACCACGATCATGGTGATCACGGACACGACCACGAACATTCGCACGCAGGTCCACATGGCGGAAAGGTGTTTGTGATCGGGGATGAAGAGTATCACGGCGAATGGACCCACGACGACACCGGCAAGGTTTCGATCTACTTGCTCGATTCCGCGATGAAAGAGACTGTCCCTACGGCTAGTCCTTCGGTCACGATTGATGTGAAGGTAGGAGAAGAGACGAAGACCTACGAGCTACCAGCGGTGAATCCGACAGCCGACGAACCACCGACCGCGTTTCAGTTTGAGATTGTCGATGCGGGACTCGGCGGAGCGCTCGAAGCGGTGAGCGAAGGGGGAGTGCAAGCGACTTTGAAAGTTGTCATCAATTCCAAGCCCTACTCGGTTAAGATCACCAAGGAAGAGCACAGCCACGCCCACTAAGCTTCGGCTGATTTTTAGCAGCACAGCATTTCCAACGCTGGTCTGGCGATAACGCTAGGCCAGCGTTTTTTATGGGAGTCGTCTACGAAATTCTCTCTCGCAGTTGCGAGCGTCACCCAGGGATGCCATCATCCGAGCACAACGAAGTAACCCATGGTCTACGGAGCGCCGAAAGTGATTCGCATCCCCTTCAAAATCGCCCACGCTGCGATGACATTCGTTGCCTTCGTCTTGGCAACTACGTTCGTCATTTCTTCTACAGCAGCGACTGAAGAATCTGCCGCCGATGCGGCGAGTAAGCGGCGTCCCAATATTGTCCTCATCTTCTGTGACGACCTCGGCTATGCCGATATTGGCTGCTTCGGAGCCAAGGGGTACGAGACTCCTAATCTCAACAAACTCGCCTCTGAAGGGATGAAATTCACCGACTTTCAAGTAGCTGCTGCCGTCTGTAGCGCCTCGCGCGCCGCGCTGCTGACAGGCTGTTATCCACAGCGTGTGGGAATCCTCAGTGCGCTCGGGCCATCGGACTCTATTGGGATCGCCAAAAACGAACTCCTCATTAGCGAACTGCTGCAAAACCTCGGGTACAAAACGGCCTGCTTTGGTAAGTGGCATCTCGGGCATCACGAGCAGTTTTTACCGCAGCAAAACGGCTTTGCAACCTACTTCGGCCTCCCTTACTCCAACGACATGTGGCCGAAGCATCCCACCGCGAAGAATGCGTATCCGCCACTCCCTCTCATCGATGGCAACAAAACGATCGAACTCAATCCCGATCAAACCAAACTCACCACGTGGTATACCGAAAAAGCGGTGAAGTTTATTCACGACTGTGGAGAGAAACCGTTCTTTCTTTATGTGCCGCACAACATGCCGCACGTACCACTCTTTGTTTCCGAAAAGTTTGCTGGCAAGACGAAACGTGGACTCTTTGGCGACGTGATTGCAGAAATCGATTGGAGCGTCGGAGAGATTACCAAGGCGCTCGAGGCGACCGGTAACGTAGACAACACGCTCGTGATCTTCACCTCGGATAATGGACCGTGGCTTTCCTACGGTGATCACGCAGGATCGACCGGAGGCTTTCGTGAAGGGAAGGGGACCGTGTGGGAAGGTGGTCATCGAGTCCCGATGATCGCGAAGTATCCTGGCACAATCCAGCCCGGAACAACATGCGACAAACTTGCTTCGACGATCGATCTTTTCCCTACGATTGCCCACTACTGCGGAGCCACCATCGACCCTTCACGCAAGATCGATGGTGTATCGATTCAGCCGCTACTGGAGTCGGTAGAAGGTGCTAAAAGCTCCCACGAATTCTTTTACTATTACTGGGGCAATGGACTCGAGGCTGTACGCGACGAGCGGTTCAAGCTCCACTTTCCGCATGCTTTCCGCTCACTCACCGGCACTCCTGGAACTGACGGCATGCCGAATGGCTACACACAAGCGAAGACGGAGCTTGCCCTCTTTGATCTTGATGCCGATCCGTTTGAGCAAACGAATATCGCAGCTGATCATCCCGAAGTTACTGCGCGACTCACTGCCGCTGCGGAATCAATGCGCAGCGATCTAGGCGATAGCCTAACCGGAAAGAAAGGGACAGGAATTCGCCCACCCGATCGCTTTACTCAGCCGAAAGCAAACTAACGGCCAATCGTGTGAATCATTACGTATTTCTCTAAGAATACGCGCGACTATGACTGCGCAAGGGCAGCTGCTTTCTCGAGAGTCGGCTCGAGTTCTTCCCAGATGATCGCCAGGGAAACTTGATCGAGTCCGAGTCCCGCATACACCTCGTCGGGCGGAGGTGGGACATTGTGGACCCCCAGCGATGTCCAGCCGGCGCGGCTGCAAAGATAGTTAGCCACTGCAACCACTTGCACGAGATCGCGATGCTCCCCTTCATAGCACCAGGGCTGATGATGGTAGGTGATCGCATCGGCCACTTGTTCAGGCAGGTTCCAGCGCTGCGCGACAAAGCCGCCCAGCATCGCGTGATCGAAGGAAAGAATCTCGCGCTCAATAGCATAGGTCGGAACATCGCTACGTAGTCCATCGATCACACGATGGAAATGGCGACGGAGTGTCTGATCAATCAGGATCAGCCCAATGTCGTGCAGCAGCCCCCCGATGTACGCTTCTTCTGGGGCACCGCGTCCGCAGACGCGCGAAATCAAACGCCCCGCCGCTGCGACAGCCACGCTATGCGACCAGAGATTCGATCGCTTGTAGCTCCCGTAATCGCCGGGCGCTTCATAGATGCGAGAGACAAAAACAGTCATCGCCAGGTTTCGAACTTCGCGAAATCCGAGCAGGCTCACTGCCGTACGGACATCGGCCACCTTTTGACTCAATCCGTAGTACGACGAGTTTAGTCGACGCAAGATGCGTGCGACGAGAACTGGGTCGCTTTGAATCGCTTCGCGCAAGTCATCAGCGCGGCTGTTATCGTCTTCTGCGAGCGACAAAATGCGACGGGCGACAGTGGGGAGCGACGAGACCTCGCCAATTCGTGAAAACAACTTCTCGAGCGCAACCCGACGTTCGTCGGAGAGCGGTTCAGTTGATCCAGGAATGAGAGAGGTCGTGGACATAGAAAGTGAATTGGGTCCCGCTATTATCAGCCTCGTTGTTCAAAGCTCCTGCGTGCAAAGTCATCCCAGAAGGATGCATGCGCACGAACTTCCATCGGCTACAAACGTAGCTCACCACCCGAGCCATGCGGTGTGCACATCTGCAGTTTTTCCCGAGTAAGAACACGTTTTTTGCGTTGTAGCGATTCTTCCATCGACCTACCGCCCGTTGGGGGAGAGCTTGGATTTGCCGAGAGCCGTTCTGTGACCTAGGGTTCAGTGCCTACGAGTGCGCGCTAGATTTGACGCGCAGCAGCAGGCTCTTTTTCCACTCGCGCAAACGATCTCGGACTGATCCACGATGAGCCAATCGAGCAGCAACAGCCTGTTTGCCTTACTGGGACGTAAGCCGAAGCCAGCGGCCACAGATCCGCTGGCGCAGCTCCTTCCCGCAACCGCTGCGAGCAGTGAAGTTCCGGTGGTTGTGCCAGCGCCTGCAGTGTCGAAAGATGCTGCTGCAGAAACCGCGTCAGCTACGCCAAAGTCGCCTGAACAGGCAGCCGCGAGCGATGAAAAACTTCAGCAGCTGCTGGCCCGCATTCATCAGCTCGCGGGTCCCGAAGCGGCACGTGCACCACAAACCGAAGTGCCAGTTGCAGAATCGCCAAGCGAGAACCATGCATCATCCAAATCATCGAGTCCGCCGACAACTTTTGCTGCTGCCGCGAAGGTCGAGCAGCACGTGGTGAACGATTGCTTTTTGCCCCTTGAGCCCGAGAGTATTCACGAGGCGGGGCTGACCGATAGCGAAGTCGAACAGCTGATCTTGAAATACTTGCTCTCACGTGGTGATAGCACCGGGCGCGATGTTGCCGATCAAATCCGCTTGCCTTTCGTTCTGCTCGACACTCTGCTGCGTCAACTGAAGTACGATCAGCTCCTCGTCTATCGTGGCTCGGCACCGATGAACGACTATGTCTATCAGCTCACAGATCTTGGCCGCGAGCGAGCCCGGCGCTACATGGAGCACTGCACCTACTTCGGCGCTGCACCGGTATCGCTCACTGATTACATCTTGGGGGTCAAATCCCAATCCCTGGAACAGCAACACCCGAGCCAAGACGATCTGGCACGAGCTTTCGAAGACATTCTCGTTCCGAAGTCGATGATGCGTCGCTTGGGACCCGCAATCAACTCGGGGCGTGGGCTCTTTTTGTTCGGTGCAGCTGGCAACGGGAAAACCACGATTGCAGAACGTGTGACGCGCGCGTTTGGTCAGTACATTTGGATTCCCCGCGCGATCGGTATCGACGGCGAAGTGATTCGGCTCTACGACCCCGTGAATCACGAAGAGTGCCCTTTGCCACAGAATACAGGGCTCCTCGATCAGTCGAAAATCGATCGCCGCTGGATTCGTATTCGCCGCCCCACGATCGTGGTGGGTGGTGAACTCACGATGGATAGTCTCGAAGTCACTTTGAACCGTTCGACTGGGATCAGCGAAGCGCCGCTGCAGCTCAAAAGCAACTGCGGCACGCTGGTGATCGACGACTTTGGACGTCAGAAGATGAGTACCGACCAGCTCCTCAATCGCTGGATCGTTCCTCTCGAAAAACGTTACGACTACCTGAATCTACCCAATGGCAAGAAGATTCAAGTCCCGTTCGATCAGTTGATTGTTTTTTCAACGAACCTCGAACCGAAGGATCTCGTCGACGAGGCGTTCCTCCGCCGTATTCCTTACAAGATTGAGGTGCTCGATCCCTCGGAAGAAGACTTTCGTCGTTTGTTTCAGATACTCTGCCCGAAGCTTGGTTTCGAGTACGAGCAAGATCCGATCGATTACCTGGTGGAGCACCACTACAAGCGAGTTTCTCGCAAATTCCGTGCGTGTCAGCCGCGCGACTTGCTCCTGCAAATTCGCAACTACTGCCTCTTCCTGAAGCAAAGTCCGAAGCTGAATCGCGATGCCATCGACCTTGCTGTCGAAAACTATTTCTCGGTGATGTAGTAGCCGAGCTTGGCGGCGTCTTTTGTTGCGTTATCCGCCACCGATAGCTGGCAAGAAGTGCAGTTCGCTGTGTGGCTGAAGCGTGGCGCGCATCCCGCGCCGCGACATCTGATCGTCGATCGACACTTGCAGTGCCGGCGCAAGCTCGCTACCGACACAAATTCGTGATTTAAGGCCGGGAAATCGCATCTCGAGATGTGCGACCACTTCCGCCACACTAGCGCCAGGGATCTCGACCTGCGAGATCCCACCTGTTAAATCGCGCCATGGCACAGGAATAAAAACAGTGGCCATCGCGATAACTCACAATCTCGAGTGAACATGCAGTCGAATTACTGACCGCTCTTCGCCTCTGACATCGCTTTCCAAAGTCGCGGAGGGGAAATGGGGAGCGAAGTCATTCGCACGCCACTCGCCTCACACACTGCATTGGCAATCGCCGCACAGGGAGGAACGATCGGCGTTTCACCGACACCTCGCACACCATACGGGTGATTCGGATTGGGAACTTCGACAATGATCGTATCGATCATCGGAACGTCAAAACAGGTCGGCATGCGGTAGTCGAGGTAACTCGCGTTTCGCATCCGTCCTTCGACATCGAAGAAGTACTCTTCGTTGAGCGCCCAGCCAATCCCTTGGACACTGCCACCTTGCATCTGTCCTTCGACATAGCTCGGATGGATTGCTTTTCCTGCATCTTGCACGGCGGTGTAACGCAAGATTTTAGTCTTACCTGTATCCGGGTCGATCTCGACATCGACGATATGTACGCCGAAGCCGTTGGTGGAACCTTCGGGACTCACGGATGCGCGGCCTGTCACCGGATCACCCGTGTGCGGCAATTCTTTGGCGAGTTCTTTGAACGTGAGGGAGTGTCCGTTGCTTTTGTAGATACCCTCTTCGACGGTCACCGATTCAGGGTCGCATTCCCAAAGAATGGCAGCTCTGCGTGCCATTTCCTTTTGAAGATCAAGCCCCAGCTTGTACGCCGCTAGGCCGGTTGCGAATGTTACGCGACTACCGCCGGTCACATCGGTGTAGCCTACGGTGTCGGTGTCTCCGACTTGAGGACGAACATCTTCGGCAGCCACACCAATCGTTTCGGCCAGTTGCATGGCAATGCTGGTGCGCGAGCCACCAATGTCGGTGCTTCCCTCGATGAGGGTCACGGTCCCATCGTCGTTCACACAAGCTGAGGCGCTTGATTTGAGTCCGATGTTAAACCAAAAACCGGCTGCAACTCCACGCCCACGATGCTTGCCAGTAAGAGGAGTTTTGTAGTGGTCGCTGTTCTTGGCCGCTTCGAGCACTTCCACGAAACCGATACGAGGATAGGCGGGGCCATCGACGCGACGTGTACCTTCTTTGGCCGCATTCTTCAGACGAATTTCGATCGGATCGATTCCCAGTTTTTTGGCAATCTCGTCGATCACTTGCTCGCAAGCAAATGCCGCTTGTGTCGCTCCAGGGGCGCGGTAGGCCTGTGTTTTGGGTTTGTTGTTGCAAACGTCGTAGCCATCGACAGCAGCGTGGGGGATGTCGTAGCAACTGAAGATGCACATGCATCCGGGGCCGATCATTCCTCCGGGAAAAGCGCCCGCATCGTAGGCCAAATAGGCCTGAGCGGCGACGAGCGAGCCATCGTTCTTGGCCCCAATTTTCACTCGGACATAGGAGCCCGGTGTGGGTCCCGTCCCTTGAAAAACTTCGTCGCGCTGCATCGCCAGTTTTACAGGACGTCCACTCTTGCGGCTGAGAAGCGCAGCAACTGGTTCGCAGTAAACAGCGATCTTGCCACCAAATCCACCACCAATTTCACAGGGGACGACCAAGACCTGCGAGACCGGAATTTGCAGGAGTTCCGCCGTTTGTTGACGGCACGTAAACGAACCTTGGGTACCGGTCCAAATTTTGAGCCGGGAATCTTCGTTCCACATCGCAACCGAGACATGTGGTTCGATGTAACCCTGGTGGACACTCGCTGTGGTGAACTCGCGCTCGACAACCACATCGGCGGCGGCAAATCCAGCGCTCAGATCTCCCTTTTCAAAGTGCAGATGGACGGCGATGTTGGTCGGCTTATCTCCGAGCTTGCCCATCTCGGAGGTACGCAAATCGCTGTGCAGCAGCGGCGCGTCGTCCTGCATCGCCTCGCGCACATCTTGCACAACGGGAAGCAGTTCGTACTGGACCTTGATCTTCCGCACCGCTTCTTCGGCGATATGACTACTGTTAGCAGCAACGGCGGCAATTGCGTGACCACGATAAAGAGCTTTATCTCGCGCCAGACAGTTGGCCGAGAGATGTGCCAAATTCACGGAGCCTTCCCCGAGATTCGCAATCTTGTCGGTCAGATCAGGAAAGTCGTGACCGGTGACAATGGCGTGCACTCCAGGCACGGCGAGCGCTTCAGCGAGATCGATCGAGACGATCTTCGCATGCGCATGAGGCGAGCGAAGGAAGCGACCATAGAGCATGCCTGGCAGCTGAACGTCAGCGGTGTAAATCGCTTTGCCGGTGACTTTGTCGGCACCGTCGTGGCGAATCGGGCGTGTGCCGAGCACTTTGTAAGAAGTCTTGCCAAGGTATTGAATCGAATCGCTCATTTCGACGACTCCTGAAGCTGGCGAGCGGCGGCTTGAACGCTACGAACGATCTTGTCGTAGCCGGTGCAGCGGCAGAGGTTGTTGGCCAAATTGAAGCGGATTTGTTCTTCGGTGGGATTGGGATTTTTGTCGAGCAGGGCTTTAGTGGCCATCAAAAAGCCTGGTGTGCAGATGCCACACTGTAGCGCGGCACCTTCGAGAAAACAGCTTTGCACCGGGTGCAAGTGGCCGTGCTCGGCGAGCCCTTCCACGGTCTCAATTTTCTGGCCTTCGACTTCCACTGCCAGAACGAGGCATGCATTGACCGGCAGCCCGTTTAGCAGCACGGTACAAGCGCCGCAGTTGCCGTTGTTGCAACCTTCTTTGGCACCGGTGAGGTGCAGATTATCGCGTAGAACCTCGAGCAGACTTTGGCGCGGTTCGCACAAGAATTCCATCTGCTGCGCGTTAATCGTCGTGGTGACGTGTGTCTTGCTGGCCACTCTGGCACCTATTTTCTAGGAGACTGAATTTTGTGGAGGAGAGGGAGATGCAGGTCGATCGAACTAAGTTGCCGAAGTTTAGTGAACACTCGCAAACACTTCGCCACGAGCACGAGCGGCTGCTTTCTCCAAGGTTCGTGTTACCAAGACACCAATCAAGTGCATGCGATACTCGGCTGTGCCACGCATGTCGCTAATGGGACTGGCGATCTTCTGGGCTAACTTGCCAGCTTCCGCAAAGTTGTCGGCTGTCGGTGATTTTCCGGCCAGAAACTCGCTCGCCTCTTGTGCATAGCGGCAGGTGGGGGCCACAGCTCCGATTCCGATACGGGCATATTCAATCGTGTCGCACTTCGAGTTCAGCTGCAAACGCGAAGCTACTCCTACGACGGCGATATCCATTTCGTTGCGTGGAATGAAGCGTTCGTAGGCCGATCCGCTGTGGGCCAGAGTCGGTGGGAACATGATGGCGTGCAGCAGTTCCCCTGGAGCCAGTTGATTCTTGCCCGGGCCGGTACAGAAAAGTTCCACCGCCACATTGCGACGGCCCTGGGGGCCGATGATCTCGCAGTAGGCATGGTGGGCAATGAGAGCCGGAATGGTGTCGGCTGCAGGGGAGGCATTGCACAGATTGCCCCCCACGCTTGCTCGCGACTGAATTTGCCACCCACCCACAATGCGTGTGGCATCGGCCAGAGCAGGGTAGGCAGCGGCAATTTGGGAATCGTCGTAGATGCGATAGCAGGGGACAGCAGCGCCGAGTTTCAAGCCTGTTTGTGGCGTGAAATGGAGCTCGGAAAGCTCGGGGATCTTCTTCACGTCGACCACGATCTCAGCCGATCGAGTCCCTTCGCGAAGTTGCACCAAAATATCAGTGCCCCCGGCCAAAATCCGAGCTTTTCCATTGGCCCAAGCAAGCAACTGCGTAGCTTCGGCAAGCGACGTCGGTGCCCGGTATGCAAAATTTTGCACGGAGAGGTGCCTTGCGCTGGAGGTCGAGTTGTCGATCAAAATGCAGCTGGCACAACGGCAACGAGTGCAACGTTAGAGCTTCACTGTGGCTGGCGATTATACCCGAGCGCTAGTTGCTTTCAACGAACCCTCGTCGAGCACTTGCACGATTCGTCTAGTTCATGAACTGGGCAAGCAGTGAGAGTCGGCCCTAGGACTTTTCAGCGGGTGGCCGAGCAAACGAGAAGGCCAGCTGCGATTCGCGCGAAACCGAATGCGGATTCAGCTCTTTGTAGAGCATGCTCGCCTGAATATCGCGGTTGTGCTGATACTTGTCGCTCTTGTATTCGACAATATCGCCCGCGATCTGATGGTAGAAAATTTGGCAAATCGAGATGCCCGGATAGATGCGAATCGGCTGAACGGCAAACATTTCGAGCGTCCAGTAGCCGCAGAAGCCGACGTCGCCAAAGCCCGCCGTGACGTGGACAAAAAGTCCGAGCCGACCAATCGAAGAGCGACCTTCAATCATCGGGACAAAATTATGCGTCTCCGTGCGCTCGACAGTGCGGGCCAGATACAGCTTCTGGGGACTCAGCACGAGTCCTTCCTGAGGAATCAGAATCCGGCGCGTTCGATTGGGCTGGGCCATATCGAGCACCACCTCTTCGTAGGTGATGAGCTCGTTGTGCAGCGTCAGGTTGTAGCTGTTGGGATTCAGTTTCTCGGGATCGAATGGATCGATGTTGATGTTCGTGCCGAGATTTTGCCGAATTTCTTCGCCTGACAGAATCATCGCAGCCTACCGATCGAAAGTTGTTCTACGAGCGGCTGCTCGCAGATCGGGTGAAGCACTTACCAGAACCGGCGCTGTACCAATCGTCGCTATCTGAAACGTCACTGTCCGAATCGTCGCATCGAAGACCGCAAGCCTCTTCTCAACGCCCATTATGTGGTGCCGATTCGAGGACAAAACTCCGCAAAGTTGCAGTGGTCGCAAGCAGGTTTACGAGCCTTGCACACACGTCGCCCATGATGAATCATGCGATGCGAAAACATGATCCATTCTTCCTGCGGTAGCTGAGCCATCAAATCGCGCTCGATCTTGACGGGGTCGACTTCCTTCGTCAACCCAAGACGCTGCGAAAGCCTGCCGACATGCGTGTCGACCACCACTCCACTCGGAATGCCAAAGCAGGTTCCCAGAACCACATTGGCCGTTTTTCGTCCCACACCAGGAAGCTTTACCAGCAGTTCAAGCTCCCGGGGAACTGCGCCAGCGTATTGCTCGACCAACTGTCGCGAGCACTCTTTGATATTCTTCGCCTTGTTCCGAAAAAAACCGGTGCTTTGTACCAACTTCTCAATCGACTTGAGCGGGGCTTCGGCCATCGCATCAGCGGTGGGATAATGCTTGAAAAGATCGCGCGTAACGATGTTCACCCGTTCGTCCGTACATTGAGCGGACAGAATGGTGGCAATCAGTAACTGGTAGGGAGATTGGTGCTCGAGTGCGCACAAGGCATCGGCGTAATCGCGCTTTAGCCCCTCGACAACGAGGCCTGCCTGCTCACCTTTTCGTTTTCGGGCCATGGCCGCCTATGGAGTCGCTGAAGAGGAATTCGCCCATCGATTCCCGCCGCTGTCAGTCGCGAGAAGATTGCATGATTGTCGTGAGCGGTTCCGCTCGACGCAAGGTGTCGCTGAAATCGGTAAGATAGAGGCTTCAGTCAGCGATTGCGACGACAAGCGTTGCTCGCTATCCCCGCACCACCACGATTGCTCAAGATAGGCGCCACGTGACGGACGAAACCAACTACGACCACCGTTATCTCGAGGGGATCGAGCACTTCAATCGCTGCGACTTCTATGAAGCGCACGAGGTATGGGAAGAATTGTGGACCGAGTATGCCGGACCATCGCGAAAGTTCTACCAGGGGCTCATTCAAGTTGCTGTTTGTTTGCACCATTTCGGCAACGGCAACACGCGTGGCGCGAAGAAACTGTTCCACGGCAGCACCGGCTATCTCAACGAGTATCGACCGTGGCATGAAGGGGTCGATGTCGATCAACTGATCACACAACTCGAGGCCTGTTGCCGAGAAATCCTCGACAGCACCGAAGAGTTTCCCAAAGTCGATATCATTCCCGATCTCATCCCCGAGATTCACCTTTCACCACCACCGCCATGATGCTGGCCCAGAAGACGACATTGGGGCCGCGCCATCGACTTCGTGCGTTAGTTTTTGGTATGGCCACCGACGGTGCATGATCCAAGAACAAGCGGAAAAAGAGGAAAATCTTGACGAATGGAGTTGACTACCCTTGTAGTCTCTCGCTATTGTGTGACTACTGATGTAGACACACTCTAACCAACAAGTCGTTCGATGAGTCAACAACGCGATTCGCTGGGAAAAGTAGAACTGGAGATCCTGCAACTGATTGACAAGTTGCAGCCAGTTACGGTCCGGACACTTGTTGATCATTTAGCGGAAAGCAGCGGCCAAGCTCGCACGACAATCCTCACGGTGGTCGAGCGGATTCGAAAGAAGGGATTTGTCTCTCGTCGGAAGATAGGTGGAGTTTTTCACTACAGCCCTCGGATACCTGTAACACAATTGCTGCAGCGGCTCGTTACTGATTTTGTCAGCAATGTACTCGGTGGCTCGGTTTCACCCGTGGTCGCCTACCTTCAAAAAACTCAGCAAGTAGATCCGGCCGAACTAGCCGAACTGCGAGCGATTGTTGAGCAACTCGAATCGCAACAGCACCTATCTAATAAGGCATCCCCATCGAGCCATTGTCTGGACAATTCACTGCATGGTGAAAGCGAGAAAGGGGCTTCATGATGGAAACCTTATTGGCCTTCCCCACGCTCGCAATTACACACTTTTGGCGAGCATCGTGGCAAATCGCGATTGTTGTCGCAATCGTTTTCACCATCGAAAAACTGTTCCCGACAATCGCTCCAAATCTACGGAGTTGGATGTGGCGGGCTGTGTTCATCAAACTACTGCTACTGGTGGCTTTACCATTTAGCTTTGTCATACCTTTATTGCCCCAGCGGTCGCTTGATTTATCGCAAATGCGTCCGCAACTTGTTGCAAGTCCAGTTGTCGAAGGTGCTTCTTTTTCGAAGCAACCATCGAGAGCTTTGCCACCAACTCGGGCGACTGCGGCATCAATTACGTTGGGACACTGGGACTATCTTGCAACTGGAATCCTTGCTTGCTGGCTTCTCGGTTGCAGCCTGCATGTTGCCCATCAAGTTCGAATCGAGCGAGTAGTTCGTTGCGAGCTGCGCCAGTCTCGATCAATTGTTTCCGTCTCCATTCGCAAACCACTTGAAAAGCTCGCTAAACAATTTGGACTACAGCAACTACCGCCTATTCGGTGGACAACAAGATCAGAGAGCCCACGACTCATCGGTGCTTGGCAACCGACCATCTTACTTCCGGTCGAGTGGCTGTCGCGCTGTTCGGATTCGCAGCTTCAACTTGCAATTGCGCATGAGCTTTCACACATCGCTCGGTGCGACCTAGTTTGGAATCGTCTCGTCGCCGTGCTGGAAATTTTGTTTTTCTTCCATCCAAGTGTGCGATTTGCCTGTAACCGGTACCTCCTAGCGCAAGAAATCGCTTGCGATGCACTCGTTATCGAACGCACCAGCAAGCAACCGCACGAGTATGCCAAGCTTTTGCTGGAGTTCGTATCGTATCCCAGAACACCCGCTTGGGACGGATCAGCAGCAATCACAGGGGCGTCAGTTTCTCTTCGGGAAAGGTTTGTAGCCATGCAACAGATTCATTTACAAAAACGGCCTCAACTGGCTCTCAGCATTGCGGTTTCGCTAGCTGTCGGCCTGGCAGTCGTTCCGCTATCGCTGGGTGAAACGCCATCGAAGAAACCATCCTCCAAAGCATTCGTTTCTCCTGGTGAAATGCGGTCTGATGAAGCCAAGAACCAATCGCCAAAACGAAATAGCGCTACAGCATCATCACATGGATTTGCCGCAAGCGGCGGCACTTCTGGAGGTAATGCGATAGCGGGTGGAGCGTCGAACGGCTCAGTGCAGGGTGCCGCACGTGCTCGCGCAAGTGGGAGTGGAAGTGCTTCTCGACAAAACGGCAATATGGCCACCGCTGAAGCCTCGGCGGAAGTAGCGATCGGAGCAAACGGAGATGAACAAGTTGCTCCGCCCACCTCGCCGAATGATTCACCAAGTGAGGTGCGAGACTCATCCGGCAGCGTACAGCATTCAAAATCGGTGTCGCAGGTAGTAAGTTCGACCGACGATGGAGATGGCTCAAGCTGGACGCGAACTACCACTGCATCCGAAGGCGCGCGACAGTTCAAGATCGAAGAGTCTGAAGGAATGATTAAGGTTACGATCACTGCTGGTGACAAAGTGATCGAAGTGACAGCCAAAAGCAAAGACGATTTGCAATCGAAATCGAGTGAAGCTTTTGCTGTTTATCAGGAGTATGTCGAAAGCGCGCAAACGATGGGGACGTCGGCTCCTTCCGCCAATTCATCAAGCGGCACTCGTTCTGCTACCCAAGGTTTTTCTCGCACAAAATCAGGTTCGAAATCCGGTGGTTTTGCTCGCGGCTCTGCTTCTGGTAAAGCATTCGGGAAAGCTTCAGGAAAAGCATTCGGCATGACTGAAGGCGCTGAAGGGGTTGGTGGACAAGCCCAGATGCCCAGCCGACTCGAACTGCTACGCCAAATGCAGCAGCAATTACGCGATGAAGCAGCTGACAATCCTGCAGCCCAGGCATTGATTGACCAGTTGGATGAAGAGATCCGCAATGAGAAATAGTTGGTTCAAGATTGGGCATGTCCCGTCAGCATGATACGTTCGGTCGGTAATCTGACTGAATTGAACATGGTCAACCGTTCTCTCAACAACCGCTTGCTTATGAACTCAGTAGCCCTTCGATAAACTTGTCGAAGGGCTTTTGCGGTAACGGCTGCACTTGATCAAGCGATCCGGCAATTCTTATCTTGCGGACTTGGTTTCTGACCGCGCTAGCATCGCGTTGCTCCTGAGAATTGCTTCATGCATGAGTTGGACCTCCTCGCCTCTCATTGTTGACCGAGGGAGGGTACCCAACGATACTTGGCCTCCTGGAACCGCTAGAAATTTAAGGAGCAAAAAAATGAATACGCTTCGAATACGACTTCTTTCAGGATCACTCGCCGCAATCGTTGTTGCGTCGTTTTTGATGACCTGCCCGACGAAGAATTGCTTCGCGGAGGATTCTCTAGCTTCGCCCAACATCATTCTCATCCTAATCGATGACAAGGTGTCCGTTCTGCCAACCGCATCTTCGATTTTCGCGGCTGACCCGTCAAGATTCGGCTTTCTCAATCGAGGAGGCGGGCGATGGCGAAGCAGCAGCGGAGTGGCGAGAGGGAGCAGCGGTGGCGTGATTTGATTGCGCGGTTTGCAGTTAGCGGCCTGTCGGTGCGGGCATTTTGCCAGCGCGAGCGTGTGCCGGAGTCGGCGTTCTATGCCTGGCGACGCACGCTTCAGCAGCGTGATCTGGAAGCGACCAGGGCGGCACCTGCGTTTCTGCCGGTTGCCATCCAGCGGCCTGAGCGGGCAACTGTCGCAGAGACTTGCGTCGATTTGCCCGGCGGCGTGACGATCCGCATCGGGGAGGCGACTTCGATCGAGCGAGTGGCGGCGCTGGTGCGAGCTTTGCGATCGTCGTCGGAGGCCCACGCATGATTGGGCCTCGTGACGGTTCCACTGCGGCGCAAGTCTGGATCGCCACCGCGCCGGTCGACATGCGCAAGAGCTTCGACGGCCTGGCCGAGATCGTCCGCGCGTTTCTCGGGCAAGACCCGCTCTCGGGCCACTTGTTCGTGTTTCGCAACAAGTCGAGTCAGCGGCTCAAGATCTTATGGTGGGATCGCGGCGGGCTGACGATCTACTACAAGCGGTTGGAACGCGGCGTGTTCCGCTTCCCGTCGACGAAGGACAGCGCACTCGCCGTCGATAGTTCCCAACTGCTGCGGCTGCTCGATGGCCTGGAAGTTGTCGCGCGCCGGGCGAGCTGAGTCTTTTTCAAAAACTCTTTCGGCCGGCGAAACTTTTCACGCTCATCGCGCATATAGTCATGCATGAGCACAGACGTTCCAGCGAGCATCGATCCCTCCACGCTGCCCGATGATCCGGCGCTCTTGAAACGGATGCTGATTGAGCAAGGCCAGCATTTGATCGAACGCGATGCGATCATCAATCGCATCCGCGAAGAAGCCGCGCAGCGCGAGCGATTGGAAGCCGAGAAGAAGGCCGCCGTGGAAGCGATCCTGCGGCGGTTCTACGGGCCGAAGAACGAGCGCTTCGATGTGCGGCAGTTGCTCCTTTTTGGTCAGCAAGTCGAACAACAGCCGCTCGATGAAGCCAGCATCAACGCAGAAGCGGGTGAAAGGCTCGTCACGCGGCGGATCGCCAAGAAACACAAGCACGGCCTCCATCCGCTGCCGGACCACCTGCCTCGAATCGACGTCGAGCACGACCTCTCCGAGGATGAGAAAAAGTGTCCCTGCTGCGGCGAGGCGCGCTGCCGCATCGGGCAGGAAGTGAGTGAGCAGCTTGAATACCTGCCGGCCAGCTTCAAGGTGCTGCGGCACATGCGCCACAAGTACGCCTGCCGCAAGTGCGACGCCGAGGGTTACAACCCGAACATCGCCGCGGCCAAGAAGCCGGCGCAGCCGATCGACAAGGGCTTGCCCGGCCCGGGCCTCCTGGCCTATGTCATCGTCAGCAAGCTTGGCGATCACTTGCCGCTGTACCGCCTGGAACACATCTTCGCGCGGCAGCAGTTGCATGTCGCTCGCAGCACGATGTGTGCGTGGCTGGCGGCAACAGGCGAACTCGTTCGTCCGCTGGTGGAGTTGATGATTCAGCGGGTCCGGCTCTCGCGGGTGATCCACACCGACGACACGCGGGTGCCGATCCAAGCGCCGGGCGAAGGAAAGTGCCGCAGCGGCCGCATCTGGACCTACATTGGCGACGGGGCGCATCCCTATATCGTCTATGACTACACGCCTGACTGCACCCGCGCGGGACCCGCCAACTGGCTGCGGGATTACAAAGGCTATCTGCAAGCGGATGCGTACGGCGGCTACGACGGGATTTATCACTCGGGCGCGATTGAAGTCGCCTGCTGGGCGCATGCGCGCCGCAAGTTCTTCGAGGCCAAGGACACGGACGGCAAGCGCGCCGCGCAGATGCTCTCGTTCGTCCGCGCGTTGTACGCCGTCGAGGACGATGCCAAGCAACTCAGTAATGACGAGCGCCGCGATCTGCGTCAAGTGCGAAGCGTGTCGATCCTGGCCGACATCAAAGCCTGGCTCGATGGTGAGCGCGAGATCGTCCTGCCGCGCAGCCCGATGGGCGAGGCGTTTACATACACGCTTAACCAGTGGGAAGCCCTCAACACGTACACGCGCGAAGGGTTTCTCAATATCGACAACAATGCGGCCGAACGGGCGCTGAAGCGGGTGGCGATCGGAAGAAAAAACTGGCTGTTTGCCGGGAATGACCGCGCCGGCGGCACCGCAGCCCTGTTGTATTCGCTGATCGCAAGCGCCGAGCGCCACCAACTCGACCCGCAACGCTACCTGACCAGCGTCCTGGCCCGCCTCCCCGCCCTCCCGCCAAGCGACGTCAACAAGTTCCTGCCCGACGCCTGGAAGCGCGCCGACGTCGACGTGACGTCGAGCTGACTTCACCTCAACCGCTCGTACGAGTACTCGGCGTCAATAATCTTGCTACCGAGCGGATCGTCGTGCGGCCAAGTGTCACTTACCACATGCCAAAGCCCAGGTACCGGTTGCCGTTCTGAACGATCCAGAGCAGCGATCATTTCATCCAGACTGGAGGCAATCCAGCGGAGGTTACGCTCAATGTCGATGGCCGGTTGCCCGGCCTCGCATTTCGCGAGTTCCGCGTGAACTCCGGAACGTGCTTCCTGGAGTAGCGATCGAACACGTTCTACTTGTTGGTTGGTGCTCATGGCTGAACCAGTCCGGTCCTCCAATCGAGTATAAACTTCTGAACTTGGCCGCCCGGTAAATACGCGCCCTGAGCGGCGGCGCGTCCCTGGATTATTGGCGTGCCGGGTGTGATCTGGAACTGACGGAAGCCCGTCATCGCGTTCCATTCGGGCTTGAGAGCGAGACTCGAACGCGAAGCGGGAAACGTCTCAAACAACCACTGGCCAGCGGTTCTCGACGGGTCCGTATAGTAACGAATACCGTACTCGGCATTGCCAGCATGACGGAACGAAACGGTTCCTTCCTCAAACGCCTGCAAATAACGGACGCGCTCGGCCCGCGGGACGCCCATTTCTTGCAGATACTTCGACGCCTGCCGCACACCGCCGTAAATCTCGTCCGGCCGACCGCAATGTGGATCGCGGAACGCTTACTTTATGCGGATACATTGAAGAAAGAGACACTAATGAGCGATGCAAGTTTGCCCGCGAGTGCGCAGCCAGTTGAGCCGAACCGCGAGGAGCGATGGTGGATTGAGCGCGATGGTCGGCAAGATGGCCCTCACATCGCTGCCTACCTCGCGGTGCTATTGCGTGAGGGAAAGATTTCGCTCGCGACTATGACCTGCAAAGTTGGCGCGACCGACTGGCAAGAGTTGCACGAGAGCGACCAGCTCCTCAGCACCCTACAATCGATGATGCCGGGCTTCATGCCGCCGCCGATACACCAGAACCGACTTGACCTGGCAATCTTCTCGTGGATGAAATCCAAGACCACTTCCAAGAAACTACCATCCTTCGCCAACGCCATCTGCTTCTATGGGCTGGTAGTGAATCCGCTCCTGTCGCTCGTCTTGAATTTTCTACTTCCATGCCTCAGCGCCGACTGGTCCTCGATCTCCGGAATTGATCCCAATTCCCCGCTAATTGGGTACGCACCCATCTTGAGCTTCATCGAAACCACAATATTCCTTTCTCTCAACGTTGCTTTGATTGTTGGGGCCTACCAGATATTGCAGCTTCGCCCGATTGGAGCCACCACCATCGTAGTCACCATTGGACTCAGGACCGTGATCGACCTGATCAGTCTCCTCATCAGTTTCGTCTGGCTGGCACTGATCGAAGTAAGTGGCCACTCCCTCCCCACTGATCCCGAGCCCTCCATCGGATTCGGCGACCTAATCGCGGGCCTGCTCCTCTTAACCATCATTCTTGGATCCATCGCCTTCGAAGTCACCTCCCTCATCTGGCTCCTCCGCAATCGCTTCCGAATTCCGCATGATCGACGAACCGAATAATTGAACTTAAGAGCTACTTCAAAACTGATTGTTAATGGTCTTGAACATGGTGTGCACAAGTTGCATTTTCTATCTACGGAGCGACTGGTGATGGCAGGAAGTTTGTAAGGCGGATGGAGCCCAAACTCAAGCCGAAGCTACTGGCACCCTGAGTTATTTTGTTAACTCGCGACAATCGTGCGCTGCTGGTCGATAATCTGCGAGATGTCGCTTGGCACGTTCTGCGTGAAGTTCGACCAGTTCCCAGTGGCATCCAGATCCCATCGCTGCTGCAGCGCCGGACTGGTGATCGTTTGATGATCGTTTGACAGCCGACCACGATGGAACTTCTTCAGTCGCTGCAGGCCATCGTATTCATAGAGCTCGTCAAAATCTTTGTCGTAAGACTGGGCGACCAAGTCTTCCTTGTAAGTCCGACTCGACGAACGGTTATAGCCATACTTGAGATGCACCAAGCTGCTGCCCGATCCTGAACTCGACGAAGAGGACGAGCTGCTCGCACCATAGTTTGCCCACCAGTGGTCGATCACGCGGCCGAAGCCTGCGTAGGGATTCGCGCCACTTCCGAGCACATAGTCGAGCTTGATCTCGGGCTTCAGGTAGTCGGTGGTTACGAAGGTCGACAGCCCGAGGTAGGAGTACTGGCACACCTCGGTCGCATCCTTGCTGAGCGTGCGAACGCGCGAGAGATTGTCAGCTACCGTGTCATCGTACGAGTACGACAGCACCTCGCCACTGGGATAGGTCATGCTCGTGAGGCGAATCGTATTATCACTCCCATTCTCATAGCTATAGCCGACCTTCGGCAGCGACGGAAATGCCTATCGCGCCGAAGCGTCATTAAACGCTCGATCGACTGGCTCAAAGAATCCCATCGCATTGCCACGCTCAACGACAAGCTCGCTTACTCCTATCTCGCCTTTATCGCCAAAGGGCCTGTCAGAATAATGACTCAATTGATTTAAGTGGGTAGGTGTCTAGAATATCTCGTGAGAAATTTTGCCCTCAGGCGAAATATAAAAGTTAAGCGCGAAGTTTGCTATCATCATGAAGTAGCCTGTAAAGTCACCTTGGTGAGTTGGGGGAGCAAGTGAGGGAATGTTCACCAGTGCGAAATCATTCCCCAGGTAAGGATAAAACTCTAGGAGCGAGAAAAGGAACGCACCTGCATCGGGGGGGCGGTTGCGAATTCCTTTTCGTGGGCCATCGAGAGAAAGTGAATTTCCGCCGATTTTGGCACCGAAGGAATGTCGAAAGTTTGCATGAAATTCAGGAAGTAATTCGTTGCTTGTGATACCTAATTGTTTCAAGCATTTCTCAGCTTCGGCGATGGTGAAATCTTCAATTTCCAATACTTGATATGGAGACCCGAAGAAAACAGCGTCGGTAGCTAAGGGATAGTTGTTAACTGTGTGCAGCGCACTAACGCTACCAAGAGAGACCCACTCGAAACAAAAAAAGGCATCGTCGTCTATTGTTAGTTGGTCTATAGTATCTCGAGTAAATATTAATAAGACATCCCCTGGAAGCTTCTTGTCAAATAGGTGCTCGGATCCCAAGAAGCAGATTTGAGCGAGATATCTACAGTGGGTTCCAAAGCGTCTAGGCCATCGAGCTTTTGTGTCGAAATATGGCAGACCACCAATCTTTGTTCCCCACGGAACACTCGGTTCGCGAAGGCCCCACAGGAATAGCGTAGTGGTCTTTGCGCGATGCTGTCCTAGTATGTCAACGCACTTTCGCACATAGTAATCATAGAGTACCAGCGCATGAGGATTGTCAATGCACAAACGCTGGCATGCAGATTGAGGCTCCGCCACGCTGACTTGAAGTAGATTTCTCCATGCCTCAATCTCTTGGCGAGAGGGCATTTCATTGTTGCGGCTTTGCGTTGCTGATGCGTTCATTTGTGATTAATTGCCGCTATGGCAATGCCGTTGATTTTTTTGTCGTATTGCACTGGCAGTATAGCTGTCAAGCGAATTGTTTCATCAAAGTGACTGCCAGCGTGGGGCAGGGATAGTCCTCTTGGCTACTTTTATTTAAAATATGCAGGGCACAGTCTCGGTGCTAATCAAGACGTTGAAGCGACCTACATAAGTCGCAGTTGTGCTACACAGGAGAACTGACTTTGCGTTTAGTCAAGTTGTAAGAACGGATTGCAAGACGGGGGCATGTTTATGCATCGCAGTTTGGAGGACATGGTTCTATAATAAGCATTGGAGGTAGAATCAGTATAAATCTAGGTAAGGCAGTAAGTGATGCCAGGAGCAGTGAGGGCTGCCAGAATGGTTTCGGTGGCGCCGAAGGTGGGACTGGTCTGACCGGAACAGGTCTGAGAGCAGGGCTGCAGGGTGGGATATCAACTGTCGGATATCGATATCTAACAGGCTTGCGCACAGGAACTGGTCGCTTATTATCCTGCAGGGGAGGGGGGCAGGCTTTTGCAATTAGCTCCAAAAATTCGCGATCGCGATTTTCTCCCGTTGAGTAGTTTATGAGCTCAATTGATGGAATCGAAATTTTTAGGTGCGAGAGAGCAGCTAGCATTCCGATTCTCAAGTTGTTTATTGCTATAAGGTATTGGCAGCACGATGCTCCCACAGCTTTTAGCTGTGCGATTGTTATGTCATGCCAGTATTGATATTTCAACTTGTATTCAACGGTATAGTGTGCACCTTGGCTGCTAGCGCTTAACTCGCCTAGTTCCGTAGTAAAGTCATCAATGTT
Organism: Pirellula staleyi DSM 6068; assembly: GCF_000025185.1. NCBI lineage: Bacteria > Pseudomonadati > Planctomycetota > Planctomycetia > Pirellulales > Pirellulaceae > Pirellula > Pirellula staleyi. The sequence goes on from NC_013720.1 coordinate 4,826,796, forward strand.
GAAATTTAGTGGTGGCTTGCAAAATGAGTCGGCCACGCTTTGGCCAAATTCCGTTCTTTGTCCAATCTGGCGAAACCAGTGGTGCCTTGATTTTCCAGATGGATCACTATGTATAAGCGGATAGTTTTCAACATATCGATAGAGTGCCCTGTCGTTGTTCAAGTAACCAATTGGGTCTCTATTAATCCAGTTCCCAAGCTTGGAGTGTAGAATTCGAAATCGCACATGAGAGAGGTGGGTGTTGAGTTCGAGGTAGTAGCTGCAGTAGAGTTGGTTCCAGGCGTAGGAGTTGGCGGCGGTAACGAAGGCGGTGTCGAGGGAAGTGGGAACGCCGTAGGGGTCGTAAACGAATCGAGTGGTAAGTTTGTCTAGGACCGTATCGGGATAGTAGAGCGCAACCATGTTCCAGTTGGCGTCTTGCAGGCCATAGATTCGTTCATCGAAAGGATCGGGTGGCGAAGTGCTGCGGTCGCGGAGGACAAGGTCGTCGATGTAACGCAGGCCCCATGTTTGCTGACGCTCGACGATCATTGTGGGTGTCGAAGAACTTGATGACGAGGATGAAGAACTGCTGACGGGTTCGGGCTGCTCAAGCCGTTCTTCAATGTCCTGCCAGATGCTGGTGTAATAGTAGTGGCGATAGGCTAGTTCACTGCCCAGCGATCCCACAGGAGTGCCAACCTTGATGCGCCAAGTTTGGCCGCTGTACTCATTCTCCTGCACAGTCTGCCAAGCGTCGGACTCATCTTGCTCCTCGAGTTTGACCAGTCGATTCCAGGGGTCCCAGGTGGCGCGATAGGCAATATCCATCACCTTGGGCTGCGGAATCATCGTCATGTTGCCGTTGCGGTCGTACAATGGCGCGGCCCACTCAGGGCCAACCGTGCGAGCAATCGCAGTGATCTCGTTCACCGTGTTGCTAGTCCGCTGCTGATCAATAATCTGCGAGATGTCGCTCGGCACGTTCTGCGTGAAGTTCGACCAGTTGCCCGTCGCATCCAGATCCCATCGCTGCTGCAGCGCCGGACTGGTGATCGCTTGATGATCGATGGACAACCGACCACGATGGAACTTCTTCAGTCGCTGCAGACCGTCGTATTCATACAACTCATCAAAATCTTTGTCGTAAGACTGGGCAACCAAGTCTTCCTTATAAGTCCGGCTCGACGAGCGATTATAGCCATACTTCAGATGCACCAAGCTGCTGCCTGATCCTGAACTCGACGACGAAGAAGAGCTGCTCGCGCCATACGCTGTCCACCAGTGGTCGATCACGCGGCCGAAGCGATCGAAGCCTGCATAGGGATTGGCGCCACTTCCGAGCACATAGTCGAGCTTGATTTCGGGCTCCAGGTAGTCGGTGGTTACGAAGGTCGACAGCCCGAGGTAGGTATACTGGCACACCTCGGTCGCATCCTTGCTGAGCGTGCGAACCCGCGAGAGATTGTCAGCAGCCGTATCGTCGTACAAATACGACAGCACCTCGCCACTGGGATAGGTCATGCTCGTGAGGCGAATGGTGTTATCACTCCCATTCTCATAGCTATAGCCGACCTTCGGTGTGCCCGCATCAACCGCTCCGTCGTGCTCCTGGTACTGCTCGACCAACTGCCCAAAGTCGTTGTAGGAATTCTGCACTTCGTTGACAGGTGCTGTGCCCGAGGTGTCACTGAAGCTGGTGATTTTCTCGACCAGTCCCCGCACATCGAACGTGGCGCCGATCCGCAGCACACCATCATCGACGCCGCTGGCGAGCGTGGTGACGGTGTCAGCCGTCTGCCGCCCGAGCTTGTCGTAGCTGTAGCTATGCACCGAGCCGTTTTGATCGCGCATGGTCTTGCGCTCTCCTTGGCGGTTGTAGCTGTACGTGACGCGGTCATCGGCATCAGCCGCGTCGGGATAAATCTCCGCGGAAAGCAAATCGTTCGAGGCGATATCGGAACCGCCTGCCGTCGTCACTTTGTATTCATACCGCGTCGTCTGGTCCCCGGTCAAAGGATTTTTGGCGATCAGTGCAATCAGTTGCCCGCCAGGACCATACTGCATCTCGGTCGTCACGTTCTCTTCTGCCCCCGGGCAGGAGCATTCACTGCACGCTTCATGGCCGCAAGCATCACAGTCGCACGGAACATAGTTCTGGATCGTGCGAACCGTCCGTCCCGCATCATCAGCATCGACATGGCTGACCATGCCGCTCGGGTCCACACTTTCAAACGCCTCACCCCGGGCATTGTACCGCGAGAGGCTCACAAGCACCTCGTCGCTCGACGCTGGTGCAATGCTCGGCCGCGTAGGGGGACCGGCGTTATCGTTGGTGCCATAGCTGGCACTGGCAATCGAACGACCGATTCCATCGTACCACATCGCCATGTAGCTATCGCGACTTTTCGGCTCCGAACCACTTGGCCCCTGCAAACTGCCGGTTCCTGTCGCATTATGAAACCGCTGACGGCTGGTGGCAAACAGCACGTTGCTGGCATTGTCGTAAAGCGTTTCCGATTGCTCAAAAATCGTATCCCCGGTGACCGTGAGCGCATCGGCGTAACTGGTCTCTGAAGTGTCGTAGCCGGTGAACGTCGCTGTCGATCTTCCCACGCCGTCGTAGAACGTCTTGCTAAACGCCTTGCTCCCAGCAGGCTGTAGCTTGGCCACATTCCCCCGTGCGTCGTACCAGGTCTGATCCACCAGGCTGTTGCCAATCGAGCCGCTGGATGGATTCACGGCATACGTGATCGACTGATAGACTCGGCCCAGATCGTCGTAGAGCGTTTCCTGCTTGCCGAGAAGGGTTCCACTGCTGGTGGTGTTACGCCTTTGCGTGACGACGACTCGATCGAGATTGTCGTACTCATACTCCATGTAGAGGTCGATTTCGCCATCGACCGAGATTCGGCGATTCCGCCAATCGTAGGTATACTCGGTCACACGATCGTCGCCGCTGGTGCTATTGACGTGCTGCGTTTCGCGGGTCAAGTTCCTATCGCCGCCACCTGTGCCACCATCATACTGATAGGAAGTGATTAGTCTCGATTCGGATATGCTTCCACCAGCGTTGAGGTAATTGACGATTGTAAGTGCATCAAGCGGAGTGACAACACCGTTACCACTGACGTCATAATAAGGGGGTGGTGGAGGAGGGTTGACTGGTGGCTCAGGAAGCGTAGTACTGCCTGGGTTTGCGTTCAAGAAATTAATTACAAGAAGTGCATCGACATCCGTCACCTCGCCATCGTCGTTGACATCCAGGCGATTCACTTGATTTTGCCACGACCTGCCTGGAGTTCCAGGGAACTCTGTATCGATCGCAGCACTCCGAGAAATCGGTAGTCCTCGAACGTCAAAAATCGTGGTAGAGACAGAGCCACTTGCGCTCATCACATAATTCTGTCGCCCCATCGAATCGTAGCGGTAGTAGGTTCGATTGAAGTTGACATTCTTTTTCCCGAGTCCCGACTCAGGAATGTCAAAATAAACATCGCTACTTACAAGCTGACTCTTGTCGTTGTAAGTGCTGGTGCTCCACCGAACGTAGGACGACTGCTCGAACGTATCACTTGCGAGCAATAGTCCCGGGCTGCTAGTGCTGGTGCCCCGCGTGGCCTGGATTTGCTGGACCGGACGCCCGGCATCGTCGCTCTTGGTGATCGAAATGGGGTTGTAGAGCGTGTATTCGCTATGGGCGGAGCCCGAGGCATACCCCTGAGCAGACCGCACTTCTTCGAGGGTATCGAGATAAAGCGTATTGGAGATGGTTCGCACACTCGTGCTAACGCCATCGATCACTGCATCATGGATGGGACCCTGGCTTAGCGTCGTTCTGCCAAGCAGATCGATAGAGTAGTCGGTTGTAAGGTGGAGGCCACCACCAGCGGGAGTGCTCCAGCCACTGGGAACTGACAACTGGGTATCGTCCACATCCACAATCGACTGGACGAGGGCCCCGGTCGCTACATCATAGCCCTGATTGTTGATGTACCCCGCTTCATCTCGAGTCCATATCAACTCCCCAATCACGCTGTAGCGCTCGGCTCGCGTATTGGAACTGTTCGAGCCATTTTGAGCCGTTGGAATCGCAGGTAATGTGGTTACTCGCTCGAGGATGGCAGGGAGAGCCGACTGCCAAGTGTAGCTGTAGTTGGTCTCCACCGCACCCGTGCCGTTATCGTTGCGGAATGACTTATCTTGTGCTGGGTAAACAGTCTCGGTCACTACCGTCCGGCGGAAGTACTTCATTTCCTGGAGGGTGATCGGCGTTCCACCAGTTCCTCGCTTGATCTTCTGCGATTTCTTATAGCCCTTGACGTCGCCCGCTTGGCTTGGTGACGAAGTGGTGCCGGTGATGGCCGTAGCTGTGGTTGAGGTTGGGTATTCGTGCAGCTCAATCAGGCCGTCACTGCTGTAGAGCGAAACCGAAAGTGGGGCGCTCGTGCTGCTGAGTGACCAACTTTGGACTGCCGAAGAATTCGCGTGGCTGATCACCCGAGCGGAAGTGTCGTACTCAAAGAAGTTGCACCAGCTTTGGCTTGTGGTGGCGTCTTCGAGCACATGCAGAATCGCTTGTCCGATGTAATTGGTGAAGACGGTGACGATCGAGTTGTCAGGCTGCGTCATCACCATGCGGACACGCCACTCGTTGAGGTCATCAACGAGCGTGCCAGTGCGATTAGTGAGAGCGAACGAATACTCGCGAGCCCCACCCATCACCACTTCTCGCGTCACCTGCTGATTGGAATCGTATTCCAGGCGATAGTCGGCAAAGGGATCAAGCTCTGACGAATCGGCCCAAAGGGGGTCAATTCCAGCAAGTACTGCGCGGCGGTACGACTCTGGACTGAGCACGTACCAAAGTCCATGCTGAAACCCGACGCCGTCCGCTGAGTCAATGTAATAGCGATAGTAGTGGGTCTTGGGATCTTCCCATTCAGAACCATTCCATCGCTCCGAGACCGTCATCTTCAGATCGTTGAGGCTGCCATAACCATCCGTCCCATCGTAGTACTCGTAGCTGCATCGCTGGATGTTCTGATACGGTCCGCTTCCAAGTCGTCGCTCCAGCGTTACCGATGTGAGCAGGGCGCCACTGTAGGAATAGGAATATTTTTCCGTGTAGTACAACATGCCATCGCTGTAGGTTTTCTGAACCTCGGCGATCGAACTGCTCGTATAGGAGGTAACTTCGAGAAGCTGTCCACCGGACATCGTTGCTTTCGATAGCAAGCCTGCGATCCCAGGAGCAGCACTAAAGTCCAGGAACTCCCAAACGGTTCCCTGCGGATCGGTTAACTTGAAGACGTCGTTGACAGTGTCAGCCGCTAAGGTGTAGCGATCTTCAGCTCCATTGATCGGCGTGTAAGTAGAGTCAGATTTAGAGAAGAATACGGAAAACTCTTGGCTAAAGCAGATGACAACAATACTATTGTCGTCATTGAAGTTTGCTAGGTAGGGCCAATTGTCGACACCCCAGTTTACTCCCTGCCCCCAAGACTCGTTCACAAGAGCGCCGTCGCGATGACGCTGGTTAGAGTAGAAGCGAGTATGTCCCCAGGGGACACCTTGTCCCGAACTGGCAAAATCGGTCACGCTATAACGGAATTCGCCATTAAAGAACCGAACAGTCTCGGGGCTCTCATCGTAGTCGCAGGCTGGGCAGGGTGGGCAAGTTTCACATGCACAGCCGAAAGTTGGAACGGGACGCCTTACAACTCCCGAAGAGCTGCTACTAGAGCTACTACTGCTGCTCGATGAAGGCCAAGCAGAGCTGGAACTGCTGCTGGAGCTTGAGGAGCTACTGCTGCTGCTGCTGCTGCTGCTCGACGAGGAGCTGGAACTCGACGAAATGCTCGATGAACTTGGGGCGCTTGATGAGGACGAGCTAGACGACGAACTCGAAGAAGAGGAGCTACTGGAGCTCGATGGATTATCCGATGAGCTGCTTGTACCCGAACTGCTTGAACTGGAGTTTTCAGGTTCAAACGATGACGAACTGCTGGAAGCCGACATAGCGTGTAATCTTAACTACTATGGTGGAGTATTGACCATTCCCACGAGGGGGTTTAGCATTGCTGCAGCCTAGCAACTTCGGCATGCACAAGTCAAACAGTTTCTGTTCACATCATCAAGATTTTATCGTTGTAGGAATTTGCTTCGGGCACACATCGGCTCTTCACATTGTCTACACGAGGAACCGACGACCTGATGCTAGCAATCGTTGTCAGCCATCTTGAAGTGTCCCAATACTCGTTCACCTACAATAGGCTATTTCTCGATTTTTAGAGGCTGCGATTTGTCTGAAGCAACTATTCCTTGAGACCTGCAAGATTCGATATGGCACAACTTCTCAGCGATCTATGCGTTATTGGTCATCCAAGCAAAGTTGGTGGCGCTGATACAGAGCTTGATCATCAAATTACTTGTTGGTTAAAAATGGGGATTAAGGTTCATGTGTGCCACACTGGACCACTTGATGAACATCTGCGATCGCTCAAGTTAGAGGAGCGAGGGGTAATCTATCACTCTCCACGCGATTGGAAATCACTCGAAGGGCTCGATTGTATCTCGTTTTGCAATGGTGAATTCCTCATTAATCTTCAAGAAATTAAACAGCATGCCCGTTCAGCGATGTGGGTCAATTGTATGACCTGGAACTTTGATAGAGAGCTAAAGATGCACGAGGCTGGTCTCATCGACTTGCATCTCTATCAAACACAGCATGCCATGGAGCGGGTCGGAAAGAAACTGCAAGAGCTTGCTCCATTTAGAGCTTCGTTATTTACACCTTATTTCCATCAAGACCTGTTTCCATTCATTGAACAGCGTCCTCAAGATAAGTTTCGATTTGGTCGTATATCCAGGGCCGATGCCGACAAGTTTGGGAGCCGTCAGCTCTGGATCTATGAAACGATGACCGCCCCCGTTCTCAAAGAGGGTTTGATTGTCGGATGGAACGACAAGATCGCCCGCAAGCTTGGCAAAGAGCCTGATAGCTACATCACAGCGGTAGCAGAAAACAAGGTCTCGCAGGCTGCCTTCTACCGAACGTGCGATGCCATCATCATGACCACCGACACCTATGAAAACCTTCCCCGTGTTGGTTTTGAAGCGATGTCGTCGGGGTCTGTCTTGGTCGTCGACAGACGAGGTGGTTGGCAACTGCAGGTGGACGACGGCATCACAGGCTGGCTCTGCGCCGATGATCGTGAGTTCGTCTACAAGGCATCACGATGTGCTTTTGAGTTTGAAGAACGCCAGCAAATGCGTATCGCGGCTCGTGAGAAACTAGAGCGGGTGTGGGGAATTGAAGCTGCCATGAAGTCCTGGGCGCAAGTGTTCGATAGGCTCAACAGTTTAAGTCGTTCTGCTGCGTAAATGCACAAACATAGAGAGTGGTAGTAATCCGCTGAGTCGTTTTCTTCGCTTTCAATTTGCTGGCATTATGAAACTCACCGCCTTCTGCTGCACCTACCTTCGCCCTAGGTTATTGGGGCACCTCATCGAGTGCTTCTTGAGGCAGGACTACCACAAGGATCTTCGTGAGCTAGTCATCCTTGACGATGCTGGCCAATACGACAACCAGTCAGGCGAGGGCTGGAGAATCATCTCTATTCCCCGACGATTCAATACCCTAGGGGAGAAGCGAAACGCGTGTATTGCTTTGGCTTCAAGCGATTCACAGGGTTTTTTAGTTGCCGATGATGACGACATTTATTTGCCACACTGGTTTCAGACGCATGCTGAGGCGCTTCGACGAGCGGAGTGGTCTCGCCCAAGCCTGATACTTGCCGAGTCTGCACAGGGGCTGAAGGAGCATTCCAGTGGCGGCCTCTATCATGCAGGATGGGCGTTTCGAAAAGAGACGTTTTACCGTGCGAATGGTTACCCATTTATGAACAATGGTGAAGATCAAGAACTTGCCGAACGCTTTGTAAGTGTGAAAGCCTCGCAGTTTGATCCGTGTCAGATCGCACCACCATTCTTCGTTTGTCGCACAGAAACTGACAGCTATCACTTGAGCATGATGGCTGAGAATGGCTACGACCAGCTGGCTACCGATAAACCCATGGAGAAGTGTCAGATAAACATTGGGTGGCCAAGGAACTATAGTGCGTTACAAGTCGTTCGTCGTAGTGGAGTTGTTCAGTCCTCTACTGAAAAACTACAAAATCTCCCGGTCGAACTTATCGGCCCGGTAAGGTCACCCGGTGGGAACGGTCCATCCAATGGAATGTTTGCGCTCCAATCTGCTCTCAGAAGGCGAATTGCTGAGGAAATCGATTGGCTGTCTATACAGTCTCTGCCAGTTAGTGAAGGAGCACTGCCGTGGTTTTGGAATTGGGAGGATCGGCGTGCAGCAGTGGCCTGGGACGCAAGAGGACTCCCCTTCGTGCAAGGGCCAAATGTGCTCTTCATTTCATCGCAGTCCCCGCGTATTGATGACGAAGAGTGCAAGTTGCTTGACTCACCTAACTGCCGAGCAATGTTTTGCCATTCTGACTGGTACAGCGAGTTGATTTCCCAGCATCGAGGCCCCGCAAATCTGTCCCCTATCGTTCGATGGACTTACCCCATTTCACCCTGGCCAGGTGAACCTCTACCAGATAAGTATGACCTCCTAATCTACTCGAAAAATGGCCATCGTCCCTTCTTAGTCGAACAGTTGGCCAAATTCTTTCCGAGACACAAAGTTATCCATTACGGTAGCTACCGGCGCGAGGAGCTGTTTGAGTCGGCGCAGCAGTCTCGCGCGTGCGCATATCTTGCTGATGATGAGCACGGAGGATTGGCTTTGCAAGAAATACTCCTGGCTGGATGTCCTGCGGTTGGGGTTCGAACTGGGGCACCGCTAATTAGTCAGGGAGTTACCGGGCTGTTTGTAGAATATCTTCCTCATGGCCTGCAAAGCGACGGATCAAATACAAATCGCATCAGGATTGCATCGCTCCTGGCAGCGATTGAATATGTACAGCAGCTTGACCGCTTTGCTGTTAGAAGTATTGCGAAGGAGCGATTCTCCGAAGAAGCGTGCGTCAACAAGCTATTGCAAGCGCTCGACACTGCACGACGATTCATCTGATTTGCTGCTTCAAATGATTAAGCACAATTGTTTCAGGTTGTTATACCACAAGTCGATCAGCTCCATTGCTCTTACTACAAGGGTTACCTATGAATCGCAAAGCTGAACGGCTGCTGGAGGCATTTGCAACAGCACCCGAGGGAGTGATCGTAGAGGTAGGGGCTGTTCGATTTCGGCAGGAGATCGCCTCGGATGGATATAGTACTGTCCATCTCGGTCGGGCATGTCAAGAGTCAGGCAGGCGATTCTATTCGCTAGAAAACAGTATCGAAACGACAAGTCTTGCCAACGACATTCTGCAGAGCAATGGCCTTCCGAAGTCAGTCGTCTCAGTAGACGCTGTGTGGGCACTGCGTGGCATCCAGAACGTCGCGTTGCTCTACCTTGATGGTAGCGATAATCCTGACGAAGCACTCTCTCAACTTCTTGCCACAAGTTTCTGCCTTGGTGGAATGGTTGTCGTTGATGATTGCCACAACTATTTGGGAAATCGGCTTGGCAAAGGAACTCGCATCGCTGAGTTTCTTGAGAACCAGGGAGTCGAGTACAAGGTTGTTGACACCGAACCCGACTACAAGATGCTGATCGCACGGTTCGATGCAGGCGATAAGATGCGTCCATGCGGAGGCTTAAAGCTTACGCCCTATCGCATCAACGTGATTACTTGTATCGACAATGGAGCTGGTCTGGAGCAAGATGCCCGTCTGCTTCAAGGTATGTTAACAGAGCTCGGCCACAATCCATCTTTAGTACATTTCGAAAAGCCAGACGAGGCGTTGCCTGCGGATCTGAATATCTTTCTGGAAGTGGTTAATGAGCAAATGTTCTCTTTTGCTCCGCGCAACTGGTGCATGCCCAATCCCGAGTGGTGGCAATGGAATCAACTACTTGATCGCTTTGAGTGGATTTTGGCGAAAACTCACGATAGCTTTGCGAGATTTCGCATTCTCACCGATCGCGTGGCCTATACCGGATTCATTTCGGAAGATCGCTTTATTCCTGAAATTCCGCGTGAGCGCAGATGCCTCCACGTTGCGGGAAAGTCCTTGTATAAAAATACGTTTGCAGTGTTGGAAGCTTGGCAGACATACAGAATTCAAGTTCCACTCACAATTGTCTCGAATTACCCACCTGAACTTACACCGAAAGATGTCACTTTTTTGAGTGACCTAAGCCGTGAAGAGCTAATTCGACTTCAAAACTCCCATCAGTTTCATTTGTGTCCTTCCAAGTATGAGGGATGGGGGCATTACCTGCACGAAGCCTTGGGAGTAGGGGCCGTCGTCGTAACAACAGACTCGCCTCCCATGAGCGAGTTCGGGGCTCCCTCGGAGCTTCGAGTACCCCCCAGTGGCTTTTACTTCGAATCCCTCGCAACCATGAGACCTGTGACTTCGGCAGGTGTGGCGATGGCTGTCGAGCGGTGCCTATCGTTGTCCAGCGAACAAGTCGACCTTATTTCCCGCAAGTCTCGCAATTACTTCTTGCACCAACGCCCTCTTTTCAAAGCCAATCTCGAAAACCTAATCAGAAGTCGTCCATTGGCGTAGTGAGAGCGCGATAAGCGACAAAATAGGGCATAACTTAAGCTACCTCCCAAGGCAGACCTTCCTAAATTGCTTCTACTTTCGCAAATTGTTCATGAAAACTTTCGGGGGAGTAGGTGTGAATGGGCAAGACGTGCTGCGGCTTGATGGCCTCGACAAGTGTGATGATGTCGCGAATGTAAGCATAGCCGCTGACTTGAGCGGAAGTGAAGTCACCCTGGACACCATCAATCACATTTTGAAGTTCCTGCCAATCGGGTTTGGCGAGGTATCCCTTCCAGTATCCGAACAGACATCGGCAATGCTTCGGAAGTAATCCATCGAAGTCGGATGCGAGCATTGATGGACGGAACATCATCACAATCCGTTGTTCTTTTCGAAGCACATTGGCAAGTTCAATCTGAACTTCCTCAAACCTCTTGCGAATTTCAACGAGATTTCTTTTCTCGAAGTGCGAGTTGAAAAACACTCGAATTCCATATTCCATCGTCGGCTTGGGCGTACCAATTGAATTGCCAAGCAGATGGAGCACAAATGCGGATTAAGCGTCAATCACTAAGGTTCGCCCCGCAGCTTGGGTTGCATTGTAGATCGTAACGAGCCGATCGAATTCGAGCGCGGAGACGCAGGCCAGTACGAGACTTGGTGCCGACTCGATTAGTTTCTTGATTTCACCCACTAGCTCAAATTCAGACCGCCCTTGCTCTCTCTCGCTTCCCAAATGGGTTCCTTCGACACTCAGCACGTCGATCGTTTTGACTAGAACGAAGGCAAGTAGGTCGCGCATCATGCTTGGTTTTCGGCCATGATTTCGAAAATCTCCCGTGTGGAGAACAGTCTTGCCATCACCTTCGATGGGGTACGACGCGAATGGCAATAGTGAGAAGATTGGATATACGACCGGCGACAACAATCAGCTGACGAGCGATGGAACGTACAATTACACCTATGATGCTGAGGCGAATCGCCTGACGCGAACGTCGATCGCCAGCGGTGATGTCACGCGTTACGTTTGGGACCATCGCAATCGGCTTTTGGCTGTGATCCAGGAAGATGGCGTTGAGAACTTCCTCAGCGAGACGACGCACACCTACGCCCACCAAAACCGCTGGATCAGCCGCACGGTGGATGCTGTTGGCGATGGCCCTGGCGGCAGCGAAACCACGGTGTTTGTGCACGAGTCGCAGCAGATCGTGCTGGAGTTTGATGGCTCCGCAGCAAGCGACCTTTCGCACCGCTATCTCTGGGGGCCGAGCATCGATCAGTTTTAGGTGGTCGAGTCCATTTACTCAGGGCTGACCATACTATTCAAGCTGATGAGTAGATTGAATACGACGCCCACCGCAATCGCCGTTTGACGGTATACAGCTTTACTGTCGTAAGCATTATTCCACCACGTCAGTAGTTCACACAGACTACTGACGCCAATGGCTAAAAGAAAAGCAGTTGGGACCACTACTTGCGCAGTGGCCCCAACTAGCAGTGTAGGTGGTTGTAAGATGGTGAAGGGAAGTCTTTTTTAACAGCGAACTAGGTGAACCATGACCGCGAATGGTCGATTGTTGTAACTAGGCGAACTGGTCCCACCTCGCGGGCAATCAAGTGCGATCTGTTTCCTTGTTTGCCTCACCTTTCGCGAGGCAGGATGGGCAGATTGGCTCTCCACTTTCGTTCTTGGGCTGGCAGCATGACTGGCAGTTCGGCGACATGCACTCGCTGCAATAGCAGATGCAGTATCGGCAAGTCCACGTAAGGTAATGCTTGCAGAGGTGCGATTTGTCGCGCGTTAGTGAACTGCCACAGGTGCAGGCAGAATCTCGCTGGAGCGGGAACATCTTTTCGAGGGCACTTTCATCCATAAGCCAAAGCTCATCTTCAGCTGCGACTTCGCCATCTTCAATTGCATCGGCATAGTTGGCGATAGCGGTGCAGAATTGTCCTGCGTCGTCTTCCAGGTGATGGCAGCCACATCGGCAGTTGTTCGATTTCATAACGGTATTCCCTTGTGAAACAAAAAGATTTTGAGTAAGTGCGCACTTCAGTTGCGATTCGAATCCTTGCTATCGCCACCGTCATGGTGATACTTTTTGATTACCTCGCGCTGGTATTGATCGAGCGTGAGGGCAATCCATTCAGGTTTTTCACTCGCTGAGCGTCGGGCGAGTTTTACCAAGATGATTTCGCCGCGACGCTTGGTGTAAGTGATTCGTCGTCCGCGATACCACTTTTCTATTGGCATGCGTCCTCATAAGTCGGCGTGGCGACTGGTGCCAAATTGGTGTTCTGAACTGGTCCCCGCATCGACTTGCGCTCCACGTTGCGAGCCAGTCGGTGCATAAACAGTTCTCGCTTCTTGCCGCTGTAGAAGTCGTACTCCGACGCATCCTGAAAACCTTGCAAACCCTCAGCAATGCTTGGAAGTTGGAAGACCTGCACTTTGGGAGTTTCGCTCAGGTCGGCAAAGAGTGTCAAACAGCTTGTAAGTTGACTGGTCACCCACTCCATCGGAAAGCAAACCAACCCTTGATGTTCGCAAGTGAACTTGCTCAGCATGGTGGGCTCGTCCATCGAAAACTTCTCGCAAAGTGCTGCAAGTTCGGGGCCATCGCCGCGAATCGTTTGCGATTGCTCGAGCGAGAAGCCAGCCCAGATCCGTGGAAAGACAGGGCTTTCGGCAGCTGCTCGCGGACAAAAGCAATCGACGCGATAAAGCGTTGATTGCAACCGCAGCGAGAGTCCTAACAGCTCCGTATTGGACGAGTCGAGTTGAAGTCCCGAGCCTCCATATACAGTGGCGATGCGCAGGTCTTTGTAGAACTTGCTGTTGTCACTTCCACCCCAAAGGACTCCATGTGGCACCTGCGACGCGCCGTAGCCAACGAGTCGCAGAGCGGGTGCTGAGCGGGCGATGAACTCGTCGAACAGCAGCACAGCTGTGAGTCGGCTGAGTTCGACGAGGTGCGAATCGCCACCAACGCCACGATACAAGAATCCCATGGCGGAGAGTGGTCGCTGGCGTCGGTAAGGGCGGCGACTGCCAATCTGCCGATGCAAACGATCTACTGGATCAGCTTCATTCTTTTGCAATGTCATCTTCAGTTCCTTTTTCTGTTAGACAAGTAACGAAAAAACGCCAACGAGAAACGGATCTCACTGGCGCTCAAAGTTGTTTAAGTTGAATACTGCTCACCAAGGAGCAAGTGGCCGGATCACGGTAAAGGCTTCTTTGCCAGTCATTCGGGGGCGTCTCCTAAGCATCTCAACTAGCAGCTGGACCTGATTCCAGCATCCCGGGTGACACAAGATTTTTTCGCACTGCTTCTAGTGAGAATCCAAACTTGCGCATACTTCGGCTGCGTTCTTAGAATCCGACCAGCTGATGATGGCGGCATAGCCCCAATCGTTATCTGCCTCGCTGCGGCGATAGAGGTTTCGGAGCCTGCGGGATCGCCAACGAGTCCAGTTCACGTCGTGTCCGAGTGACCTGAATCGCTGGATCGTATAAATCATCTCCGCCACGTTGCCCGCGAGTCGGATAAGCAAGTGGCGATGCAAAAGATCGAGTTTGGCGCTCGCGCCACTCATCAAGTGCATCTCGGTCGTGAGTGAAGCAAATCTCACTCCGTGATACAAACTCAGCGATGGGCTGACCATCACCGTCTCAATCGACACATCACAGCCGTACGCGACAGCCACATGGCCCGCAAGATGGTACAGCCGACGCTCCTCGGCAATTTCGTGATACTTGACGTTTATCCTCCATCAATAGTTATTTTTGAACTGTTCTATTTGCAATTTTTTTTCGTGTTCTGTTGACTCCGAACCTAATGGAACGTTATTAACTTGAAGTCATTGTTAGTAATCTTCACAACTTGCAATAGATCGACTTAGATACCTGACGAAATCGCACCATCCAGCAAACCGGGATCTGAGTTCAGTTTTGAGCTGAGTCTGGCGATATGCTTTTCTGAGCACTGTTTGGTCTACTAGTCCGCGTGCTGATGTCCGAAGATTTGGAAGTGATTCTCTTAGCGAATGACTCTGCTGCCAGCTTAAGCAGTCGAAACAGTGGTGAATCCACAAGTATCGGTCCGATTGTTTCGCTGCCTCGTTTCTCTGGTGGTTTCTGTTTCAATACGATACTACCTCACTTTAGTGATTGAATAGTGACAAGAAACAAAAATGGCCCAAGCGATCGCCTGGGCCATTCGTAAACTCAATCGACAATGCTGCAAATTCTTTTAACGTTCCATATGCTGATGTCCTGGGACCGATGTGAACTCATACTTGCGATTTCGATGGCGTCGCAGTTTCGCGTAATCGGCCGGAGGTTCATCCAAAATGACAAATGCGCTCGATAATCCTAGATTACGCATACGATTGTCGAGCTGGATCGATTTCGATACTAGCGCCTGAGTAGTTTGGCCAGGGAGTCGACTTGCGATATCGCGCTGCAGTATTCCTTGGGATGCCAAAAGCACACACTCCTCTCGAAACAACTCACGCTCGGGTGGAACGAACAGATCTAAGGTCACTTCGCCAGAGAGTAGATCGCGGAGCTCCGGTGTTAAAGCGGAGTCAGCAAAACTACCCAAGAGATCTAGCTTGGCTTTAGCGCGTGGATAAAGATATCCTCCATCACAAAGACGCACTAGGTACACTTGGATTTGGGGTGCCAGCTGTCTCATAATGTCAGCGAGCTTCCAGGAATCATTTGTGATATGTTCGAGTTCGTGGTGTAAGTGCTTGCGTAAACCTGTTGAACTAGCTGGCAACTTAAGAGGCGTCCGTTTGCGACGCTCATAAGCCTGCCACTGCAGAGACAGTTTACGCTCACGATCATTAAGTTCCTCTAGCATCTCGCCCAGGAGCGGCTGATGTCCAGTCGCAAGAATCGCTTCTTTAAGTTTCAGTTTTTCTTGCTCAAGTGCCGATTGCTGCTTTTCGAAGTCAGCTCATACACGATCATCGTCAGTATTCCCTGCCATTGCCGCCTCTAGAATCGCATGGTATTGCTCGTCGACGCCGTCGATGCTCTCCAGTTTGTTTGTTATCGCAGCCAGGAGACGGTCGGCGGCAAGCGGACCATCAAACCTAATCGAATTCCAACATTTCCACTCGCGAGAAGCGGAACACATCAGGTGATCGGTGATACCATTGCCACCACACACGTATTGAGCGCCACAGAACCAGCACCAAACATGCTGACCGAGCGGTGGAGTACGGGATTTAGGAGTGTTCTTGCGTACATCCTTGCCATTAACTCCTTTCCGTTTGTATCGCTTATTTTATGATCTGAAATCATCCATCCATTCTTGCCACTCAACTTCGTCGAGATAGGCGAGGTGTGGCTCATCGCGATATATTGGGCCCTTTGGATTCTTGACGGAAATGCGACGTCCCGTTTCGTTGTGTTTAGTCGTATGGCGGAAACCGCGACCAGGTTTACCAATCAGGATCAAATTTCGATAGAAGCGAAGGACCATCCGGCCATCCCACTTCGTCTTGCGGCAAAACGGTCCTGTTGAGAACTTATTTTCTTAAAATATTCGGCCACTTTTTCGGCATTCCGAGTTTCTTTGAGCGTCCTAAAGCCAGTATTGACCAAGACACCAGCCCTTTCTTGTTTCAACCACTCCGAGAATGTTTTTGCACCTTTTGGCTAAATATACCCAGCTATTGGTAAAGGAGTGGCGGCACCTTCTCTTCCAAATCGATTCATCAATTTTTATTTAAGTCGCTTCGACGTATGTGAGTTATGCTGCATATGTTCTTTGCACGCGTCGAAAAGATACTTTTCCCAGTCTTCTTCGGCAGTGTCGAGAAAGTCATTAGGAGAGATCACTCGCACTCCATGGTTAACAGCAATCCCACAGAGTCGAAATGCGTCTGTTCCGCGCACCAGGCGCCCTACGTCTTCAAAGATTAGCAGGTCGACTTTGCCTGACCGGATCAACTCTTCGATCTCACACAACTCGGGGCGATCAAGTCGCTCGCCCTTGCCCTTTGTGTCAACAATCCGAAACTCGATCGTCCCAGAATAGAGTTCTCTTGCAACCGCTTTGCCATGGTCTACTTGGTCTTGTAGACTGAGCTCTGTTTGGTTTTTGCAACCAGAAATTCTCGCAACAATTACTTCAACTAAGACTCTACCGTTGCGCGGCCGAACTTCGTCCTTGTTACGAAGGTACATTCGCTTGCTCCTTTTTTCTTACCTCCACTTTCAATATTGAATCAGTAAGTCGCCACCGCAGTCGCAGTCCGATGTCTTTGGGTAGCGACTTGATTGCCGATGACGTCTCGACCGCAAACCAGAGCGGTGACTTACGCGAGTAGCTTTGCAACGACGAGATCGCGAACTGATCGCATGCTGCGATTTCCGAGATTGGCAGCGATGCCGTTTAGCGCAGGCTTTGAGATGCAGATGATTCTGCAGGGGAGCCATCGAGCGATGGACTTATGAGCGCATGCAATCCATGCTGCATACGAAAAATGGTCGCGGCATCGGCTTGACCAAGAGATAGTGCTTGCCGTTTATGTACTTATGTACATGTCTTTGACGTCGATTTAGTAGCGTTTGTTCGGAGTCTTAATAGACACCCAGCTTCGCTGTTTGCACTTCAGGTATGTGAGCGACTAGGGATGCCACTCACTTGGATTGCCGTCGAGGCACTCAAAGATCCGAATCTTTTCAGGAGGGAGACATAGCTTCTGTGTTCCCTTACCTACTACCGTGATCATGTCGGCAAGCGTCACCGGAAACTCTGCCATCTTGCTAAGCTTCGATTTGAGGTCCGTTACGACATTCGCACGGGACTTATCGCCAAAGGTAAGCCGATCGATTGGGCGATTGCCTTTCGCATGGCGAGCCAGATGCCACAGAAAGCCCCACAAGCGATCGTGCCGCACCCAGTCAATTTCGATCTCATGCCCAGCGAAAGCCGCACTTCTTGGCGACTCAACGATCACGAGCGCGCCACTCTCGATAGCTGCTTCGATTGCCTCTTCGACCGTAGGTATCTCGCCTGATTCGCGCAATAGCCAGTCGCGATTGGAAACGCTCATAAGCCCAATGGCATGGGCCACTTCGATGACAGCTCTTACTTCGGAGCATCCTCGGAGGGTCTTCCACATTTTATAGGCACGTTGCCGCTGATTGGCGGATTCAAAGTCCCCGCCGAGTCGTTTGCGATCGTCGTCAGTCAAAACACGATCACAAAGGATTTGAGCACTAGCCACAGTCGAAACAGCCAGCCTCAAACGCTCAAACTCTTCTCGTGCTTTGCAATTTGCCGAGTTGTTAGGTGGGGTCATGTTTCTAGCTCTCGTATGAACTCAAAGTTCCCCGCAACAATGACGTCAAGGAGTAACGCTTGTAATTCTATCAAGCGTCTGTATGGCCATCTAATGACTTACTCATCGGTGAAACCCGAAATCGCACGGTGCGAGCGCCATGCGATCCGATTTTTCGAGAATGGCCGCATGTGACAAGACGAACTTTCGATCTTTAATTCACTCGCGCAGATGTCATCTGAGTTGCTAACCGTTCGCAGTGCCGCCTTCCGGCTCGGAGTCACTACAGCCACGCTTTACAGCTGGCTGGGTGCTTCCGACTGCGGGATCTTCGTGCTTCGCGGGAGCTCGTACACGATCCGATATTTCCAAGGGGGTCCGAGAGGGCAGGGGAGGATACAGATCGAATCGTCGGAAGTGGAGCGCCTGCTTGAGGCCATGCGAGTGCAACCAAAAAAGGCTCACTCAGCACGCATACCAAGATCACCGACCACTTATCCAGGGATTACGGTTCCACTCGGAAGACCCAAATAGCTGAGGATTTCGCTTTCCCCTCATTCCATGCCGATAGCGGCCCAAAGTGGGTCTTGGTAGTGCTTGCCCCACTCGCGACCGTAGTGGTCGTATGCGACGCTTGGGGTATCTCCCATCAGCTCGGCGAGCGTTTCGATCGAGCAGCCTGCTCCCTTGTTCCAGTACCCCGAAAGCATGCGATGCGCAAACGTGTGCCGACAGGAGTAGCACGAGTACTTACCTTTCACTGGATCATTCTCCCAGCCGAGTGTACGGCGAGCTAACCGAAACAGGCCCCCGGCAGTTGGTTTCTTCCAGGCGTTTCCTTGCCGATTTCGAAATATTGGACCATCACCTTGTTTCTGTAGGCGCTGACGTATCCGCTTGGCGACGAGCTTACTGACTGGAACAACGCGGGTCTTGTCGGTTTTTGACGAGTAGACCTTCCAGAGCATCCCTTGCGGCGTTTCGACTAGGTGACCCGTCGACATGCGAGCCAATTCGCAAAACGGCCGAAGTCCCGTGTGGATGGCGGCAAAGATGAAATCTGCCAAGCAAGGGTCGGCGGCACGATAGAAACTCGCTTCGTCTTCGGGCGATATCGAATGCAACCGTGGCCGCTGAGGTGGTTTCGAGAATCCGAGCAGCGAATGTTTCACCTGGAAATTCTCGGATGCGTGCGCAAACGCAGAGAGAACGATGGTGATAGCAAATCGCTGAGTCGCAGTTGAACGCCATTTGTCTTGATTTTGCAGCCAAGCATCGAGGTGCCCTCTTTTCAAGTGCGCAACGGGCAGGGCACCACAGTACTTTGCAAACACATTGAGGTATCGTCGCACCTCTTTTTCGTAATCCGTGCCGATACTTCCTTGGCGAAGTCGACGCTCACATTCAGCGATATACTCTGAACAAACCCGGCCAACGCTCCACGCTGCAGTTACTTCTTCTGTCGACTCACATTGCCACCTGTCACTCGTCCGCTCCCGAGCAAGTGATAGCTCAGCTTCTTTACGGCATGTCGCGCCTCGAATCGGAGTGCCATCGAGTGCGAGCAGGCGCACACGCTTCTGCGAGCCCGGCGCGGTGTAGTACCAACAGTCCGTTTGTTTCCAGTACCAAGCTGAACCACGAGAGCGGCGTCGCTGGCGTTCCTTGCTCACGGCTTGGCCCTCCGAGGTTCTTGGGAAGGCATTGATTTTGAAGCTCCGGAAAGGGGAGCTACTGCACTCGATGCCCGGTTCTTCGTCGCCTTGCGCGGCAACTTTTGCTTTTCACTAGCCGGAGCCTCTCCAATTGCTGCCCAAAGTGGTGTTTGGTACTGCTGCCCCCACTCCTTGCCATAGTGATCGAAAGCGACTTTGGGAGAATCACCCATCAATTCGGCAAGAGTTTCGATCGAACACCCGACGCTGCTGTTCCAGTAACCTGCAAGCATCCGGTGTGCGAATGTATGGCGGCACGCATAGCAGCTGTACTTTGACCGGACAGAATCGCCTTACCACTGCAGCTTTTGGCGAATCGCGATGAATCGAACAACTCCATTCGTACGCTTCCAAGGATTGCCCCGCGTGTTCCTGAAAATCGGAATTTTGGAACCAGCGGGAGCTGATTTGATGAGTCGACGTACCACCGCCGCCACTTCCGGTCGGACAGGTATGCGGAGAGTCTTCTTCGTTTTGGTCGAATAGACGCGCCACATCATTCCGCGTGGATGCTCTTCGACGCACTCGGCCGTGAGTTTTGCGAGTTCACAAAACGGCCTCAAGCCAGTGTGGATCGCTGCAAACAAGAAGTCGCGAAATCGCTCTTCGCAAGCTGAGTAGATAATTTTCTCGTCGTCGGGAGAGATTGAAGTCAATCGTGGATTCGAGCGTGGCTTCTTGATCCCCTTGAGCGGATTGCGCACATCGAAAAAAGTTTGAGCCCGATTGAATGCGGCGAGAACCACGGCAATCGCCGCTCGCTGAGTATCGTTGCTTTTCCAGGTCGCATAGGAGTCGATCTAGCTGGTGATGTGCCCCTTTTTCAGCTGCGACACCGGCAACGCTCCGCAATACTTGCACAGATCATTCAGCCAACTCGCCGAGTTGTCGCGATGGCCTTTGCTTAGCGTTCCCTTGGCCACTCCCTTGTCGCAATACTGGAGGTACTCGGAGCAGACTCTGGCGACAATCCAGTCTCCGGAACCGACACTTCCATGCTCGGTCCCTTCAGTACCCCAGTTAACCTTCATGCGAGCCAGCGCCACAATCGCAGCCTCGCGGTTATCCTTGCCACGAATGCGATTGCCCGACTCATCCAGTAGCGGCACCCTCTTCTTGGCCTCAGGCAAAATGGCATACCAAGCGTCGGTCTGTTTCCAGTGCCACGCGCTGCCGTGTGACTGCCGTCGCTTCGTACGTTTCTTTCCCATGCCTACTCCTTTCGCGGATACTTTGTTGACCTGCCGCGCGGGCTGACCGATACTTGCGTTTCCCTTTTTGCAGGAGACTGAACGTGAATCGACTCGTCCAACATTTACTACACTATCTAACTACACTCACTCTTACCAGTTGCGTGTTCGCTGCCGCGTTTTGTGCAACAAAACAAGCGTTTTCCGCCGATTCTACTCGTGTACCTAATATAGTAGTCATCCTGATCGATGACATGGGGTTTTCGGATTTGTCGTGCATGGGATCGACGTATTACGAGACGCCGTCGATCAACAAACTGGCTGCCAGTGGTATGCGATTCACCCATGCGTATTCAGCGTGCACAGTCTGCTCGCCGACACGCGCGGCTGTGCTGACCGGAAAGTATCCTGCGCGATTGCATCTGACCGACTGGATTCCGGGACAGATGAGCAACAAAACCAAGCTCAAACTCCCTGACTGGAACAAACAGCTGAATCTCGAAGAGATCACACTAGCTGAATTGCTCGGCGCTCACGGCTACACCACAGCGAGCATCGGCAAGTGGCACTTGGGCCCGCCCGAGTGCGAACCAACGCGTCAAGGCTTCTCGCTCAACATCGGTGGCAACTCCAAGGGACAGCCACCGTCGTATTTCTTTCCTTACGAACGCAATGGCGTTCTGCTGCCAGGTCTAGCGGAAGGTAAGCCCAACGAATACCTCACGGATCGACTCACCGATGCCTGCGAGGCGTTCATCGAGGAGAACCAGTCCAAACCTTTCTTCCTCTACTTGCCGCACTACTGCGTTCACACGCCGCTGCAAGCGAAGCCCGAGTTGATCGCCAAATACGAAGCGAAAAACGCTCA
Organism: Pirellula staleyi DSM 6068; assembly: GCF_000025185.1. NCBI lineage: Bacteria > Pseudomonadati > Planctomycetota > Planctomycetia > Pirellulales > Pirellulaceae > Pirellula > Pirellula staleyi. The sequence continues at coordinate 4,848,479 of NC_013720.1, forward strand.
GTTTCCTGGCAATCCGCAGCATGAAGCCAAGTATGCCGCGATGGTGGAGAGCCTCGATCAAAGTGTCGGCCGCATCATGGCGAAACTCGATGCACTCGATCTCACGAAGAAGACAATCGTGATCTTCACCTCCGATAACGGTGGACTTGTGCTTCGCGAGATTACGTCGAATCTTCCAGCCCGCGCTGGGAAAGGTTCAGCCTACGAAGGGGGCGTCCGTGTGCCGCTGATCGTCAGCTATCCGCCGATGATTAAGCCAGGCACCACGTGCGACGTTCCAGCCATTAGCATGGATCTGTTCCCTACGCTGGCTGAACTGAGTGGCGCGAAGTACTCGCACGATATCGATGGCAAGAGCATCGTTCCCTTGCTCGAAGAAAAGCCCGATGCTTTTGCTGCGCGTCCTCTCTACTGGCACTATCCCCATTATCACGGTGGAGGTGCGACCCCTTATTCGGCGATGCGTGTAGGGAATTATCGACTTGTCGAGTTTTTTGAAGATGGCAGGCTAGAGCTCTACGATCTTGCCCACGACATCGGCGAAATGAAAAACCTCGCTCAGGAGAAACCTGATCTCACCGAAAAGCTTCACAGGCAACTGATTGCTTGGCGTAAGTCAGTCGATGCTCAGTATGCTACTCCACGGGAAGCAGAGCCGAAGTAAGCGATTGATGTCGTGGCGCAATTACCCACGACTCGATTGTCGCGTTGAGCATTAATCGTCGCGCCGCAGGTTGGCGTTGACGGTGGTATGCGTTTGGATGTACCACCGTTTCCAAGCCGCTTCGTCGTAGCCAAAGTTGATGCCTGGATTCAGCACCGCGAGTGCTGACAGGGCCATCTCGTTTTTCAGATCTTGCGAGATGATTTTGGGCTTACCACCCATGCTGAGCCCACCCATACCTCCGCCGCCACCGCCGCTTGAATCTCCCCCGAAGGATGCCCCTAAACTGCCAGGGGCTTGTCCGGTGGTGATTTGAAACTTGTGCGTTGTTACGAGAGCATCAATGAGTGCGAGTGTGGCCTCAGGATTTCCGAGCCCACCTAAACAATGGGCGGCGCGATTCACCACTAGGTTGTCTTTGCTCGTGAGTCCCTTAGTGAAGTAACCAATCGCTTCAACGACTCCACGTCGACGCAGCTCATCGAGGCACTTATCTCGCAAATTTGCATTGGGATCGTTGAGCGCGATCTCCATGAAAATGCGATTGGCTTGTCCCGAGGGAAGTTTTGTCAGCACTTCGAAACAGAGCATGCGAAGCGTGATCGGATTTTTGATGTCGGCCACTACGTCGCAAAGTGCAGGAACGGCATTCACATCGCGGATTTCGCGAATCGATTGCAGGGCCTCTTCGCCGCGCTTACGTCCGAGTTGATCGACCCAAATCTTCAGCTGACGTCGCCACTCTTTTTCTGCCAGCTCGCGTTCGCGATCGACGGCTGCCAGTTCGACATCTTGCCTCAGCATCCAGCGACCTTGCGATCGCACATAGCCTTGGCCTTGCATGAAATCTTCGGTTGTCATCCACTCGCCACCAAACTTGCTATAGCCGAGAGCTAAGCGAGCTTCTTCGTGGTCGGGCTCGAGTTTGATGATTTCGCCAAGATGGAATTTCCGCTGAGTGAGCAGTCCCGCTTCCTTGCACCACTCAGCCATGCTCCAGTTGCCGGCAGCCGTGGCGGGCATACGTGGTAGTAGCATCTCGTACTGCTTCTCGACATCGGTCTTCACCACGACGCGGTCGATTTGGTCGGCCGCCATCGTGAGGGTGACACCGCTGGTCAGCCGCAGTTCGTAGGGGTCGCTGGTGGCGCGATTGCGGTTGAGGATCTCGGCCTCGATGCGACCGCCACTTTTAAGCAGCAGCACCTCGGCCGCAGCGCTCTGCGAAACGCTAGTAAAGGTAGACGCCAAGGCTAGCGCAGCGGCAGCTATGCAGCGAGCTTGCTTCGCGCTAAACCATCGCGTCGATTGGCTAGATTGCAGACTCATGGCGTAAATTCCTCGTGCCCCACACTTTACTATCATACATCGGAGGGTCGGCGGTCCAGTAGAATCCGCAACCTTCTCGGATGTAGTAGGGGGCTAAGGCAGGGAAGTTACGCAGAAAAAACAAGCGTTTCAGCCCACAATCCCCGAAAATCGGCAAAATCGGGCAACGCTTATCACCAGGGAGGGGAAGGTGGCTTAGGTCCAGCGTTTTGGCATGTGAACGGCCCGGACATCGATGTAGGCCATGCCGGCCCGTCGAGCCGCTTCAATTCCGAGATCGGCATCTTCGAACACGAGACAGCGATTGGCGGGGGTGTTCATCCGGCGGGCTGCTTCCAGGAAGACATCGGGCTCGGGTTTGTGCCGCGTCGTGTCCTCGGCTGTCACCAGGGTATCAAACCACTCGAGCACGCCAATCTGCACCAACTGCTTTTGAATCACGTCGCGAAAACCACCACTGGCCACCGCCATCGGCTTTTTTCCTCGGCAATTCTTGGCGATATCGACAATCGGCAGGATCGGCTGAAGTTGATCGAGATAGGCGAGAAACGCTTCTTCTTTCTCGTGAGCTACAGCCTGCGAATCGATCGCGACACCGAATTCATCCGCAAGCATGGCGACGATTTTGTTACTCGGCATGCCGCCGAGCGAGTAGAAGCGGTCTTCGCCAAACTCGATACCGTAGCGGAGCATCGTGTCGCGCCAGCCCAGATAGTGCAGCGGCATCGAATCGGTGAGCGTGCCATCGCAATCAAAAATCAGCGCATCAAACGTACCGGGATCGTGAACCATGTTTCGGAAAACCACCGCTGGCAAAAGTACAAAGCTGGGGTGGCGTCCATTGCCACCTTGAAAACTGTAAACGCATTCTACCGCTCCTTCTAGCGACAAACAAACCGCCCGTAACTCGCTTGTTTAGCATCGCTTAATCAACACCTTTTAGCGTGGCCCGTTCGGCACCCAATCTCCCCTCACTCGAGTCTGGTGGCAGCGGCTTGAGCGTTACCCCTCAGCTGCCTGCCGCTTGCCTTATCGATCATTCCTCTGTGCCCAGCCACTCGACAGCTGGGGGAGCCCAGCCCCGTCATGTGTACTATTTGACACTAAGTGAACATGTGGATACAATTCCGCGATGCTCATCGCTCACCTTGACGCCGATTGCTTCTACGTCTCCGCCGAGCGGGTACGAGACCGCTTTCTTGCCGACAAGCCGGTGGGGGTGCTGGGGAATCAAGGTGCTTGCGTCATCGCCAAAAGCTACGAGATGAAAAAGGCCGGGGTAAAAACCGGCGAGCCGATTTGGGAAGCGCTCACCAAATGCCCCGACGGAATCTACGTGAAGCGGGATTTTCGCTGGTACGAAGTGCTGTCGCGAGCGATGCTCGATGTGGTTCGCGAATTCTCACCGCAGGTTGAATACTATTCCATCGACGAGTTCTTCTTGTCGGTGGATCAATCACCAGCGTCGTTTGCCCACGAACTTCAGCAGGCCATTCTCGACCGTGTTGGTGTCCCGGTCACGATCGGTGTCGCCCGCACGCGCACTCTGGCAAAACTGGTGTCGGATCTCGCGAAACCGTTCGGCGCACTGGCCTTGATTGGACGTGAAGCGGAGGAGCAACTGCTGGCCTCGCGCCCAGCTTCGGATGTGACCGGCATCGCGGAGCGTAGTGCTGCCAAGCTGCGATCTTTCGGCATTGTTACCTGCCTCGATCTCGCGCGCGCCGATCCCACCCAGGTTCGTTCGGTGCTAACGGTGACGGGCGAGCGACTCTGCTATGAACTGCGAGGAGAGAAGTGCGTTCCAATCCAGTCGAAACGACCGCTGCATAAGATCGTCTCGCGCGGCGGTTCGATCGGTGCCCCCAGCAGCGATCCTGCTATCCAGTGGGCATGGTGCGTCCGCAATCTCGAGCGGCTGATCGAGGCTCTCGAGAGCTACGGGCTTTGCGCTGGGAAACTGGCCTTCGCTGTCGACTACAAGCATGGCCCCACATGCGCCGCAGATACCAGACTCACATTTCCCACAACACGATTTGACATGCTGGTCGAAGCTGCTCGCCACCTCTGGAAACAGGTGCAGATGCAGGGGCTGCTGCTTTATCGCATGCACTACTTTGCCAGCGAACTTCAGTATCCTGGCCCGCGCCAGCTAGGACTTTTTGAACCTACGATTCGCGACGGACTACACGCTCTCAAAAGCGAAATCAACTCTCGCCATGGGAGATTCGCGCTGCGCAGCGCGGCCACGCTTCCACTGACCGAGATCTACGCCGATGAATCCCACAGTTACGAGATTTGCGACATCGCTGGAAAAACGTGCTTCTAGGTGACCTCGTGGACGGTTTAGCCATCGCCTATAGCGATCTTCCGCTCGAGCTAATCGAGCAAAGTCGCTTGCAAAGATTAGTGCACGAACGCGGAGGAGAACGCGAACTCTGGTTCATGCGACGAGACCATCGCCCCACGCTCCCCATCTGGCGCAGTGGTCGCCTCGAGATTGCGCCGTGGGGCCGCAAAGGAAATGGCCTCACATGGCAAAGCACGGTCGACATGGGGCTCTGGGTCGGCGCCGAGCCGGTCGAGGTTCGGGCCAACGTCGGTTTTGATGGCGGGGTCTGGTATCGCATACGCCAAGGAATACGTGGCCTCTACGCTGCTGGCGAAGTATTCCTCATCGTTGTGCCCGCAAGTTACTACTACCGAACCATGACTCGCAAAGAGCGCATGCCCTCCCTTATCGGCGAAGCCATTTAATCCAACGCACGATCTACTGTCCCCGCAGCAAAAAAGAATAAATCCAATCCAGCAATCCCACCTTCACTCCATCAACTCTACGCCTGCGAATTTTTGACCTTCCCACGAACAGTGCTCAAGGTTCAGTTGGAAACGCATAATCCTTGTATCTTCGCCATATTGATCAAGGTACTTCTGACTCATATTCCAATAGCGATTCTCATCACCACCACCTGTGACATGCTCCTTCAACACATCCAGCGACATAACAAAACAATGCACTTTCGATCCACCATCAACGACAATTGCATAAAACGGAATACATTTAAAAGCTCTACATGCAAGCTCAGCCTTCTTAAACCCATCGATAGGAATCGTAATAGAAATCCCTTCGGTTCCAACATATCTAGATCGACTCTTGACTGAGATGCCCCAAACGTCAGTTGACGATGACGGTCGTGCAATAAGATCGATGCCTGTATGATCAATCTTTGCACATTCATATCCATGCTTCGATAGCCAATAGAGAACAATCGCCTCAGAAAAGTCGCCGGTGATTTTTGAATGACGTGAACTCTTCTTCATGAGGTACCAATGCAATCAAAATTGATAGGTAGTGTTCGAAGCTTATTTTGGTGATCCCAAACGTTTTTGAACAACCGACCATTACGGTTCGGCGAGCATGGCGCGGAAGAGAGCAGCCTCTTCTTCGGGCATCGTTTTCAGAAGGGGACGCATCGTGTAGTTGCCGTGCATCTTGCCATTCTTCATGTACATCCAGTCGCTGATCTCTTCCTTCTTCACTTCCCACGACTGCCCAAGCGTGACGTTTTCCACGATGCCAGCATCGTTGCCGATGACTCCCTTAAAGACGCCATTGGCATAGGTGATTTCACCGAGCCAAAAATGCTCGGTACCGTTGCTGTCGGTGATCGGAACCTTCACACCAAAGTCCTCACCCTCGCCGGCATTCATCTTGGCGATGAACGTATCGACTTCGGACCGAGCCCGTGCGATGGCGGCTTCCATTTCAGCCTCGTCGTAGCCCATGTCGTGGAGAGTTTCGGGCTTCGAAGTGGCCGAGCAACTTGCGAAGAGCATCAGCCCGAAAATCATGAGCAACGACAAGTATTTCATTCGCTTCACCAGTGTTCAAGAGAATCCAAACCAGCACTGTCGTAGCAGCCTAGTGAATCGACGATGGGTTGTCCACCAAAGTTAGTAAGGGCAAGAAAACGAAAAAGGCTCGAGCATTCGGGGAGAACGCTCGAGCCTTTAGGTTTTCAATTGCGTTGAGGGCAAGTCAGGTACGATCTTACCTGACCTACAGAAACGGCGAGGGACTTGTACGATTAGTACATGTCGTGGTCGCCGCCGTGACCCTTCTTGCCGTGCTTGTCGTCTTTGGGCTTCTCGGCGATGAGGGCATCGCTGGTGAGGAGCAGGATCGACACGCTGGCGGCGTTGGCCAGAGCGGTGCGGGTAACCTTCGTGGGGTCGATGACGCCAGCCTTCACCATGTCTTCGTAGACGTTGGTGAGAGCGTTGTAGCCGAAGTTGCCCTTACCTTCGAGAACGCGTTCGCACACGATGCCGCCATCTTGACCAGCGTTGGTGCTGATCATGGTGAGCGGAGCGCGGCAAGCGCGGATCACGATGTTGTAGCCGACGATTTCGTCGTGCGACATCTCTTCGCTTGGCTTGAGCGAGGCAGTGGCACGCAGAAGAGCAACGCCGCCACCTGGCAGGATGCCTTCTTGCACTGCAGCGCGGGTGGCGTGCAGAGCGTCTTCGACGCGAGCCTTCTTCTCTTTCACTTCGCTCTCAGTTGCACCGCCCACAACCACCTTGGCAACACCACCGCTGAGCTTGGCGAGACGTTCTTCCAGCTTTTCGCGATCGTAGTCGCTCGTGCTGTTCTCGATTTCGCGGCGCAGTTGTTCGATGCGAGCCTTGATGGCGTCGGTCTTGCCAGCACCTTCAATGATGGTGCAGTTGTCTTTGTCGATGATCACCTTCTTGGCGCGACCGAGGTCGGACAGTGGAAGGGTTTCGAGCTTCATGCCGAGAGCTTCGAACACAGCGACACCACCGGTGAGGATGGCAATATCTTCCATCATCGCCTTGCGACGATCGCCGTAGCCTGGAGCCTTGACGGCACAGCACTGGAACGTGCCACGCAGACGGTTGATGACGAGCGTAGCAAGAGCTTCGCCTTCGACATCTTCGGCAATGATCAGCAGCGGACGGCTCTGCTGCACAACACCTTCGAGAACTGGAACCAGTTCCTTGATGTTGGTGATCTTCTTTTCGAAGACCAGGATGTAGGGGTTCTCGAGCACGCATTGCATCGTGGTCGAATCGGTGACGAAGTAAGGCGAGAGGTAGCCACGGTCGAACTGCATACCTTCGACCCATTCGATCTCGGTTTCAAGGCCCTTGCCTTCGTCAACCGTGATCACGCCGTCCTTGCCGACCTTTTCCATCGCGTCAGCAAGCTTCTTGCCGATTTCGCGATCGTTGTTGGCAGCGATCGAAGCGACGTTCATCATCTCCGACTTGTCTTTGATCTTGATCGAAGCTTTTTGCAGCTTCTCGGTGATGTCGGCGACGGCCTTTTCGATACCAGCCTTCATTTGGACTGGGTTCACACCGGCGACAACAGCCTTGAGACCTTCGTTGAAGATCGCTTCGGCGAGAACGGTGGCGGTGGTGGTGCCGTCGCCAGCAACGTCGCTCGTCTTGCTCGCGACTTCGCGAACCATGCGAGCGCCCATGTTCTCGTACACGTCTTCCAGATCGATTTCTTTAGCAACAGTCACACCGTCTTTGGTAACGGTAGGGCTGCCAAAGCTCTTCTGCAGAATAACGTTGCGACCCTTGGGACCGAGGGTCACCTTAACCGCACGGGCGAGTTTCGAAACACCGCGGCGAATCGCTTCGCGGGCTTCTTGATCGAATGCAATGATCTTGGCCATATCTCGTACAAACTCCTAGGCAAACCAAGTTGAATATGTTGTGGGAAGGTCTCGCTGCGCGATGGTTTGATCGGCGGAGACTTTAAGACTTACGTGAGGAAGTCTTCGGGCGCGATTTAGTCTTCGAGGATGGCGAGGATGTCTTCTTCGCGCATCAGGAGGAGTTCGTCGTCGCCGACCTTGAAGGTTTCGCCAGCCCATGCCGAGAAGAGGACGCGATCGTCGACCTTCACTTGCAGGGTGCCACGGGTGCCGTTGTCGAGCAACTTGCCGTTGCCAACCGACACGATCACGCCACGAGCAGGCTTCTCTTTGGCCGAATCAGGCAGAACGATGCCGCCAGCGGTCTTCGACTCGCTCGATTCGCGGCGGACAACCACGCGGTCGCCGAGAGGCTGAAGTTTGAGTTGGGTCTTGCTGGGCTTCTTCTCTTTGGTCGCGGTCGCCATGCGTGAAGTTCCTCCAAAGGGGAGTTCAGGTGGGAATAGTCGAGTCAGGGGCCAATGTTTCGAGACTTACGAAACCAGCCCGCTGCCAAAAAAGCAAAGGAACGAAATTCTGCGACAGCATAGGGCAAGTTGCGCGCCAGACACTTTACGAATTTATGTAAACACATGAGAATAAAGTACTTACAAAACCTTTAGCCAGCAGCTATCAGCCCCCTAACTCTTCATAACTGCCATTTTGGCAACTGGTTTCAGCGACCCCAGAGGACGAGCGTCGATGGCCATTTCAGCAGTCGAGGCGTAAGACCGGGTTGAAGATAGGACAAGCCGAACTGCATGCACTTTTCCGGGAAAGCGCGGTCGCCTAAGAGAGGGCCAAACCCTGCTGCTGAACGTTTTTAGGAAACCGTTGTTTCTACTCCGAGCGGAGGTCAGAATGATGTCGCGACGAGATCTCGATCCTGCGGCTCTGTTCTGCGCCCAACGGGGACTCGTTTGACTGACCACCTAAGCCGCTGTCGCATCGCAGCTCCCAATGACCGCAGTGATGACTGCCACACTACTTCGAAATCTTCCATTTACTCGGCTCGAGTGTGTGGGGAGAATCCTCGAACATCGATAGCACCCATCGAACTAAGGAAGTTTTGGTATGCCGATCAAAGTGTCGTGTGCATGTGGCAAGAGCTTTGCTGCTCCCGACAATCTCGCTGGTAAAAAGGTGAAGTGCCCGGCCTGCCAACAGCCTCTTGCAATTCCTGCAGCAGGCCCACAGCCCGCACTTTCGCCGCTGGGACCACCATCTCCAGCAGCCGCACAACCTGGCTCGCCCTTGCCTAGCCTCAGCGCCCCCAATTCACTATTCGACGAAGCGGGCATGAAAGCAGCACCGCCGGGCACCATCGCTTGCCCTGGCTGCACGGCCCCTCTGGCTCCGGGCGTCGTGCTGTGTGTGAAGTGCGGCTACAACATGAAACTCGGCAAAAAGATGGGGACCACAGTCGTCTCGGCCGACGGTGTTGCCACCGGATCGTCCGGACATGGGCACCACGGCGACGTTGCCCAAACGCTGCTCGCCCGAGCAGCTGCTTCGATTGCAGAAGATCGCAGGGCCGAACTCGAAAAAACACAATCGGGCGTCCCCTGGTGGGTCTATCTATTCGCACTTTTCATGGCGGTCGGATTTCTGATCGGAATGACACTTCTGCCCAAGCATGTTGCCCTCTACGCAGGAGCATGCGTCATCGTCATGGCTGGTTTAGGGATGTGGTTCTTTGGCTGGATCCGAGTCATCATGATTGCGTTTGAAGATTCCGCGCTCCATGGAATCCTCTGCATGACGATTGGCTTTTACTGGATGTATTACTGCTTTGCTCACTGGGATCGATGTAGCCCGTTCTTCATGATGAACTTTGCCAGTAGCTTTGTAGTTGGAGCGGGCGTCGGCATGTATGAACTGGGGGACTACTTGAAAGATGGAGGTGAGGAGACACGCAACAACATGCCCACGAATCGGCCTGTGATCGTAGCAGTTGTCGATCACCCCCTGACCACCATTGCTGCTCTCAGCCACCCGATTGCCTGCTAGTAGCCAACACTTCCAGAGAAGAACGCACCACCGACGACAGTAACCTGGGCAACTCCTACCTTCACCACCTCGCGCGCGAGGAAAGGACGAACTCGATGCCCAGCGATACACGAGATGGCACCACCATTGCCATGCCACGGCTGCTCGCGAAATTTTTGATTGCGAGCTTCGCGATCACGACCGCTAACACCAGCCTCATTGCCGCCGACCAACTCGCTGAACTGCCACGAGGAAAACAAGTCGCTCAGTCGGCAACAATCGTGGTTAAGCAAGGGGATCTAAGTCGCGAAGCGACACTTCGCTACTGGCTTTATGTCCCTCAAGCTGCTGACGAAAAGAAGCAGCTTCCACTGCTGCTTTTCTTGCACGGTTCGGGCGAGCGTGGCGATGATCTTGAGGTCGTGAAAAAGCATGGCCCGCCGAAAATAGTCGAGCAGCAAGCCGATTTTCCATTCATAACAATCTCACCCCAATGCCCAGCAGGGGTTCGCTGGAATGCTGTCGAACTTTCCAATTTCGTCGATCACCTGACGAATAGCCTGCCAGTGGACCGTCGGCGCGTCTACCTCACGGGTCTAAGCATGGGTGGGGCTGGCAGTTGGTCGCTACTGGCAGCCCAACCCAACACTTTCGCGGCAGCTGTCATCATCTGCGGTCGAGGGGATGTAGCCTCCGCACCGCAGCTTGTGAAAACTCCCCTTTGGGTCTTTCATGGCGCGAAGGATACAACGGTTCCTCTCTCGGCTAGTGTGGAGATGGTTGAGGCGATTCAAAAAGCAGGGGGCAAGAACGTGAAACTAACGGTCTACGACAATGCCGCACACGACAGCTGGACCGAAACCTACGACGCCCCTGAAACCTTCGAGTGGCTGCTCCGTCACACACTTCCCGACGATAAGGCGAAAAGCCAATGAGATACAAAATCAAACGCGAGAATCCTGCGACCGCCATGTTTACTAAAAACTCCCATTAGACCCATTTTCACCGCGAAGTTCAGCCCTTCGATACAACTGCGTCGATGTCAAACGGCTCTAACCTAGGCCAACGCCCGACATCCTTCGAAGAGAATTAAAACACCTATGGCAACTGCCTTTTCACCGATCGGCTCCCCCCCGCCTGCGATGCAGTTTTTTCGTAGTTACAACTACATCTTTGAGAACCCCAATGGCTGGATCAACCTGCTCTTATGCGGCCTCTGCCTCCTATCCACGGCCTTTGTTCCAGTAGTAGGACAACTTGTCGTACTCGGATATACGATCGAGATTCTGCAGAGCCTCATGGCGACCTCAGGCCAGCGTTATCCTGACTTTGATTTCAACCGCTTCTCGGATTACCTCAACAAAAGCATCTGGCCCTTTTTGGTGCAACTTGTCGCATCACTTTTGTTGGTGCCAATTGCTTTTCTGATCTTTCCGTTAGTAGTCTTTGTTCCATTAAGTATTGCAACAGCTGCGGGTGAAGACGCGGGCCCCATTATTCTCATCATCATGATCCCTTTGATCATGATTCTGTCGATTGCTATTGGTGTCACGATCTTCATGTTCCTCACGCCACTCATTTTGCGAGCGATGCTAGCTCAAGATTTCAAAGCAGCCTGGGATTTGGGCTGGATCAAGTCGTTTATTCGACTGATGTATCGTGAAATGATCCTGACGGGACTCTTTTTATCGCTCAGTTCGATCGCTTTGGGACTCTTGGGAATTGCGACCTGCGGAATCGGGCTCTTGTTCGCACAAGCGATGATTTTTTTGGCCTCTACACACCTGAACTATCAGCAGTACATGATTTTTCTAGCGCGGGGCGGGGCACCGGTTCCACCCAAGCAGGTTGCTGAACCGATTGTGCCTACTGCTGGTCCGAAGATGCCACCGCCAAGTGGTGGAAACCCGTTTAGATAGAGCTGTTACGCTAGAGCCAGTTATTGACTTTGTCTGTAGATTTTTGCGAGGAGTATGGTGAGGAAGGCGAGCCAGTGGAAGTTGGTGAGCGTGACGGTGAGTCTCTCATAATCACGCGCGAGACGGCGGAAGCGACTCAGCCAACCAAAGGTGCGCTCAACAACCCAGCGGCGTGGCAATAGGACAAAGCCTCGCTTGGTCTCGGTATGTTTTATAACTTGTAATCTTATCGAGGATGCTTCAGCCTGCTCGGCTGCTGCGGCGCCCGTATAGCCTTGATCGACGTACGCTATCTCCACGTTGCTGCCCGTCACCTCTTGCACTCTCTGCGAGAGGATGGCGACTTGGTCGCGGTCTTGCTCATTGGCTGCAGTGATGTAAACCGCCAGCAGATTTCCCAGTGTATCGACGGCAATATTGGCCTTCGAACCCTTCTTTTTCTTCGCGCCGTCGTATCCCGCGCGGCCTCCACTTTCAGGAGTCGATTGCAGCGTTCGAGCATCCATGATCACAGCGGTTGGCTGTTCGTCACGTCCTTCCAAAAGACGCACCATCAGCCTGAGGTCTTGCGCAATTTCCTCAAAGACTCCCGCTTCGAACCAGCGTCGCATTTGTTGATAGACGGCCCGCCACGGAGGCATTTCATGCGGCAGGAAGTCCCACTGGATTCCTGTTTTCACCACGTAGCGCATGGCGTTAAACTGGTCGCGCAGTGAATAGGCGCGCTGCGGCACATCCTCGCGCATGAGGCTTAAGTAAGGGAGCAGGAATTCCCACTCCGCATCCGTTACGTCGCTGGGATACGACTTCCCTGTCGTGTGTTTCATCCCCTAACTACAGCAATTTCAAGCAGATAAGTCAATAACAGGCTCTAGGTGAAGTGAGTCGGATGCTGCTCGAGGCGACTCCTCGAGTGACCTTGTAAGACGAGCATTGCTGGAGCGCTATCACCACCTTGGTGCTGGGCCGTAACCGATATACTGATCGATGTCAGTGGAGGGGCCTGTGTCCGAAGCAACAACTACAAACAGTGGCAAAGAAACCATTGGGGGTGTCGCGCCCAAACGAATCCAGTTTTTCGCAAGCTACTCGGATGTGTTTCAAGGCCCCCATTTCACCCACAATCTAATCTACATATCGATCGCAATCTTTATCCCAGTTCTCAATCAAGTTCTGCTGCTGGGATATCTTTATGAGACGATCGAATTGAAGTTTCGCGGCCTCACCGCAAGCTATGAGAAATTTGAGTTTCGCCATTTCAACCGCTACCTCCGACGTGGCGTTTGGCCTTACCTCATCATTCACATTCTTCAAACACTGATGATCCCTGTTTTTCAGATCCTTACACAGACCACGGTCTTTGGGACAATGGCGCTGATGAGGTCCGACAGGGAAACAGGAATACTAATTGCCGCTATTGTCATCCCCCTCATTGTGCTTGGCTTTATACTCTTCATTTTGTTGATGAGTGTCCTGTTGACGCCGGTCTATCTAAGAGCTGGATTGTCGCAAGACTTTTCCGAGGGCTTTAAGATTTCCTGGATCCGCGACTTTCTCTCGCGATGCTGGTTAGAAACCTTGATCGCTAACCTTTTTATGATACTCGTCGGTCTTTTAGGAACCGTAATTGGAATTTTGCTTTTTTGCGTCGGGCTCTTGCCGATCAGTGTGATTTGCTTGCTGGGTAATGCCGCGATCTTGCTGCAGCTTTATCAACTGTATCTCGCGCGCGGGGGTGAGCCGATCCCCCTCAAGCCGATGGCGACCGACGTTCCGCCGGTCTATCAGCCTACCGCAGAACCGGGGCTCACTCTGCCGAACTCCGCAGCACCTCCACTTGACCCTGAAGCGACGTAGCCCCAGCCCGCACTTTTTGATGCGGCCAGCCGCCTGCATAAGGGAGCAGCGGGGCTTGTCAAGGAGAAATCGCCTTGGGCACTTCTTGCTTGCAGCTTCTCGCGTTGGAAGTGGACGCTAGGCGAGGCATACGAAAATCGTTCAATGTGAACTTCGATCACATTAAGAGCCTGCCTCCACTAACCATGGCAACTACTTCAATGGAAGCCAACGAGGCTCCAGCTGCTTCTAGCTTCCACCGCTCTTTTGCCCAACCTAAGCACCGAACGACCTCGCCAGAAAAAACTCAAAGGTGAACGATTTCCACGAGGCCTCAGCCTCTCGTGACAGCTAATCGAGACCAAAGAGCACAAAGACAATCGCAAGCCATTACTAACAATGGACTTACATCTTTAACTGCAAACATTTATCCAGGGGCTAGAGCCTTGTGGTATTACACCGCAGTCGATTGAAAGCCTGAAGAGGGCAGGACTTCCGCTGGTTCGACCAGCTGGCCAAGTCAACTCGGCTGTTCCTCTAGTGTGAACTTCAATTCCGCTAGAAGTTTGAACATCGGAGTGCGTTAATTTTAAGCAGCGGCATGGAAGTCGCCCTAGAGCGATGCTACGCACACCACCTAGTAGACGTACGTCTTGAAATTCTTTTCCCGCATATTCTCTTAAAAATGCTTGCGGGAACTAGGGCTTACCCGTTCGGCACACTCTTTGCTTTCGACGGGTTATGTACTGCGGATACGGCTACCCGCCCACCTGGAGTGGCGGGTGTTCGCTCGTGGGAAACCGCAGCCTCGTCTGGAAAGGAATGTGATTGTGACTGTTTTTCGAAGTTGGAAAAAAGGGTTCACGCTGGTCGAACTGCTGGTGGTGATCGCCATCATTGGGGTGCTTGTGGCACTTCTGCTCCCTGCTGTTCAAGCAGCTCGCGAAGCGGCTCGTCGTTCTTCGTGCAGCAACAACCTCAAGCAATTGGGTCTCGCGCTCCACAACTACCACGACACGCTCGGTAGCTTCCCTTACGGCTACATGGAAGTTGGCACGCGTCTGAAGCGCAACTGCTGGTTCCAAGGGGTGCTCCCGTTCATGGAACAGACGGCGATGTACGACAAGTACTCTGCCCTCACGATCGAGTGGATCATGGACGTTCCTGACACGATCAAAGACATCCCCATCAAAACGATGAACTGCCCATCGGATGGTTCGGGGGGATCTAACTCACAGGGTGCCAACGGTGGAAACCGTGGTCCTGGCTACGGTGCTCAAGGCAATTATGTCGGCTGCACAGGCGATGGTTTGATGGTTTATGGCACTGCCAACGACGGACTCTTTTTTCAATTATCGAACAATACTTTCGGTAGCGTGATCGATGGAACGAGCAACTCGCTTGCTTTTGGTGAAGTGATCATTCGCGGCAAGAGCAACACCAATAGCGCTTGGGGTGACGGCGGATCGTACTGGGGTGGTGCTCGTTGGGGTGGCTATGGTTTCACGACCATGGAAGCTCCTAACACAACGATCGCCGACCAAGTTTACCTCTGCAAGTCGACCACTTGGAAAGGTGCCCCTTGCACCTCGATTACGTCGTCCGACACGCAGCGCAACTTCCTTCGCAGCTACCATCCTGCTGGTGCTCAAGTCGCACTGATCGACGGTAGTACACGCTTTATCTCGAATACTATCAACATCACCACCTATCGCGCTCTAGGTACGATCAACGGTGGCGAAACCTTGGGTGAATACTAAACGCCGACACAGCTTGTTGGTTGTTCTCACAGTCCTCAGCATGTTTTGTGCTGAGGACTTATACACCCAACGAGCTTGAACGCTAATTCATAAACATGTTCATTTATTGCTATGCGGGAGGTTGTGACGTGCTGCGTAAGTTGATGGGTCTCACGCTGGTTTGCCTCGCGAGCTTTGCTGCAGGATGTTCCTCAGGAAGCTCCGAAGTGAAGGTGGAAGGGACCGTAATGTTCATGAATACGCCGGTGGAAAGTGGTGAGATTATTTTCATGCCGGAAGATGGCAAATCGCCGAATGTCGCCACACGGATTGAGCAAGGGAAATATAGTCTCGTTGCGTCACCGGGCCTGAACCGGGTGAGCATCACCGCTTACCGCGAAATTCCAGGCAAGTTCGACAATTCGAATCCTGGTCAACCGACGCCAATGACCGAAATGTATATTCCGCCTCAATTCAACTCGAACACGACGCTCAAGGTGACGGTCGACGCAGCTCAGCCGACGCTTGATTTCCCACTCGGCAGCAGCTAGTTCGCGTAGAGCTTTCGCCTTGAACTTGGCAGTTATAGTACATGCCCAGTGCTCCGGTGGAACAATGGTGAGGCACCCTTGGCCGTCTCGTTTCAAACTAGGCGGCCTTGGGTATTTCTTGGCACAGTATCAAGTGCGTAAGCGGGCACCAAATACTGTCGCAAGCGCCGAGCGGCCAATTCGCTTTGTGTGGCTTGAAATGTTGTGCCGAGTGTGCTGATTGATCGCAGGCTATGCCTTAGCCAACGCTTCCTAGATCGAGCGTTTTCCCATATCGCACCAGTACCATACGTCGCAGTTTTGCGAGCTCTTGCGTGGCCAGTTCCGGTGATTCCAGCAGCATCTGCTGCGCGTCGACACGCGCCTTCAGCAAGATCTCGCGATCGCGCACCAGGTCGGCCATGCGGAGCGGTGGCAAGCCATGCTGCTTCGTACCGAGCAAATCGCCGGGACCCCGCAATCGAAAATCAATCTCGGCGAGTTCAAAGCCGTCGGTCGATTGCGTGAAGGCAGCGAGGCGCTGCTGGGATTCTTCGGTTGATGGCTGCGCGAAAACACAGCAGAACCCCGGATGCTGTCCGCGCGTCACGCGCCCACGAAGCTGGTGCAGCTGAGCAAGTCCAAACCGCTCGCCATCTTCGATGGTCATGAGGGTAGCATTCGGGACGTCGATTCCGACCTCAATCACCGGTGTCGCAATCAGGACCTGCAATTTTCCCGCTTCAAATCGAGTCAGTATCTCATCCTTTTCGGTCGACGACATTTTTCCGTGAAGCATTCCGCAGCGAATCCCCTGGAGTTCTCCCTCTGAGAGTTTTTCATACAAGGTGGTGACCGACTGCGCTTCAATATGCTCCGACTGCTCCACCAATGGGGCGATAACATAACCTTGCCGACCTTCGGCCAACCGCTTGCGAAAGAAATTCCACCATCCCTCGCGACGCTCGTCTCCCACGCAGTAGGTGTTTACCTTTTGACGACCAGGAGGTGTTCCCGTCAGAGTGCTCACCTCGAGATCACCAAACAGTGTCAAGCTGATCGTTCGGGGAATCGGGGTCGCGGTCATCACCAAGTAGTGTGGATTCTCGCCCGCCCCTTTCAGTGCTGCACGCTGTCGAACTCCAAACTTGTGCTGCTCGTCGATCACCACCAGCCCGAGCTTGGCAAATGGAAGATCACTTCCGCCCGCTGAAGCCGCGATGGCATGGGTGCCGACGACAATATCGATCTCGCCTTGCTGAATTTTGGCGAGCGTTTGTTTGCGTTCGCCAGTGGGCATCGAGCCTGTGACGCAAGCTATCCGGACACGACTTGCAGCGAGCCGATCGGCAAGCGTTCGCGCATGCTGACGTGCCAAAACTTCGGTGGGGGCCATCAGTGCCGCTTGCCGGCCGTGGGCAACGGTCAGTAGCATGGCAAACATCGCGACCACGGTTTTCCCGCTCCCAACATCTCCCTGAAGCAGGCGATTCATCGGCCGATCGCGCCCCATATCGGCTGTTATTTCATTGATCACCTGCCGCTGACTTTCGGTGAGCGCAAATGGCAGGAGCCGAGTGATGCGGGCATCGATCCGCGCATCGATCGGCATCGGAACTGCTGTGCAATTAGTCTCGAGTCGCGATTTTCGCCAGCAAAGAGCGAGCTGCAGGACCAGCAATTCTTGGTAGATGAATCGACGTCGAGCCCCCTCTAACCTCTCTTTTGAAGTCGGAAAGTGTACCTCTAAAGTTGCTTCAGAGATCGGGAGTAAGTCGTGAGCTTTTCTTAATTCATCCGGAAATACTTCTTCAAGATATTCCGAATACTTTTCCACGACATTTTGCACCATGCGGCGCATCTGCGTTTGCGTAATCCCATCGGTGAGCGAGTACACCGGCAAGATTCGCCCGGTGGGAGCATCTTCATCGTCGGCAAGCATCTGGGTCCGAGGGTGAGTGAATTCCCAGCGTAAGCCCTGTAATTTTGGTGCTCCTGAAACCAGGACGCGACGGCCTGGTTTGTACTTGTCGCGTAAAAATCCCTGGCTGAACCACATGCAGCGAATGTACTGCGTTCCCTGGCGAACGAGCACGGCGAGCAACGTACGTCCATTGCGGAGTGGGCGGAAATCAACCTCTTCGACCACTCCCACTACGCTCGCCATCACCCCTTCTTCGAGCTGCGAAACTTCGCGCAGCTCGCTCATATCCTGGTAACTGCGAGGAAAGCAGAAGAGTACGTCGCGCGCGGTGCGGAGCTCGAGACGATGCAAATAAGGCGCGCGAGCAGGCCCGATCCCACGAATCTCTTCGACAGGAGTTGCCAAAAATTGCGAGGGTGTTTGCCGCGCGTCCATGGCGGCAATATAGCAACTTCTTATCTCGCCGCGATCACATCAGAGTGAGCGCAGCATCTGTTTTTCGTGAGCCGCCCTTAAGCAGCCCGGCGTGCCTGGTAGAGATAGGGATTCAGGGATGGATCGTTATACATCTTCAGCTGACGGTAGGTCTTGTGCTTCTTACGTCCAGCAAAGATGTCGTCGATGAGTTGCTGAGCTGAAGCCGACAAATCGTCGTGCTGTGCCAGGGCGATGGCCAGTTTGCGTTCGACCCCCTCGACATGCTCGGCCGTGGCGTCGAGGCGATCGCGCTGTTCTTTCAAGTGATAAATCCGAAGTGCCAGGATCGACAGGCGATCGATCGAGCTTCCCGGAGTTTCGGTGTTCAGCGTGGCGTGTGCTCCTGGACGAATGCCGACGCGATCGACCTCGGCGGTGATCATATCGTCGAGTTTTTCGATCCAGTCGTTGCGCTGCTGATTAAATTTGTCGATCGCACGCTTCACTTCAGCGATGCGGGCGTCGGAGACTTCTCGGCTCCGGGCAATATCTTCTTCGTGCCACAGCTGATAGTTGAAGCTCAGCTGCGTGCAAACGGCCGCCAGGAAACCTTGATACGGATTGTCGATCGCGCGCTGATGCCAGCGGGCGACCATAGTGGCGTGGAGCGTAGTAACCTCGGCGATGCGAATCATCCATGACCTCGCGGGCGGGAAACGAACAGGAGAGAGTAAAGCAGATGGCTTGTGAGCCGAAGTGTATCGACGAGCGATGTTTTGGGGCAAGCTCGCTTCGCACAGCAGCGCAAGAATTACGGCAACCAGTGTCACTGTTACACGGCGATTGCCAGAGCTTCTCTAGTCACCGCGGCGCTCGTCGGGTTAAATAGGAGTAGCCCTAAGTCCCCTGGGGACAAACGGTTCACGATGCTGGCACGCTCGATCGATTCGGAAATCGTGGTCAGCTGATTTCACTTTTACCCTAGAAATTCCGCGTCAGAATGCAGGCTATCATGGCGAGCCCCAGCGGCACGAAGACGAACATCGGCTTCTACAGCATCCTGATTCTGACGATCGGTTGCGGGCTAGCACTGCTATCGTTCTCGGGCAGTGGCTTTGTGTTCTCGCAGCGTGCCCCACTCTCCAAACTCACGCTGAGCGACATTCCTTTTAACGGCGAACGGGCCTACGAGCACCTCAAAACCGTTTGCGCTATTGGGCCGCGAATTTCGGGGACCCAGGGAATGCTCGACCAACAGGCCTACCTAGTGAAGCATTTTGAATCGATCGGGGGGAAGGTGACGCTCCAATCGTTCGACATTCGTCACCCCGAAACGGGCGAACGAACGACGCTCGCCAACCTGATTGTCGAGTGGCATCCTGAGCGCGAGGAGCGAATCCTAGTCGCCTGCCACTACGACACCCGTCCCTTTCCCGACCAAGATCCTAATCCTCGGCTTCGCCGCGAACCTTTCATCGGCGCGAACGATGGGGGAAGTGGCGTGGGACTTCTCTGCGAACTCGGGACGATGATGCCGCAATTCGAGAGTAAGTATGGTATCGACTTTGTACTGTTCGACGGCGAAGAGTTGGTCTACGACGATCGCGATAAATACTTTCTCGGCTCGGAGCATTTCTCGAACGAATACATTCGCAATCCTCCTCGGCATAAGTACCGCTCGGGAATCTTGCTCGACATGGTGGGAGATGCCGAACTGCAGGTGTTCCGTGAAAGCCTGAGTATGAGTTGGCCCGAGACACGTCCCATCGTGCTCGACATTTGGAAGACGGCTGAAGACTTGGGGGTGAAAGAATTCATTTCGCGCACGCGTCACGAAATTCGCGACGACCACCTAGCGCTCCGCAACATCGCCAAGATCCCCACCTGCGATATCATCGACTTCGACTATCCGCGCCCCGGAAATGTGAACTACTGGCATACGACCAAAGATGTTCCCGAGAACTGCAGCGCCCTATCGCTCGCGAAAGTGGGCTGGGTGGTCCACGAGTATCTGAAGCGGCTGAAGTAACCATCAATAAATCCGTGGCTGCACTAAGTGCTGCAGAAGCGCACGCGTCACGTATTTCGAGCGAACCACCACTTTGTCGAGACGATCATGCCCCCATCGATCTGGTTTTCTGTGGGGCTGGTGGCATCGTCGATCTTTCTTATTGCGATGCATCTGGTCACATGGAGAAAAGCGGATCACGGCGCTCTGACCGATGCCGATCAGCTTTTCTATCAACAGCAATATCAGCGGCGCACGACGGCAAGCGGACTCCTGGGGATCATCGGGGTGCTCCTCTCGGCGGAGTCGATCCTGGGAGATGCGATTACCAAATCGCTGTTTCTCCTCGGGATTGCAAGCGCGGTTTGTGTCACATTGGTCCTCGCGCTTTCTGATTGGCTCGCAACCCGCAAACACTACGAGCAGCATAAGCGCGACGCAGCCGCCGAGCATGCCTTGCTACGAGCCGAGATCGAGCGTTATCACCGCGAGCAATCCGACCAGCATCGAACTTCATCGGGCGACTCACCTGACACACCATAGATCATCGGCGTGCGACTGTATTAGCGATATTCCCCTCTTCCCAACGAATCAAACGCTCTCATGACAACCACCTCGAAGTTGTATCGCATCGCCGTCTATGGTGGAGATGGCATTGGGGCAGATGTCACGCGCGAGGCTTTGCGTCTGCTTAACGCAGTAGCGCAGCGTCATGCATTTCAACTCGTACTGACGGAACTCGATTGGGGCATCGATCACTATCGACGAACTGGAGTCGTGGTCCCCGAAAACTTCCTCGAGATTCTGCGGCCTCACGATGCAATTTTGCTCGGCGCAGTCGGTTGGCCAGCAGAACTTCCCGACCATGCGACACTCGCCCCCCTCGTTCGCATTCGTCAGGCGTTTGATCAGTATGCGTGCGTTCGTCCCGCATGGTTGCTCCCTGGTGTTCCCTGCGTTTTGACGGGGAAATCGGCGGGGGATATCGATTTGGTCGTGATCCGCGAAAATAGCGAAGGGGAATATGTCGACCAAGGGGGCTGGCTCCATCGAGGGACCGATCGCGAGGTGGCGATTCAAACAGCGGTTCATTCGCGACGGGGGGTAGCGCGTATTTTGCGCTATGCTTTTGAGCTCGCGCGAAAGCGCAAACAGAAACTCACAATGGCGACGAAATCGAACGCGCAGCGCTATGCCTACGTGCTGTGGGATAACCTGCTCGACGAAATCGCGCCCGAGTATCCTGATGTCGCGAGCGAGCGGCAGCACTGCGACGCGCTGCTGATGAACCTGGTGCGCTGGCCCGAGCGATTCGATGTGATCGTGGCGTCGAACTTGTTTGGCGATCTGCTCACCGATCTAGCGGGACAACTTGCAGGGGGACTGGGCCTGGCTCCTTCCACCAATACCAATCCCGAGCGCAACTTTCCTTCGATGTTCGAACCGGTGCATGGGAGTGCGCCCGACATCGCTGGAAAAGGAATTGCCAATCCAACCGCTGCCATTCTCTCGGCGGCGATGATGCTAGAGCATCTCGGCGAAGTCGCAGCGGCACGAATGATCGAGCAGTCGATCGCCTCGACACTTGCAGCAGGGCATCGTACTCGCGATTTGGGGGGAACACTCTCGACCATCGAGTTCACTGATCGAGTGCTCGAGCATCTCTAATGTGGGCCGCGCGACTTCGCCACAATCTGCTGCTCGAGTGCGAGCAAGCGGCGTTTCATATCGAGGCCATCGGGAGCGGAGTAGCCACCAATTTTCCCACCACTAGCGACTACCCGATGGCAGGGAACAACCACGGGAAAACGATTGGTGCGCATGACGCTTCCCACGGCTCGCGAGGCGCGTGGCGAGCCAGCCATCGCCGCCAGATCGGCGTAGGAGCGTGTCTCCCCCAGTGGAATTGCGCGGCAAGCATCGATCACCGTGCGCGTGAAGGGGGCCAAGTGATCGAGTGCCAGTGGAAGATCGGCAAAATCATCTCGCTTACCAGCGGTGAAAGCAGCGAGGCGTTTAGCAATTTTGGCAATCCACTTCGGCGGATTAGTGACGGCAACGGCGGCACTATCTTGTAGCGCAATGGCTGCGGAGCGCCGGCCAAACACCAGCGACGTGAGCTTCGATTCACTCCAAACGATTGCTGTGTAGCCGAGTTCCGTCTCCAGCACGTACGACCACTGCGGCAATTCACCAGGAAGAGATTCGCGCGACGTTTGCTGCGCCGAAGTTAACCGGCGACGTTTCGTGATCGTGGACATCGAATGCACGCCTGCTCTAGCGGAGAAGGAACGAACCGAAGCGACGTTTCGTGCGTCTTGAAGGGGAGTGAGAATATTTATTCTATCGCTAGCAGCGCACGCGGAAATGAGGGCCAGCAAGTTTCGCAGCAACTGCCATACTTAACGCTGGCTGATGGTCACTTTGACAGTAATTGTGGCGTGGTCCTATACTACCTGATTGGTCCTGAGCAAGCAGTCGGACCTAAGCAACTTACCCACGGAGGCAATCATGAACTACCAGTCGTTTTGCGACGACTACTACATCAACGTGAGTTTGAGCACGGAGATGGACCTGCCTCAATCGCGTGAGACAGTGCTGCATCACTTCGAGCAGATGAAAAAGCACTATCCGCGCATGCGAAATTTCTTCAGCCGCGAACGAGGTGAACTCGTTCTCGAGGAAGACAAAGACCGTGGCGACTATCGCTGGACCAGCTGCGAGGTCCGTCGCATTTCGAGTGGCTACGTGAACCCAGTTTCGGTCGAAGAGGCGTTTAAGCAGCATGCTCTGCTGCTCGATATCGCCCCTTACACGCTGTCGGTAAGTCCCCTCGACTGCGAAACGCTGAGCGTGACTTATGGCTTCGACTTCACCTATCGCGGCAATCATAATCAGCTGCTGCTCAGCGCTCTGGGAATCGCTCCTGCGTTTGAACGCTTGACCAACATTCCAGGCGCTGGGGTACTCGCTTTCGACCCGTCGATTCAGTTTGCTGTCGACGACGATTGCCGAACGCAGTGTCGATTGAGTGTCGAATCGCGCACTACCGCCTATCACGTCCGCACGCGCGAGTTTCCCGAGGAACAAGTGAGTGTCTACTTCACCACTCGACGCTATGGGAGCCTCGAATCGGGGGAAACCTTTGTGACCACGATGCAGCGACTTTCAGAAATCGCTAGCGAAATCGTCGACAACCACATTCTCGAGCACGTACTTCGGCCCCTGAAGTCGACCATCGCCATCAGCTAGCGCATGTCGCACGGACGAGTAGCGCGGCTCGCAGCAAGAGATGCAAGAAACGACAAACGAGTGGTTGCCAAGCTCGAAGAAGCAGGCAACCACTCGTTTTGTTTTCAGGAAGCTACGAGAGCTTGTGGCTCGTGATCTTGGTGATCGACGAAGCCACAACTGCTATCTCTTAGCGCGACGCGCTCTAACGTCCCCCTCGACCGCCACCACGGCGGCCGCGGCCACCATGCTCGGGTCGGCTGCTGCGGGCTGCGATGTTCCCATCGACGATCGACCCCACGGCATCTTCCCAGGTCGGGATTTTCTTATGCAGCGAAAGCTCTTCGCCATGTTCATCGCCGTCGTCATGGTCATCATGATCGAGATCATCACGATCGCGTGAAACTTCACTACGGCCTGCTTCACTCCGAACAGGCTCACCTCGGCCAGATTCACCTCGACCGCTCGGAGCGCGACGTGGTTCGGGCGATTCGCTACGTCCCCGGCGCGGCGAGCGACCGGCGTACGAAACGTCGTCCAAATCATCGTCGTCGTCTTCATCGTCGATGCTGCGGCTGGTGGCTGGACGAACTTCACGCGGTGGTGCGGCACCGGTGGTTTCGCGGTCGCGTCCCCCTCGTCGACGACGACGGCGGCGGCGGCGAACACCTTCGCGAGCTGGTTCTTCATCACGTGCACGAGCTTCACCAGCGATGGGCAATTCCGTGTCACTTCCATCGTCGACCGGTTCGGCATCTTCATCGATGAAATCGCGGCGAGCAAAGTCGCCCCGCGATTCACCACGAACAGGCGCTGGTTCATCGCGGTCGCTAAATCCCCGTTGAGGAAGCACTTCGTCGAGTTCTTCATCCTCAAGCGGTGCGCGGCCTGGTGATGGAATTGCATCGCTGACCGGGGCTTCGGCCCCTCCACGTCCACGGCGACCACGCCCACGGCGGCGGCGACGGCGTTTGCGACCCTCGCTCGAATCGTCGCTCGGTGTGGGAGCATCAGATCCAGCGAGAGGAGCATCGTCGATGCCGTACTCAATCACAGCGCCGGTGGCCACTTCCTCATCGTCATCGACGTAATCGAAGTCACGCTTGTCGATATCGCGTTTATCAAGATCACGCTTCTCAAGATCACGGCGCTCGACGTCGCGGCGTTCCAGGTCTCGCTTCTCGAAATCTCGACGCTCGACATCACGTGGTGGACGTGGAGCGCGAGGGGCTTCGCTCGAAACGCGAGGAGCACTTTCAGCAGCAGGAGCTTCATCGCGCCGCACTCGGTCGCGTCCGCGACCACGGCCCCGACGGCGTCCTCGAAAATCCTCTTGAAGGTTGGCAGGACCCGGAGCAGGGAACTCGCTGGTGTCCTCATCCCAAACCGACTTCGCAGACGCTGCTGCGGGCGCTGGCTGAACTGGGGCTGGTGGAGGTGGTGCAACGGGGTGGGATGGAGCCGGGCTAAACCCCGTCAGAGCTGGTGGTGCCTGCGGCGTCACTGGTGCCTGCTGCAGAGGCTGAGCAGCCAGCATGGCGGCCAAGGGCTCGGGGAGCGGAACAGGTTCCGGCGGAACTTCCAGCCCCAGCTGACCTGCTAATTGCGACCAGCTGCTGCGTTTGCCAGGAGGTGCGGTCGTGGTTGGCTTGGGCTTTGGTTTGGCGGGAGGAGGTGGAAGTGTCGACGCAATTCGCTGCTGCGAAACCACTTCGGGCACGTCAGCAACATTTTCAACAGGCACGCTGGCAGAGGGTTCAGCGGCAACAGGTTCGGCAGAAGGGGCCGAGGAAAGTTCGGGCTGGGTCTGCGAAGCAGGGGCAGCGAGGCCAAAGCTCTCTAGCAAAGAACGCCAGCGGTCAGGTTTTGACGGATCGGGCATGAGTTTCCAATGTGAACTAAAGCTCCGCAGAATTAGCGCGAAGCAGGATGGAAGGCAGAAACGCTTCCGCTAGAGGGCCGCAAGCAAGTGGCCGGGCCAACATCTGTAGCGGGGTCTGCCGGGTTGACATCGCGGATTATAGCGGTCGCCACGATGGGTGGGAAGTCATTCTGCCAGCAGAGTTTGCAACTAATTTCCACCATCTTTCTCTGACCCCAATACCACCCAGATGCGTAGAATCTCAAGACAACCGCTAGCGACCCGCATTTCCCGACCGCTAGCAGCGCTAAAGCTCCCAGGACTCTCTCCCGAAGGAGTATGCGATGAATCGCTCGTCTGGCACCTCAGAAATCCTCCCTTTTTGCGAAACGGTGGAGATTTCGGGGCACATCATCGACAGTTTGCTCCTCCCCAAAGTGCTCGATCTGATCACTGCCGCCGGGGGTGCATTTCAGATCCGCGACATCACCGTGGGACAGGCTCGCTCCGACGCAAGTTTCGCAAGGATCGAGGTTTCAGCAGCCTCGAAAGAGCGTCTCGAGCAGATTCTGGCTGCCATCGCCGACCATGGCGCAACAGCCATCCATCAGCACGACGCACGCCTCGTTCCGGCTGATATTGCAGCCGCATTTCCCGAGGGATTCTATGCCACCACGAATCAGCAAACGGAAATCCGTATCGCTGGAAAGTGGCTGAACGTCGACAAGCAGGAAATGGACTGCGGAATCGTCGTCGCCCCCGACCTGCAATCCGCCGCATGCCGTGCCATGACAGAAATCAACATCGGTGACCTCGTGGTGGTTGGCCATGTGGGGGTGCGTGTCCATCCGGTTGAACGGAACGCTCGCAAGCATGGCTTTGAGTTCATGAACAGCCCCGTTTCGACAGAAAAACCCAAAGGGGTTGCGATCCGTCAGATTGCCGAGGAACTCGTACGTGCCCGGCGCGAGCATGGCCAAACGCTTGTCGTCGGTGGGCCTGCCATCGTCCACACCGGAAGTGCCGAGCACCTCTCCAGCCTGATAAGACGAGGCTATGTCAACAAACTCTTTGCAGGCAATGCACTGGCAACTCATGATATCGAGCAAGCTTTGTTTGGCACGAGCCTGGGCGTAAGACTCGACTGCGGCGATATTGTTGAAGCTGGCCACGAGCATCATTTAAGGTCCATCAACCGCATACGCCGCTGGGGAGGAATTAAGGCTGCTGTCGATGGCGGATATCTTAAAAGCGGCATCATGTATGAATGTATTAAGAACAAAATTGAATACATTCTCGCGGGCAGCATTCGCGATGATGGGCCACTCCCTGAAGTGATCACCGATACGCTGGAAGCACAGCAGGCCATGCGGCGTGGGATCGCTGGCGTTTCTTTTTGCTTAATGGTCGCCACTACACTCCACTCCATCGCCGTTGGCAATCTACTACCGGCCTGGGTCAAAGTAGTTTGCGTCGACATCAATCCTTCGACAGTGATTAAGCTTGCCGATCGTGGATCGTTCCAAACCGTGGGACTCGTCACCGATGTGGAACCATTTTTCCGGGCATTAGTCGGTGAAATTGACCGAATCGAGAGGGAGACACCATGAACGAATCTCGCCCCCTCTTCGCCCCGCCTCGCATCCTTATGTGCTCTCCCGAATACTTTGGTATTGAATATGAAATCAATCCCTGGATGAGCCGCTCGCGTCAAGCAGATCGTCAACTCGCACTTCTGCAATGGCATGGCTTGGCCGACATGCTGGAGTCGCTGGGAGTTATGATTGAACGCCTTCATCCTGTTGCGAAATTACCTGATTTAGTTTTCACTGCGAATGCTGCTTTAATCTTTAAGAAGAAAGCGGTTCTTTCACACTTTAAGCATACTGAACGACAGCGTGAAGAGCCACTTTTTCACGACTGGCTTACACAACATGGTTTTGAGGTCTTATGTCTTCCGGAAGATCATTTTTTTGAAGGGGCAGGTGATGCCCTTTTTGTAGGCGATACCCTTTATGCCGGGTATCGCATCCGAAGTGATGTTCGAAGTGAACAGTTGATCGCCGCCTGGCTTGGTTGCCGAGTCCTTGCCGTCGAACTCGTCGACCCTTATTTTTATCATTTAGATACCTGCTTCTGTCCGCTCTCGACCGATTCGGCGATCTTCTATCCGGGCGCTTTTGATACCTACGGTATCGAAGTGCTGCAAAGCTCCATTCCCCTCTTAATTCCTGTTCGCGAGGAGGAGGCAAGAGCATTTGCCTGCAATGCAGTGGTGGTCGGAAAGCATGTCATCACCAATACGGGAGCACCTCAACTGCAACGCGACTTGCGAAACGCAGGCTTCACGCCTCACGAAACTCCGCTGTCGGAGTTTGTTAAAGCAGGGGGGAGTGCCAAGTGTCTCACGCTGAGGCTCGACGGCGAAAATGCGGCGGCTTGGCGGGAATCGCCAGCGATCTCGCAGCCTGTTTCCCCGTAATTCCCTGGACTAACTTCGTCCGGGAGGTCCCCCGCAGAGTGCCTAACGCGTACAATTCGGCCAGTTTCGTTTTCTGCCGAGACCGAAGGATCGGCTCGTTTGTTTTGCATGTCACTTGATTGTTCTGGCACGTCCAGCGCGACAAGTGGCATTGGCTTGTGCTCCTAGGAGGTGGTTCCGATGCTCGGTCGCTCATTGTTTTGTTCAGTCACTGCGGCGATTCTGACTTTCTCGCTTGCAAGCAGTGCTCATGCTCGTGTGGAATCCGAGGCGATGAGTGGAGGCCGCATCAGCGTGGCCCGCATCTCGCTGGCGGCGGCTGACGTCGCTGGCCCTATCGACCCCATGCAAGTTCGTGTGGTCGACAACGACGGCCGAACCAGCTACCCGGCTGTGGCCGCTGGAACGCTCGGGAAATTTATCGGTCAGCTGCTGGGCGCCACCGAGGACCTTCCCCCCGGAACGCTCACCGTGACGTTTCTGTTTACGGGCGATCGACCTCTAGAAGTCACTCTTTACACCCCCTCGCCAATTCAGGTAACGATTGTTCCTCGACCGCCTCGCAACCCTCGCGAGTTTGATCGGCTTGTTGATCGCTGGTGGAAGGACTACCAAGCTCAAGCCAGGGCATCGGGTGAGCGTTCCGATCATCCACCCGTGGTGTATGACTACTTAGTCGCAATGCTCGCCCAGCGCTACGGTTTGCCGCTCCCCGATAAACAGCCACAAGCTGCCAGTGTGAGCCCGGGACAGCAATCGCTCGAGCTTTTGCTTGGCATGGAGCGTCTGAAGAGCGAAACCCTGAAGAACACGATGCTGGGGCGGGGCGATTTCACCGAACCAGCCGACATTCTTTTACCGGAAGCTTTGCCGAGCGTGGCGCCACCCGTCCCTCCGGTTCCAGCCGATTTGAAG
This sequence comes from Pirellula staleyi DSM 6068, assembly GCF_000025185.1. NCBI lineage: Bacteria > Pseudomonadati > Planctomycetota > Planctomycetia > Pirellulales > Pirellulaceae > Pirellula > Pirellula staleyi. The sequence goes on from NC_013720.1 coordinate 4,877,058, forward strand.
CTCGAAAAAATTGCATCGCACGTTCCCGAAGAGTGTTTTTATGTTCGCTTCGGCAAGTTCTCGAACTATCTGTGGCTCAACAAATTGCTGGCCGAATATGGGGGCGATATCAGCAGCATGGCGACGCTGCGAAGCTACACCCAGCCTTTGGGCGATCGCCTGCAAAAGCAACTTTCACTCGAGCAAAATCAACTTGCAGACTTGTTCGGCGACACGGTGATTTCGGATATCGCCATCATCGGCCGCGATACGTACATGAATGAAGGTGCCGCGATCGGCATCATGTTCGAAGCACGCGATAACGATGTCTTGAGCAACGATTTCTCGACCCAGCGCAAACGGACACTTCAGAGAGAAAAAGCGGCCGGTTGTACTCTCGAAAAAGTCACCATCGCTGGTCGAGAGGTTTCTTTCCTTTCGACTCCTGATAACCGCATTCGATCCTTCTATGCGGTCGACGACAACTATCACCTCGTCACCACCTCGCGGGCCATCGTCGAGCGCTTCTTTGCAGCAGGCAAAGGGGACCGACCACTGGCCGCGACCGAGGAATTTCGCTACGCCCGGACTCAAATGCCGCTATCGCGCGGCGACACCATCTTTGTCTACTTCAGTTCGCGATTCTTCGAAGAACTGCTCGGCCCCCAGTACCAAGTCGAACTCTACAGGCGTTTGCAGTCGGTCACCGACATGGAACTACTGCAACTGGCTCGCCTCGCGGCCGTGGGCGAAGGACTTCCTACGGACGAAATGGAAGAACTGGTAGCTGCTGGTCTCTTGCCGCGTGGTTTTGGCCGCCGTCCCGATGGAAGCGGCCCCATCGTCACACCATCAGGAAGCATCGACTCGCGTCGTGGCGCACGTGGCTTTTTCCTGCCGATTCCAGACGTCGAAATCCGGTCGATCACCGCCTTGGAAGCCTCACGCATCGACGCCTTCTCGCGTGCCTACACTGCCCAGTGGAAACGGATGGACCCACTCATTGTGGCCATCAATCGCACCGCTCTCGACACGCCCGAAGAAGGGGGCCGAACGCGCGAACGCATCGTGATCGATGCCAATGTCACACCCCTCGATGAAACCAAATATGGCTCGCTGCTCTCGGTGCTTGGTCCAGCCACCAACGAAATGGTCACTCCGGCCGCTGGCGACGTAATCACGGCACAAGCATCGGTTCGCGGCGGACTTCTTTTGCCCAGCGTACCGCCTCACTACTTGTTCCTTGGCGTGCAAGATATGGTGCCGCTGTCCGACATTCGGCCGCAGGGGCTACTTCAAACGCTGCAGTTTTTGAAGACCGTGCCAGGCTACATCGGTGGCTGGCCCAAGCCAGGATTCCTCGATGCTTTGCCGTTTAATCTCGGCGGCAGTCGACCCGATGCGTATGGTTTTTCGAAGTTGCCGTTTGGTCTCTGGCGTCGACAAGGGGCTGGATTCTCCGTGCTCTCCTTCGATCCACAATTGCTGGCCGATGTTACGCCACAGCTGCGCGTGGTCGAGTCCGAGACACCGGCACAAATTCGCTTGCACGTCGGAGACCTCAGTAGCGCCAAGTTCAGTGCCTGGGTGAGCCGGATGTACGAGCAACGTGCCGCTGAAGCATCGCGAGGCAACGTACACATGCTCCACCTGCTTCATCAGCAGATGAAGGTGCCGCTGGAAGATTCGCTTGCGGTCACCGAGCAATTGCTCGATGCCACACTAACCTGCCCGCTGGGTGGAAAGTATGAACTTGCGGCTGCTCCTTCGGGCGAGAAGTACTGGCAAAGTTCAGCCTGGAATCCCGACGTCGAAAAACGCGAGAAACAACCTTATCAAGCGCCGCTCCTCACTTGGTTTCGCGGTGTCGATGCCCATTTGATTCGTGATGAGTTCGGCATTTCGACGCACCTGGAACTCGACATGGTTCGCCAACCTGTCCCCGAAGATCAAAAGGTGAAAATCCCCTCGTTCTTCGACCTGTTTAGTGGTGGTGGCCAGAAAGCAATGAAGCCCAAAAAGAAAGAAAACACCGAAGAACTTCCACCTCCACTTCCCCCCGTTCCCAAAGCCAGCACGCCGCAGATCGAACCTTCAGCTCCTGGAACGAAGGAATTTTAGTCGCCTCACGAAGATCGGGTGACATCAAGAAACGAAAAAGCCGTCTGAGAGATTCGTGAGAACCTTCAGCCGGCTTTGTTTTGGCTAGTAGTTAAAACGTGGTGCGATAACGGGTGTCATCGCGTCATGTTTGTTTGCAACTTAAGCAAACAATTCTTTGATGACCTTGCCACCGTTGGCGATCTTCATCGGACGGCCGCTCTTGCTCGTGAACGTCGTTTCCAGCGAGATCCCCAGCGCCTTGCAGACCGTTGCCATCACATCTTGCGACGTGTATGGCTCCGTCTCTACGCTTGTCCCATCTGCATTGGTCGAGCCCACGCCAAGGCCACCCTTCATGCCGGCACCACCCATCACCACGCTCCACGAACGAGCCCAGTGATCGCGGCCTGCACCGCCATTAATACGAGGGGTGCGGCTGAACTCGCCCATCCAAATGATCGCTGTATCTTCCAGCAAACCACGCTGTTCGAGGTCTTCCACCAGGGCGCTCATCGCGCGGTCCAGAACGGGAAGCTTCTGGTCGGCCAGCGTCGTGAAGATGTTCGCGTGGTTGTCCCAACCGCCGAAATCAACTTCCACAAACGGTACACCAGCTTCCACCAAACGGCGGGCCATTAAGCACCCGCGGCCAAAGCCGTCGTTCCCGTAACGCTCTTGGACTTCCTTCGGTTCCTTCATCACTTTGAACGCTTCCATCTGACTGCTCGTCATCAGGTTCAAAGTCTTCTTCAGGATCTTCTGGTGGTCTTCCGAAGCGCTACCACGATTCTGCTTGATGAAGTTGTTTTCGATCATGTCCAAAGCAGCCATACGCTGCATCAGACGATCTTCTTTCAAACCCATCTCGAGGTTGCGAACCTGGCCGTTGCTGTTCACCACAAACGGCGACCAAGCCATGCCGAGGAAGCCAGGACCAACGCTGCCACCACCCACCGATACGAACGGAGGAATCTCGAGGTCGGCCCGTTGATCGATCAGTTCGTGCGACAGAACAGCACCGTAGCTCGGGTGTTCGATGTTCGGGTTCGGCACGTAGCCGGTGTGCATGTAGTAGCGGCCACGCATGTGATCCGCTTCACGCGTGCTCATCGAACGCACGATCGACAGCTTGTCCATCACCTTGGCGGTCATCGGCATGTGTTCGCTGATCTGCACGTCACCAGCGGTGCTGATCGGGCGAAACTGGCCACCGGTCGAAGCGCCGGGCTTCAGATCCCAAATGTCCATCGTGCTCGGACCGCCGCTCATCCACAGCAGAATCGCCGACTTCTTGTTCTTCTTCAGATCGGCAGCGTGAGCCATCAGGCTGTTGCCAAGCGTCAAGGCTGGAATCGTCATCGCGGACGCACCAGCCATATGACTCAGAAAATGACGGCGATTCATCCCTTCGGGAAGCAACAGACTCATGACAATGTCCCCAAGATCTCAACGGACGCGTGAACTTACAGATAACGATTGGATCGAAAACTATTCACTTGAGCCACTGCTGGAACTCTTGGCTATTTCAGCGGGAACTTTGCAGAAGTTCCTGAAGAGTCTTGCGTGGCCTCTTAATCTCTAAACGCTCAATGATCTAAAATGAACTCATTGGAATTCAAAAGTGCCCACCAAATATCTTCAACAGCAGCGGCCGGATTGGGGCCTGCTGAGGCAAGCATCTTTTCAGCTGCTTCGAGCTCGCGTTTGCTTGGACGTCGCGACAAGGCTGCGAGGAACAAATGCTCGACCTTCTCTTGCGGCGACATTTTGCTTTCGACAACACTTCGCAGCAGACCTTCATCGCGGCTGCTCACGGCACGCTGCATCAGTTCGCCATTCATCATCGCCAGCGACTGGCTCATGCTGCCGTTGAAATTGGTTTCCTCTTCTGCGTCGTCGGTCGCCATGTTCCGCTGGAACTGAGCGAGCCAATCGCGCCGAGCAAGTTCAACCTGCGATTGACCACCGCTCGACTTCCGCAACTGTGCGGCAATCAGGAGCGACTGGTAAACCTCTTCAGCCTGCATTTGGCGGGCGTAGTAGTGACTGAAGAGTGGAACCGTTCCAGCCTCGGGAGCATCGACGAGGTTACTGGCGGTGATCTTACTTGACCGCTGGAACGGATCACTGAGGGTGATCCAGCGAATCAGCATTTTCAAATCGTGACCACTACGAATGAACTCGTCAGAGAGTCGCTCGAGTAGTTCCGGATGCGTTCCGCTGGCAGCGGCGATGATCTCGGCCTGCTCGGCTTCACTATCAGCGAGGCGAATGTTCGCGGGATCGAGACTGTTGGGCAGAGCTGCTTGGGGCTGCGACTTGGCGACTGGCTTGTCGGCCAGCGGCACCATGTCGTCGATCGGGCGGGTGAATCCGTAGCCAAAGAAATGGCTCCAGACACGATTGACCGTGGCTCGCGAGAATTGCTTGCTGGTGACAACTAATCGAGCGAGTTCAGCACGACGACGAACCTCGCTGACGAGACCACTGGGGTCGACTTTCGAACCATCGAGGTATTCGGGATAGGCTGCCTTGAGCAAACCGTTGGGAGCCTGGTAGTAGACTTCGGCTTCGTCGGTGTTGCCACTGCTGCTCACGAAATCGGCATCGACAACGGCTGGCCTGCCCCCGATTTTCGTCAAGCGTGCCTGACGGAAGAAGGCGTTCATCGACCAATATTGCTGCTGTGTGAAATCGTGTGCTGGGTGATGATGGCACTGCGCACATTGCAGCTGATGCCCGAGAAATACTCGCGAAACTCGCGCGGTGGCCAGTGTTCCATCACCATCGAGGCTGTCGAGCATGAAGTTCACGGCACCATTGAACTTTTCGCTCCCTGGCTCGCCGGTTCCTTCGGCTGTAATCAATTCAAAGGCAATCTTGTCGTACGATTTGTTTTTGGCAATCGCATCGCGCAGGTAGAGTTCAAGCCCCTCACGACTCGCAGGACCTTCATCGTCGCTACCGGTGCTGCGACCAATCAGTGCGGTGGCAAAAATCGTCGCCCAGTAGCGAGAGTATTCATCGCGATACTCCTCAGCCGCGAGCAGACGATCGACTAGCGCGGCCGACTTGTTTGGCGACTTATCGGCCAGGTGCGTTTCGAGTTCTTTCACGGTCGGAATGCGGCCGAGCAGACGCAGAAAGACGCGCCGGCAGTATTCAGCTTCCGTGGCCGTAGGGGAAGGTTCGACTCGATTGGCTTTCCAGGCAGCATCCACGGTTGTGTTGACGAACGAAATCACTTCACCAAGCGACGATGGAGAAGCAGCAGGGGGTGGAACGAAGGTTGGATTCTCGAGCGTTTCACTCTGCTGAGCAGGATTGGCCGAAGCAATTTGTGGCGGGCCGTTATCAACCGTGCCGGGATTCATTCGACCGGGATTCGACGAGCGATCAGGACCGTTTGACGAATTTTTTGTGGACGAATCGCTGGGGGAGTTTGCTAGTTGTGGCTGATTGGTGCTGCGCTGCGGACGCGACTTGTCGCCCGACTTGACGACTGCAGACTTCTCGCCACCGAGTTTTTCCGTACCCGACTTGTTACCACCACCTGCCACCGAATTTTCCGAGGGCTGCGATAGTCCCCACCAGGCCACGCCAACAGCAACCAACGCAATAGCTGCCGAAAGGGTGAGAACTGGGACGTAGCTGGTTTTTCGCGATCGAACGCGAGTCGTGCGGATGGCCGGGGCCACTTGATCAGGCGCGGCGATAGCCTCGGGCTGCGACACCGTGCTGGGAGCGATCGCCATAGCGGGTACGCTGACCGGCGGTGCCACGAGTGGCGGAGCGATGGGCTGTCCACTCGCACTGAGCGAAGCAGCCACCATGCTGGACATACCAGCCGCGCTTGTCAGGCCAGCCGCGTTTGTCAGGCCAGCTGAACTGCTCGACTTGGGCGATGCGCCCCGCGCAGCCCACGCCTGGAGAATCCGCGCGGTGAGATCCGGCGGAGTTCGGTCTGCCAGGATTTCCTCCAGGCAGGCATCCAGGATGGGGTTGTCACGGTCCGGCGTCATGGCTCAAAGTTCTCGCTTTTGCTTTTTAGTTGCTTTGCAGTGAAACACCGCAATGAAACATCATTGTGGATTTCACGATTCAGGTTGATTTATCAGCTCGAGCGACGTTTCGAACTAGCAGAGTTTTCGGTCGCTGCCGTCTCTGCTGGTCCCGGTCGCTCGTCACTCGTTAATTTATTCTCGACACACGTTTTAAGCTGCTGTTTGGCACGCTGCATTAAATTTTTTGCGCCATGCTCGGTGATTTCGAGGGCCGTCGCGATTTCATCTCGCGAACGATCACTTCGAAATCGCAACTCCAGAGCCATGCGAGCCCTCTCTGTCAGCCCCTTCAGGCATTCCCGCAGAGCATCGAGAGCCGCCTCACCCGAGTCGTTCCCGGCCCAAGTGGTCCAGGTTCGATCGATCTCCTCCACCGCCTCCATTACCACCACTTTGCCAGCTCGGCGCTGATGGGAAATGAACAGGTTGAGGGCAATCTTCCGCAGGTAGGCTGCCGTCGCAGCAGCATTGATCTCTTGAAACGGACGCTGCAAAACATGCAGGAACGTCTCTTGCGTCAAATCCTCCGCGAGGGCCGACTCGCATCCCAAGGCTCGCAAATAGCGCCAAATCCCCGCCTGATACGTCTTGATCAGATCGGCAGGGTTGAAGCTGGTCGCGGATGGCTCGGGGGGAGTCGTCATGACCCAATTACTAAGCGAAGGCCGCCGTTAGATGTACTCAGATGCCGAAAGAAAAACTGCGCAAAGCATTATTCGCAAAAAACTTAGCTGCGATTCCATTTTTCGTGATTTCGAGCCCCAATCGACACGAAATCGATCGATTTTCAGAAGAATGGCCCACCACGCAACCATTCACCGCTAGATCTATCGTAAATCGAGGCAGACTGCTGCACTACTCGGCGATTTTGGAATGCAAACGTTCGGGAGCAGGCCCGGAACCGGACCTCAGCCTCCCTGCGCAAAGAAAATCGCGGCCAAGATGACGTTTTGCATCTCGGCCGCGATCGTTGGTTTTTAGCTCTGGGCGATGATCTACCTTAGGTAGTCTGCCTCACTCAATCGGGCTGATCAGCTCGACTCAGCAGGGCATCACCGCCGTCCATCTCGAAACCGCTACTTAAGCAAACAATTCTTTGATGACCTTGCCGCCATTGGCGATCTTCATCGGGCGGCCGCTCTTGCTCGTGAACGTCGTTTCCAGCGAGATCCCCAGCGCCTTGCAGACCGTTGCCATCACATCTTGCGATGTGTAAGGCTCCGTCTCCACGCTTGTCCCATCTGCATTGGTCGAGCCCACGCCAAGGCCACCCTTCATACCGGCACCACCCATCACCACGCTCCACGAACGAGCCCAGTGATCGCGGCCTGCACCGCCGTTAATACGAGGAGTGCGGCTGAACTCGCCCATCCAAATGATCGCTGTATCTTCCAGCAAACCACGCTGTTCGAGGTCTTCCACCAGGGCGCTCATCGCGCGGTCCAGAACGGGAAGCTTCTGGTCGGCCAGCGTCGTGAAGATGTTCGCGTGGTTGTCCCAACCGCCGAAGTCAACTTCCACAAACGGTACACCAGCTTCCACCAAACGGCGGGCCATCAAGCACCCGCGCCCAAAGCCGTCGTTCCCGTAACGCTCTTGGACTTCCTTCGGTTCCTTCATCACTTTGAACGCTTCCATCTGACTGCTCGTCATCAGGTTCAAAGTCTTCTTCAGGATCTTCTGGTGGTCTTCCGAAGCGCTACCACGATTCTGCTTGATGAAGTTGTTTTCGATCATGTCCAAAGCAGCCATACGCTGCATCAGACGATCTTCCTTCAAACCCATCTCGAGGTTGCGAACCTGGCCGTTGCTGTTCACCACAAACGGCGACCAGGCCATGCCGAGGAAGCCAGGACCAACGCTGCCACCACCCACCGATACGAACGGAGGAATCTCGAGGTCGGCCCGTTGATCGATCAGTTCGTGCGACAGAACAGCACCGTAGCTCGGGTGTTCGATGTTCGGGTTCGGCACGTAGCCGGTGTGCATGTAGTAGCGGCCACGCATGTGATCCGCTTCACGCGTGCTCATCGAACGCACGATCGAAAGCTTGTCCATCACCTTGGCGGTCATCGGCATGTGTTCGCTGATCTGCACGTCACCAGCCGTGCTGATCGGGCGGAACTGGCCACCGGTCGAAGCGCCGGGCTTCAGATCCCAAATGTCCATCGTGCTCGGGCCGCCGCTCATCCACAGCAGAATCGCCGACTTCTTGTTCTTCTTCAGATCGGCAGCGTGAGCCATCAGGCTGTTGCCAAGCGTCAAGGCTGGAATCGTCATCGCGGACGCACCAGCCATATGACTCAGAAAATGACGGCGATTCATCCCTTCGGGAAGCAACAGACTCATAAGAAGACTCCGGTAATTCTGGTGGCAGTCGCCGGTAAAGTGACAGCTGCCTTGGATACTTATTGACTTGAAACTTGTTAGACGTAGTTGACTTGTTTGTCGATGCCGAGCCCCTTTGCAGAGCTCTTCACACCGCTTAGTGCTGCAGGATGAACTCGTTGGTGTTGAGCACCACCCAGAACAGATCTTGAAGTGCAGCGGCTGTATCCCCCTGACGCCAGGTGAGGATTTGATTAGCTGCACGCAGTTCGGTGTCCGTTGGATTTCGAGCAAGAGCCGCTTGGAACAGATACTCGATCTTCGCACCCGGCTTAAGATTGCTGGTGGCGATGGTCGACAGGAAGCTTCCCTTATCGAGCTTCGTGGCGTCTTTGATCAGATCGCCATTGAACATCATCAAAGCTTGGGGAATTGTGCCGTTGAAGGTTGTCGATTCGTCACCTTCGTCGGTACCGAAAGCGATCGTGAACTGACGCATCCATTCGGCTTTGATCTTCTCTTGGTCTTCGTAGTTGCCACGGGTCTTGTGCGCCTGCGTTGCTACGAGAAGCGATTCATACAGCTGTTCTGCCTGCATCTGACGCAGGTAGAAGTGAGTGAACTTAGGAGTTTCGCCCATCAGCGGATCGTCGGATTTGTTCTTCGAGGTCACCACGCTGCTCAGCGAATAGGCTTCCGACAGCGTGATCCAGCGGATCAGTTCCTTGAGATCGAAGCTGTTTTGACGAACTTGCTGGCCGAGATAGTCGAGCAGCACGGGATGCGTCGGGGCATTGTGCGGGCCGAGATCGTCGATTGGCTTGGTGAAACCATAGCCCAGGAAGTGCCCCCACATGCGGTTGGCAATCGTCTTATCCATGAACTCCGACTTGATGATCAGCTTGGCCAACTCGGTGCGGCGATCGTTGTCTTCGAGATAGCCACTCTTGCTGATCTCGCTGCCATCGACGAACACAGGGAAGGCACTCGAGAGAATGCCGTTGCGGAGTTCGTAGTAAAGGATCGCTTCATTAGGATCAGCGCCGGCACCTTCGCCCGCGAAATCTTGGTTCATCAGCTTGGCGCCAGCGATGTCGCGAGTGCCCGGGACGAATTCGCGAAGTGCACGCGTTTGACGGAAAAAGGCGTTGAATTCCCAGAATTTCTGCTGTTTCCATTCGTTGAACGGATGGTTGTGGCACTGGGTGCATTGAATCTGCAGCCCCAGGAAGTTCTTGGCCGTCATGGCAGTGGCTTGAGCAGCGTTTTCGTCGAGCTTCATCACCAAGTAGTTGGTGGCGCCGTTGAAACCTTCACCACCTGGAGCAGTCGAGCCAGTAGCCGAAACAAGCTCATACACCATGCGGTCGTAAGGCTTGTTGCGAGCAAACGAATCGCGGAGGAATTTCTGCATCCCCGCGCGGCTGATCAGTGTGTCGTCTTCGAGACCACCGTTGCGACCAATCAGAATGTTGGTCCAAATCGTGGTCCAGTTGCGGGCGTAATCTTCGGTGTAGGACTCGTCGTAGAGCAGCTTCGAAACCAGCTTCAGTTTCTTGTCGGTTTCGCGGCTGGCGAGAAAATCGCGGAGTTCTTGGACCGAGGGAATCCGGCCGAGGATGTCGAGGTAGACACGTCGGCACCACTCGCCATCGGTGGCAGGTGGCGAAGGAGTGAGCTGGTTATCGGTCCAGACTTGCCGGATCTGTTCGTTGATGAACTTCACCTGAGGCATGCCGTAGTCAGGAACAACCGGCCCCGTGGCCGATGGTTTGGCGGGCGTTGTCGAGGTGGTTGCCTCTTGCCCCAGCAAAACGCTGGTTGGGGCGGAGAGTAGCAAGGCACATCCCGCCACGAACGTGGCGATAGGTGTGCGAATCCAGTGGGCGAGAGAAGTTGTCATCTTGGTCATCCTGATCAACTAGCTACCTGACAAGCGTGCTCGACAAGGGACTTACAACAAAGCACGCTGGCGGTCGTGATGGTGGCCGCACAGAGTGCTCGGTATTTGATGTGTTGGTTATCCGACCAGCCAGCGTTACTAGCAGTAAACTCAGAGTATTTTCGGCAGCAGGAAACGAACGAATGTCGCTCCCAGCCAACCGAAGTAGAGAAGTCCATCGCTATCTGTAACCTGAAACGTACGTTGCGCTCGGTTGTACTCGCGAAAGCCCGAATATTTGCCAGCTACTACCGAAAACCGGTACTGCATGGATGCCGCGTGCGACGCTTGCCGCAGGAAGTCCATGGAGAGCCTCGAGAACTTCGCGCGAGTCGTCCTCAATTGCATCGATAACCGAAAACTTATTTGACGACGTAGCTCAAGAGATTGCAAGCACTTGGAGCAAATTTCACCCTCCCAGGAGGTGCGTACTTCTGCTGCCGCCTGGAGGGGCAAACGTCGCGGCAAAAAAAGATTTTTTCTTCTTTTCCTGACTACCACCCACAACGCTACTTGTTGATCCCGAAGTCAGCGGGTGGCATTTGTTCGATTTTGATACAATTGTTGCGAAATTGAACATCAAAATAAAACAGGCGAGGTCGCTCGAGCTTCTGTCTCGAGCGCACTCGCCTGTTGGTTGAAAGTGCTCTTTGGGCAGGGTCTGCACTTTCTCGTCTTAGTCGTGGGCAACCATCGCTTTCGCTGCCAACGACCCAGTTTTGCTTGTTTTTGGCTAACTGGAGCCCAAAAATACGTTCCGCTTCTTTGTTTCCGCGATCCTCTGCGAGCCTCTCTTAATCCGGCCCCAGCACAAACTTCTCTGTTTTCGCGAGGATCGCGGTTAGCATCGCTGCGGCGAGCGAATGATCAGTCAGGTTCCAGCTAACTGCTCATGTTAGCAACTATATGCAAGCGGCGTGCCAAAAGTACGTGCAGCCGAGCGAAGCGGCACTCAACTTACTCGCCTAAGCGACCCGAGCACGCGTGGAACCTGCCGCATGCGATTGCTGCAGACGCAAATAGAGGGGGCAAGATTTGAGTAGTTGATCGTGCGTCCCTTGGTCGATGATCGATCCCCCATCCATCACCACGATGCGGTCGGCTAGTGCCAATGTCGAGACGCGGTGGGTGATCATGATGGTCGTTCGACCTTTACGGAACTCTTCGAGCACACGGTGAATCAGCTGCTCGCTTTCGAGATCCACCTGACTTGTGGCCTCGTCGAGCAGCAGGAACTCAGGGTTCCGCAGAATCGCGCGGGCGAGCAAAATTCGCTGACGCTGCCCTCCGGAGAGATTGCTGCCGCGCTCCCCCACAACGGTTTGATAGCCGTCGGTCAGTTTTTCGGTAATGAAGCGATGGGCAAAGGCCTGTTCGGCTGCGGCGATCACTTCGTCATCGGTCGCGCGGGGCGAACCGTAGCGAATGTTCGCCAAAATCGTATCGTCGAAGAGGAGGGCGCTCTGAGCCACTACCCCGAGTCGCTTGCGAAGCGAGGGAAGATGCAACTCGCGCAGGTCGAGACCTGCCATCTTGATCGCTCCCTCCGTTGGATCGTAGAAGCGAGGGAGCAGGTTCAGCAGCGTGCTTTTGCCGCAGCCATTGGGGCCAACCAGCGCAACGGTTTCGCCAAACGCAATGCTGAGCGAGAGATCGCGCAGCACCTGCGTTTCGCCATCGTAGGAAAACGAAACATTCTCGAGCTTGAGAGCCGGCTTGGCAGGAATCGCGCGAATCGCCTTCGGTTTCTGCACCACCGCAACAGGCCGATCGAGCACGTCGAAGATGCGGTCAGCCGACGCATAGCCGCGCTGTAAAAAGTTGATCACTTCCGAGAGCTTACGAGCCGGATCGGTCACCCCAGCCAGCAGGGCATAAAACGCCATCAGCGAGCCGAGACTCAGGGGTTCATCCATGATCGGAATCCCTAGAATCGTGGTCTGCTGATTCATCACCAAGTAAGCGCCGGCGAGCATCGCCAGACTGATAATCACCACCGCCATCAGTTCGATCGTCGCACGCCCAAGGGCGTTATAGAGCGTGATTCGCATCGATCGGCGATAGGCCAGCTTGTTGTGAGCGTGTAAGCGGCGACGTTCGTAGGCCTCCATGCCAAAGGCACGAACCGCAAAGATGCCAATCACCGCTTCGCTGATCATGCCGAGCATCGTTTCACTGTCGTCGAGCGCGCGACGATTGGCTCGCTTAATCGAGCGAGAAAGTCGGCTGACCAGCAAAATCGCTAGAGGAGCCAGTAGCAGCGAAACCACCAGCAATCGCCAGCTGATCATCGCCGCACCCACCAGGCATGCCACAATCTTCAGGGGCTCGAGCAGCATCCGTCCCAGGAGCATGTTGAGCCCGTGAGCCAGACTCGCTAAGTCGGTGCTAAAACGAGACAAAAGTCCGCTACTGCGGTCTTCACTCAGATCGGCCACATCGGCTTTCAGGACCGATCGGAACAGGTTTCGGCGGACATCAAAAACGGCGAGCTGACTCAGTCGCTCCACCAGCATCATGTTGGCAACGAGGAGCCCATCTTTGATCAGCGTGGCTACGAACAGAATGCCCACGAGCAGCACCAGCGCTTTGAACGAATGGTCGGGCAAGATCCGTTTCAGGGTCGGCACAATCGCTTGCAGCCAACCTTGCCATCCTTTGGCGTCGTCGAGTTCGTGCAACAGCCGCGCGCGATTGCTGGCATCCGTTTGAGGCAAGGCATCGATCTGCTGTTGCAGCTGGGCCTGCCGCTGCGATTCGGAGTGAATCAGCGAATCGAGATGAGCGTGAGGTGTATGCGGGCTAAAAGTGAGCTCGATAATCGGCTTCACCAGCCCGAGATTGAAGCCCCACAGTAGGGCCACGAGCAGCGACGTCACAGCAGCCAGCGCGAAGGTGCCTCGCCTGCGGAGTGCTAAACGGGCAACTCGTAAGAAATTCTCCATCGCTCTTTGCTACTAGCCTCGGGGGTTGAGATCAGATTCGCGAGACGGTTTCTAGCGAATCTGCCCCTTTTGGCCAAGACGAAACTGAAGTGCCAGCGGCGACTGCATTTGCCAGCTAGCTGGCGATCCGGAATAACAGTCGCTTAGTGTGACGAACTCTTCATCGGCTGCTTATAGGGATCACCGAGTGGATCCAGCAGCGCTTCGGTAATCTTGCGGCGTCGAACCTTACGCACCTGCGCCCAGATGCCGTCGATCACCACCATATCGCCACCACGGAGCGGATCTTCGCGGCCAGAATTGAGCCAGTGATCAACCGTCGTTGTCGCCAGGGCAGTTCCCCCGAGTTCCGGACGCTTAAAAACTTCGCGCAGCTGGCCGAGCATCACGCCGCCACCAACGACCACTTGATGCCCCGAAGGACTAACGTGGCGCGGTAAACGGTCGAATTCATCCTCGATGTCTCCGACCAGTTCTTCAAAAATATCTTCCTGCGTGATCATGCCGACCACTTTGCCGTCGTCGCCACGCACCAAGGCCAAGTGCAAGTGCTCGGCGATCATGCGACGGAGCGCTTCGCTGAGGCTCATGTCTCTGGGGAGGCTGATGATCTGACGCACAATTTCGCGTAACACCGGGTTGCCGGGATGCGTTTTCGCAAGCAACACCATGTCCTTAAAAGTGACATAGCCGATGATCAGCTGCGGATCTCCCTTGGCAATCGTGACGGGAAATCGCGTGTGAAGATCCATGTGCGCGATGACGAGGTTTTCGCTCAGGGGCGCATCGGCCACCGCCATCACGATGTCGTCTTCCGGCATCATGATGTCTTCAACCTTCATCGTGCTCAGGCGACTCGCTTGCAGAATGATCCGCTCTTCCTGCATGCCAATCACTTGGCTGGCGCGGAGCAAATTCACCTGCGCACGCAGTTCGTGCAGGCCCGTGGTGTGGTCGTCGGAGTTCTTCGAAGGCAAGAGTTTCTCGACCACCGCCACGAAAAACTTGGTGCTGTATTCAAACACCAGCACGGCGGGATAGACCATGACATTGAACACCCACATAGCGGGGCTGAACGTCACGCAAACCCACTCGCTGTTCTTGATGGCGAGCACCTTGGGAATGAGCTCCCCGACGATGATCGTGACAGCGGAGAGTGGAATCACCACGCAGATGAGCGACAGGACGTGGGAAAAGGATTCCGAAACGCCCAAAAACTTTTGAAAGAGAGGGGAGAGTGACTCGTCGGCACTCGCGCCGCTGACAGCGGCAGCCACTGCGCCGACCAGGGTGATGCCGAGTTGCACCACCGCGAGGCTTCCCTCCATGCGCGACTTCATCCAGAGTGCAGCCGATGCGCCGCGACGTTTGTTTTCGGCCAGATTTTTAAGTCGATCGATTCGTACTGATGCCAGAGCTAGCTCGTACGCGGCAAAGAGCGCGTTTAAGAGCAACATGGCAATAATCGTTACCGTTACCGGTAAACTCATGGTTTCTCACTAACAGGATCGGGGCGAAAAAGCGGCCGCACTATCACGCGCTTCACCAAATCAAAAGCAATGGCTCGAAGGCACAATGTTTGCCCCGAGCGAAACTCTTATTTGGCTCTGAACTGATCGACACCAGCATTGCCGGGTAAGTTCAGGGCACGTGGGGTGCTCCGAAGTGCTTCCGGCAAGCTGGCTTAAGAATACTTTACTATCGCTGGCGCGACTAGGGCGACCAGCCTCGCCAAGCGACCTCCGGTAGCGGAAGCCACTCGGCCATTTCATGAGTAAAAACGACGCACCGAGTCCCCAGGCAAGGGGAGTGTGGCGAAGACTATTTCGTCTCGACCACCCAGATATTGCGATAGCGGACCGGGTTGCCGTGATTTTGCAGGTAGATCGGGCCAGGATCTTTGCCAGCAGCCACCGGAGCAGCGCGGGTGTTCATGTCGGCTGGAAGTTCCACATCGCTGTGAATCAGCTGGCCATTGTGTCGCACGGTTACGCGGGGCTTGGCGGTCAGTTTTCCTTCGGCGTCGTACTTGGCAGCGGTGAAATCGATGTCGTAGGTCTGCCAGGCGAGGGGAGGAAGGCACATGTTCACGTCGGGCTTACGGATGGTGTAGATGCCGCCACACTCGTTATCGAGCCCTGCCAGGCCGAACGAATCGAGCATCTGCACTTCGTAACGACCTTGCAGATAGATGCCGCTGTTGCCGCGACCTTGGCCACGGGCTTCGGGCATGTAAGGGAGGCGAAACTCGATGTGGAGCTTAAAGCTGTCGAATTTCTGCTTGCTGGTGACACCTTGCATCAGCAGCCCTTCGCTCGTCACTTTGCCTCCTTCGAAGGCATCGGCATTTTTGCCATCAAACAGCACCACGGCTCCTTCAGGAGCGGCAGCGCCGAGCGTTGGGCTCTTGCGTTCCACCTTCTTGATCGTCCCAACCTTCACTTCTCCAGGGGCGTAGATCGTTGCTTCGCCGTCGCCAATCACGGCTTTGGCCAAATCGTGTTCGACCACCACTTTGCCATCTTTCAGTTCGCCATCGGCTTCCACTTTTTCATTCTGATCCCAGCCTTCGCCTGGCAGTCCACCCTTGTAGCCAACGGCACGGAACTTTCCTTTTCCCATGGCGATCAGCTGCAAGCCAACCGTCACATCCCCTTCATCGGTCTTGAGGGTTCCCATGTACTCGCCTTGAAACGCAAAGTCGGCGTCTGCTTTGGCGGGATCAGCAGCCGCGTCATCTTCAGCGCGCAGCGACGAGGTCGTAACAACGAGCCCCAGCACCAGTGCCAGCGCGAGGGACCAACGGGTAAACAAAGCAAATGAGCTCATGGAGAGATTGTCCTGAAACTTGGGGAGGGTAAATAGCGAGGTACACCGGCAGGCAATCAGCGCGGGCGCCGATGCGGGGAACTTCAGCAGGATTGTGAAGCCCGCGTGCGGCACTTGCAAGCTGCGAGGCGTTTCTCGGGGCGAATGTCGAAAAAATTCGCCAAAAACCCTCAAAATCCTCTTGGACGGCTCTCTTCCGGCAAGATCTAACGGGCGCTGGCGAAATACTCTTAGTTGCACAGAGCGAGCGGTGCCATGCGCAGCGATCAACCGCCACCAACCGGCAGGAGATACGACCACGAACAACCAAGCCTCCCACACCAGTCACCTCGAGAACACGAGCGCCGCAGTGAGCGACGACACGCGTGCTGGCACCCGTGTTGCGTCTGTTTCGACAGGCGAGGTTCCGCTCCTCCCAGCGCCTGGTGCGAGTGCAGTTGCTGCCGAGCCTACGATGGCAGGCTGGGGCTATCTGGTGAATCAGCTGACCGCGCGCTTCGCCGCAAGTGGCGGCAAACTACCAGCCAAAGAGACGCTCGGCTTTGCAGCGCCGCTGCTCGTCGGTTTGCTGATCGACGTTGTCGATCTGCTCAGCTTCGGCCCGCAAGGTCTGGTGACAGGTCTGCTCGTTGGCGCGCCACTGGCTTGGTGGGGCGCTTCGATGTGGGGCGCTTCGCGCGGCGTCCGCCTCACCGCAGCGATCGCTGGCATGCTCTACTGCCTCGTCCCGGGTACCGAGCTTCTGCCGCTCGCTACGCTCCTGCAAGTGATCACCCGCTTTGCGCTCGCGCTACGTCAACCGTAGCCGAGCAGCGACGCGCGACATCTTGCATCCCACCATCGCGCCAGACTAGGTTCTCCTAGCGAGACACAACTCACTCTCGCAGGAACTTCGCGATGACCTCCGCTGCACCCTCGCTCGCCGCCTCCACTCCAGCGGCGACGCTCCCGGCGCGACTCCTCTCGCTCGATGCGTACCGAGGTTTCGTCATGCTGGCAATGGCATCGCGCGGCTTTGGCATTCCCAAAGTGGCTGCCCTCCCGCAGTTCGCAAGCCATCCGACATGGCAATTTCTCGCCGGACAACTCGACCACGTCGCGTGGGTGGGGAGCTGTTTTTGGGATCTCATTCAGCCGAGCTTCATGTTCATGGTCGGCGTCGCGATGGCCTACTCCTGTGCAGCCCGCGTCAGCAAAGGAGATCCCTACTGGAAGATGCTGCTGCATGCGATTTTTCGTGCGATGGTGCTCATCGCACTCGGTGTATTTCTACGGTCGAATTCATCCGACCAAACGAACTTCACCTTCATGGATGTCACGAGCCAAATTGGCCTCGGCTACTTGCCTCTGTTTCTACTTTGGGGACGCAAATTTTGGGTCCAGGCGACCGCCGCCATCGTCATCCTGGTCGGTTACTTCGCACTCTTTGCGCTCTATCCACTCCCCGCAGCCGACTACAACTACGCTGCTGTCGGCGTCGATGAAAACTGGGTCCACTTCCAAGGATTTCAGCGCCACTGGGAAAAGAACGCCAATGTGGCTCACGATGTCGACGTGAAAGTCCTCAACTGGTTTCCACGTCCCGAGCCATTTATGTTTGATCGAGGGGGCTACAACACCCTCAACTTCATTCCCTCGATCGCCACCATGATCTTCGGACTCATCGCCGGCGAATGGCTGCGAGGTGGAGCATCAGGCCTGAAGAAGTTTGGCATTCTCGTCGGAGCCGGACTAGCGATGCTGCTGATCGGCTGGGGACTCAACGAACTCGGTGTTTGCCCAGTCGTAAAACGGATTTGGACTCCGAGTTGGGCAATCTACAGCACCGGCTGGACATGCCTGCTACTGGCCGCGTTCTACGGTGTGATCGAACTCATCCAGTTTCGATTCTGGGCTTTTCCGCTGGTGGTGATCGGCATGAACTCGATCGCCATCTACTGCATGGACAAGCTTTGTCATAGCTGGACGCTGAAGACCCTGAAGACCCATTTGGGCTGGAAAATCGAGAAGCTCCGCACCTTTCCGGCGATCGACAAACTGGTCAGCGACAGCCAGATTTACCTGCCGATTATCGAAACCACTGCAGTCCTGCTGATCTTTTGGCTGGTGCTGCTGTGGATGTATCGCCGCCGCATTTTCTTGCGCATCTAACGCAAAAAACAGGTCGTCCTATCAGTCATCGCGATACCAAACGCGAATGAACTGGTGCCAGTGGCTGGGCGATTCACCACTGGTGCCGAGCGCCGGATCGCTGGGGCCTTCTTCAAAACGGCTCCAAATGTTGGGGAGCACCACCGTTTCGATATTGATCAGCCGCTTGCCACTCTCTTTGATGAACTGATCCGCTTCGTTGATGGCAACTTCCAACTCTTCGTGCTCGGCAGGCTGAAAGAGTCCTGCGGGACGAAGCATGCGGGGAACGAAATCTCGATAACGAATCACAGTCAACTCGCTCCTTACGTGCGGGGGCTCAGGTACAGCTGATGCTCGCGAATATACTGTTCCACGGCTCGGGGCACACGATAGCGAATCGATTCGCCCCGCGCAATTCGCTCGCGCAATTCACGGCTTGATAGCTCGATCAGTGGCATCGGCACGATGCTCGCCTCAATCGCGGCGGTGATCTTTTCTCCGAGGATTTCGACCAAGTGCTGGGCACTGGGAGCTGGCTCTCCACCGCGGGCTACCACCAGCGGCAGCGCCACTTGGCAGATGGTCTGTGGCTCGCGCCAGGTCCCAAAATCACGTAGGGAGTCAGCCCCCATGAGGAGAAAAAACTCGTGCTCAGAATTCGTCTCGCGAAGTGCTTGCAGCGTCTCGACCGTGTAGCTCACGCCACCGCGATCAATTTCTAAGCGCGACGCGCGAAACTGCGGATGCCCCGAAATCGCCAGTTCCACCATTTCCAGCCGCTCGCGACCACTCGTCATCGCGACATTCTGTTTGTGCGGCGACATCGCGGCGGGCATGAACCACACTTCGTCGAGCTTGGCTTGCTCGCGGCAAACTTCTGCCAGCAGCAAATGACCGAAATGGATCGGGTTAAACGAACCGCCGTAGATGCCAATTCTCATGGAGCCAAACGCTGCGTGAGTAACTCAGTGGGGTGCAACAGAACCAGACCGCATTCTATCGCATTGAAACTGCGGGCGGGATTGCACTACAGCTTGGGAACTGGAAGGAGAGGAGTTCCCGGCGGAATGTAGGGATTCGGTGCGTCGTACACTTCCACTAGCTCGACTCCAAATCCGCGATTCAGCTCGTGCTGCGCTCGAGCAGCCCAGGGGGTTCCGGCGTGATTGGTGATCACGTCTTTGAAAAGCTCGGTGGCCCGCTCGATATAGGGCTCGACTACTTTGCCCGTCAGGATTCGTTTGCGGGTGGTAATATCCCAGCGGACATGCGTGAGGTCTTTACCCTTGGTCGATGGAACCACACGAGGATTCTTGATGAACTCCTCGAGATAAGCGCCGTACTCATACATCCGTGCCTGGTATGCGATCACCTGCGCGTATAGCAAATCGTAGTTGGCTTGCCACCGAGGTGATGGCTCTTGGCGACGCAAGTCTTCGAGCTTTTCCACCTCTTTCTGCACCTTCGCCAAGTAATCGAGGTAGATGATCGCTTTGCGTTGTTCGGTGCGTGCTTGCTCGACTAGTTGCCCGAGATCGGGCGAGAAATGAACCCGCATGACGATGATTTTGGCAATCTCGGGCTGATACGGATTGAGATCGTAAATCACTTTCGTGAGCGCAGTTCGGAGCGGCGATTCGTCGCGCTCTACCGAAACTTCCATCCGGCTGCGGAGGTCGGGCAAATAGGGACGCATCGCTTCCAGGGCATAGCGGTCTTTATGCCCGCGCACGAGGTCTTTCTCGACTGTTGGCAGCATGAAGAAAATGCCGCCGGTTTCGCGTCCCAGCCGCGTGCATTCGTAGGGACCAAAGCCGCTTGAGTGGGCGTCGTAGCGACGGTGAAAACCATCGGTTTGCAACTGCTCGACAAACGCTGTCTCAGGGCCGCGATCGATGGCAATCCAGTGGTGATGCTTGGTTTGTGGATGAATCCAGCGGATATGGGCATAGGGATAGCCGAACACTGCCTCACGCCCCAGCACGTAGATCTTGCACTTCGCAGCTTTGGCCTCGGCAATCGCTCGCTCGAGCATGGCGTTGTTGTCGGCACTATCGCCACTTTCGTCGGTCACGATCACCATCGCCATTTGACGGTTAGTGCGGTTGGCATAAGGGCGGTGAATCGCAATCGCCTGTTGAATCGACGAGCACATCATCTCCTTGCCCGAAGGGTCGATCGGCACCGAGTCGATCGCCTGACGGATCTCGTCCATGTCGTGCGAAGGTCGGCGCGTGTGCACCAGAAAGCTTTCGCCGTAGCTGGTAACAGCGGTTTCGAGCGAACCGTCGTTCGAGCGACTCAACAGTCCCAGTTGCCGGTAGACATGATCGATGCGACCCCGAATCTCTTTCTGATCGTCTTTCATGCTCTCGGATTGGTCGAAGTGCCAAACCACGAGCACCTTGCTCTTGTCGAGCATCCACATAATCTCTTGTGTGATCCGATCGAGAGCTTCTTCATAGTTGTCGACAATCGCTCTTGCGTCGCCGATTTGTCCATCAGGAACCTCGGCAATCATCAGCTTGTCGTTGGGGATATCGATCTCGATCCCTTCGACCTTCACCGCCGAAACCTCGAGTTGATCGGTCGCCTGCTGATCGAGCGCCGGAGCACTGATGGATCCGGCAGGTCCCGATGCGCCGACAGCTCCCACTTCCATCGACGAGCTCATCAGCGCATTGGTGGGCTCGGTGATGTCGACGATCTGGTTTTCGAGTTCCACCTTCAATTCATCTTCGACTTCAGGGGGCTCAAGCGCCGTGACAATCACCTCCTGAACGTTCCGCACCACTTCCGGCTGAATGACCATCAGCGAAAGTGCCAGGAAGGCAACCATATGCACGATGGTGGAAACGAGCATCGCCGAGCTTTGACGAATCCAGCGTCGAAATCCAGCCGATCCGAAAATTGACTCGCGGGGCTCCGCTTCGTCGGCCTCGGTGGCGTCCTGATCGTCGGTCGGGGGCTCTGCCTGCTCAGCCGACTCGGCTCGAGCTGCTGCTAAACGGGACGGCGCTGGACGAGACGGCGCAGAACGGGGAGCAGGGGAACGAGGAGCGGCGGCACTTGCCGGCGGATTCGTGCGGCCAGCACGCTGGCGAGGCGCAGCGTCTCGAGCAACCGGGGTTTCCGGTATCTCCGAGGAATCGTGAGGGGTGGAGATGTCGGCCATGATGACTCTCGCAGACTCCAAACAGGCAGATTCACGGCCGATTGCCTGGCACCTTAGCATGCGGCTAGGGTGCTGAGCTTTCGCAGGTCCCGATACGCCAGCTGTGGGTCGTTTCGCCGCTGTGAAGCCCTCTCGTGGAAGAGCTTAACGGGAACACAGACCCAGCTGCGAGTATATCGCGGGGCCGGAGAATCGCCTAAGTCTTTTCATCGATATTCGTGCTGAGCGCTGCGAACTATTGCACAAAACTTGTCAGCCCGGCGGTGCAGCAGACGGGCCAGCGGAGCGTTTTGCCGCGGCTGTAGGCGAGCAGTCGATGTGATCGAATTAACGATTGAAACGCGTGAAAAAATGCATTTCACGTTCCGAGGGGAAAATCGTCGAGTAGATATAAGCGGGCTTTTCTTTGAGCTCAGCGTGGACGAGCCACTCCGAACTTGTCCCCGTGAGCTATCTCCCGCACTCAGGGTAGCGGCCATGATGGGCAGATTCTCGTGCGGGCGCGTCGCGCTTTCGATCGATCTAGAACTTGAGCTTTCGCAGCAATCGTTGCCGCAGCACGAGTCGCTTTTACAAGCCAGCAGCCTCTTGCCCGAGATCGTTG
Source organism: Pirellula staleyi DSM 6068 (assembly GCF_000025185.1). Classification (NCBI taxonomy): domain Bacteria; kingdom Pseudomonadati; phylum Planctomycetota; class Planctomycetia; order Pirellulales; family Pirellulaceae; genus Pirellula; species Pirellula staleyi. The sequence continues at coordinate 4,899,160 of NC_013720.1, forward strand.
CCGCTCACCAGTTGCAGGCCACTTGGGGCGTTGCTGATCCAGCACGATCAGCTGCTCGCGAGTCGATTCTGCAATCGTCCCCCGGTCAAGAGTTGGCGGTCTTGGGACAGCAGCACTGGGTCGGAAACGGCCGCAATCCCCATTTTTCTCGCGAACTGGCTCGTCGTTTTGGCAATGCGCGGCGATCGGGGATCGACTGCCGCACGCTCTTGCTGCGCAGCTCAGCCCGGTCGATCGACCTCGCGCCACTAGTGGCGGCTGGAGTGCATGCCGTACGTCCCGCATCGGTGTGTCAGCTGGCTTCGGCTGATTTCGAGACCCCACTGGCACGCCACGCGGTGTGGGTAGCCCCAAGTGCCGCGCTCGTGCATCCTCGTGGTGGGTGGCAATTGGCAGCCTATCTCCAGTTGGCTTGGCGACTTCGAACGGCCGCGCGCCAGCGCAAACTCGTTTCGCTCGCCATCGATGCCGCACTCCTCGCCGAGCAACCAGCTCATAGCCTCGAGTTCATCGACAAGATGCTGTCGCTCGTGTCCCGCCATGTGTCGGCCGGAAATTTGCAGTGCCTGACGAGCGGGGAGATGGCCCGCGAAGAACTTGCCTCGCGTCGAGGCTGCCCCGCGAAATCGCTGCTGCGGAGCGCCGAACCGGCCGTGCGCCGGTCGAAAGTGGCCTAGGCCTGCTCTTTGAACGTAAACCAGCTGATCGCGCCGAGCATCAGCGCGCAGACGATGAGCGCGATATCCATCAGGATACTGGCTTTTTGGAACGGGACACCCGCCGCCAAATCTGCGATAAACAAAATGGCAATCAGGATGGCAACCATCATCCCGAGTAAACACAACGCCTTGGGCATTCGAAGCTTCCTCGCTTTTTGCGCAGCCTTCCCAGACTACCGCCTGAGCGACCCTTGCGATGACAGTATAATTCAATCGAGCGTGCTGTCATGTAGATATTGGGGCGCTTCTGCTGCCACAAACCGATTTGACAGGGAGTCGTAACGCCTAAACCGCCCAACGGAGGGGATTTTCCTTGCAATCTACATCGAGCCGCTGGCTTTCTACCCTCCGACTAGGGATGCCTGTCTGCCAGCATAAAGTTTATTTCGACCACGCTGCCGTCGCGCCGCTCCCCGAAATTACCCGAAAAGCGATCGCCCAGTGGCTCGACGAAGCTGCCACCATCGGCGACGTGGCCTGGCCGCGGTGGGCCTCTGCCGCCGAAAAAACGCGTCAACTCGCCGCTCAAGTCATCGGTGCCGACACCTCCGAAATCGCCCTCGTCCCCAACACCACCACCGGCATCGGTCTGATCGCCGAAGGGATCGATTGGCGGCCGGGGGATAATGTGGTGAGTTTCGCCGGCGAATTTCCCTCCAACAAATTCCCCTGGATGAACCTCTCGGCTCGCGGGGTCGAACTCCGAACCGTGCCTCTCGAAAGCGGAGCAGCCCACGCCGATCGACTGGCGAGTTACTGCGATAACCGGACCCGTCTGGTTACCGCGAGTTGGGTGGGCTATGCCACCGGTTGGCGGATCGACGTTGAAGCGGTCGCCCGTTTTTGCCAGTCCCACGGAATCCTGTTCTTCCTCGACGCCATTCAAGGGCTCGGCGTATTCCCGCTCGATATGCACCAATGTCCCATCGACTTTCTGGCAGCCGACGGGCACAAGTGGCTGCTCGGTCCCGAAGGGGCAGGGGTGCTTTATGTCCGTAAGTCGAATCTCGCCAAGCTGCGGCCACTCGGCGTCGGCTGGAACAGCGTGGTCGCCTCGCACGATTTCTCACACAGCACGCTGAATCTCAAACCAGCAGCAGCACGCTACGAAGGTGGTTCGCTCAACCTGGCCGGCTTTATCGGACTCGGCGCGAGCTTGCAATTTCTGGTCGATGCCGGACTCACACCGAGCGTTTCACCACTTGCCGATCAGATTGTTGCGCTCGGCGACTACGCTGCGGGGCGTCTCCGCGAACTGGGAGCCACCTTCCTAGCACCTCGCACTGCCGGGCATACTTCCGGCATTCTCACGTTTCTCTTGCCTTCGCTCGATCCCGCGCAAGTGCGGCTGAAATTACTCGACGCTCAAATCGTCACCAGTTGCCGTGGGGGAGGGATTCGCATTAGTCCGCACGCTTACAACACGACCGAAGAAATCGACACGCTCTTGGAGCAAATCCGGAGCCTACTCGCGTAGCTGGAGTCGGCTGCAATTTCGGCAGCAGACTCGAAACAGCGAACTATTGCTGCTAGAACATCGATCAGTTCGCGATCCTCTCTTTATGCCATCTAGTCGCAAAGTTTGTCCGCATGACCAGGTCCGACTCGCGCGTTGCTGTCTACACCGGTTCGTTCGATCCGATTACGCTCGGCCATCTGAATGTGATTGAGCGGAGTTCTAAGCTCGTCGACAAACTGATTGTCGGCATCGGCATTAACAGCGAGAAATCACATCTCTTTCCACCCGAAGAGCGTGTGGAACTTGTCACGCAGGCCACGTCGCAGATTGGCAACGTCGAAGTTCGCGCCTTCTCGAATTTGGCCGTGGAATTCGTACGCCACTGCGGAGCGCGGGTGATGATTCGTGGCGTGCGACCGCTCACCGATCTGGCTGGCGAATTCACCATGATGATGGCCAACCGGCACCTCGATCCAGGGATCGAAACCGTGTTTCTCATGGCCGACGAAGAATTCGCCCACGTCAGCAGTTCGCTCATCAAACAGATCACGCCGCTGGCGAGCGACGAAATGCTGGCGCGGTTCGTTCCACGCTCGATTATCCCCGCGCTAAGGCAGCGCATTCGCGGAAAATCGTAATCCGCTGCCCTCTGCGAGCACTGTTTTCTAAAAGAACCGCTTGAGCTTCAGCAGGGGTTCTTCGAGCCAGTGAAAACTGGCCATCGCCACCACTGTGGTCGCCGCGCACATGATTGCGCAGTAGACGAGTTGCCCACCCGCATCACTGCCGAGCGTCGCGGCGAGCAGGGGTGCTGTCACCAGCGGCGCAAGAATTGGAATCAGCAGATTCTGATAGACGTACATCCCATAGCTGTAGCGTGAAAAAAATCGGAGCACCGGCGACTTGGCCACACCAGCGATCCACGAACCTTCTCGCGCGGTCACCGCCACCACAATCAGCAACCCCGATAGCGTGGCCCAGCCTAGCATCGGCAGCCCCAAAAGCCGCATGCTCTTGGCGGCCATCACCGCCATCACTAGGGCGGCCAATCCCAGCAGCGGCCAAGCTAGGCGAGTGATCAGCTTGAAGCCTTCGGGCGAGCGCATCGCCAGCGCCAGAAAACTGCCAATCGACAAAGCATCGAGCCGCAGCAGCGTGAAGACTTCCACTGCCACCATATTCCCACCCGCTTTGATCCACACCACACGAGCGATCGTCGCTGCGACTGCTGTGGCTAGGCAAACACGCATTGCCCAAGTGCGCGACAAACTGAAAATCACGAGGGGCCAAACGAGATAGAAATGCTCTTCAACCGCGAGCGACCAAAAGTGATTCAGCGGCCCGAGGCACCACTCGCCGCGCAGCGATTGCAGCACATTGCCGCCATAAAGCCACAGCCAAAGTTGGTCCTCGGCAATCGGGGAAAATGCCGCTGCAATCGATCCGCCAACCAGTGGCAACACGACGAGTGATAAGGCGAGGGCAAAGTAGTAGAGCGGAAAGATGCGAAGCGTTCGGCGCGCGTAGAAGTTTCGGAAGTAGTGCGGCTGCTCTTTCGCGTCGAACAGAATGCCGGTGATTAAAAATCCTGAGAGGACAAAAAACAGATCGACACCATGGCTCAGCGAATGCACCAGCCAGCTTGGCTCGAGACTTCGCGCTGCATCGGGCGCACCGCCCCCAAAGCGATAGAGCGTCACCACCACAATCGCCAGCCCACGAATCGCATCGAGCGCCGGAATATGCCCGCGCGGAAGCTCGGTAGGATTTAGTGCAGGCAGCAGCTCGTGTCCGAGTTGCTGCCTTCCGTACCCCCAGCCAAAACGTCGTGCAAGTGTGCCGAGAATTGCCATGACCATTTCGCCCCACGAGCCCCAGCCGAGAATCGCTCTCGGACCATCAAGACTCATGGAAAACGTAGGTCGCAGCTAATAGTCGCACGCGCCGATTACAAACAATCCAAGCCCACAAACTCGCATAAAACAACCCGCACAACTGCTACAAATCTTACGCACCGAATCTCGCACGTCCCAAGCCGACGGCTTTGCCGTCGATCGCTGTGCGTTCCATCATGACGGGATGCGATTTTCTCAAAAGCAAAACGTCGCCGAAATGCTCGGACGACGCGATCAGCCTCATCATGTTTACGCATTCGCACGCTCGCCCAATTCGTCAACTCTTCGACGGCTAAGCCGTCGGCTTGGGACGTGCGACTACGTTGCTGATTCAGCAGCTTTAATTCCTACGAATCGAGTGCCGCGATCGCTTCGAAGTCTTTCTTGAGCGAGCGGTAGAGCTGCTGGTAGAGCGGAAAGCCCTTGTCGTAGTACGCAGCGGCCTTTTTGTTTTGCGGCGTTTTGCTGACGACACGAATTGTCGCGGCGCAGGCCTCTTCGATGTTTTTGTAGAACCCGGCACCGACAGCAGCAAGCAGAGCGACACCAAACGCAGGGCCTTGCTCGGCGTTGATCGTCACCACATCTTGTCCAAAGACATCGGCCTGAATCTGTCGCCAAAGAGGATTTTTCGAGCCCCCTCCCGAAGCACGAATCTCGTTTACCGGTACACCAAGGTCGCGAATGATCGTCAGGCTGTCGCGCATCGCGTACGTCACACCTTCCATGATCGAGCGCGTCAGATGCCCCCGCGTATGCTTGAGCGTGAGCCCCACGAAGCTGCCACGCGCGTTCGGATCGGCATGCGGCGTCCGTTCTCCCGCGAGATAGGGCAAAAAGAAGAGCCCCTCACTTCCATAGGGGACTTGGGCAGCTTCGTCGGCCAGTTGCTGAAACGGACTCGTTTTCCCCTTAAACAGCCCGTGAAATACCTGCTGGGTGAACCATTGCAAAGCGCCACCACCCGTGAGACTCACCCCCATCATGTGCCACTTCCCATGCACGGCATGACAGAACGTGTGAAGTCGCCCTGCTGGATCGAACTGCATCTCGTCGCTGTGCACGAACATGATGCCGCTGGTTCCGATCGAGGTGCTGAGCGAGCCCGTTTTCACCACGCCTGTTCCCAAAGCATTGGCAGCGCAGTCTCCAGCGCCACCCACCACTACACAGTCGGTCGACAGCCCCAGTAGCTTGGCCACTTCGGGGGTCAACTTGCCGGTGACTTCTTCCGACTCATAGCACTTGGCGAGAAGCGATTCGTCGAGTTCGAGTTTCGAAAGCAGCGTCTTCGACCAATTTCGTTTTTTCACATCGAGGAGCAACATGCCGCTGGCATCACTCACATCGGTTGCCAGTTCGCCAGTCAAGCGCCTGCGGACATCGTCTTTGGGAAGGAGCACTTTGTCGAGTTTCGCAAAGTTCTTCGGTTCGTGATTACGGAGCCAGAGAATCTTGGGGGCAGTGAAGCCAGTGAGCGCGGGATTGGCGACCATCTGAATCAGTTTTTTGCGTCCACCGGCGCGCGATTCAATCTCGTCGCACTCGGCAGCGGTGCGCTGATCATTCCAGAGCAGAGCAGGGCGAATCACCTGCATCTTCTTGTCGAGAAACACACTCCCGTGCATCTGCCCCGACAGGCCGATCCCCTTCACGTCGGTCGCCTTTAGTTTGGCTTTCTTCACCACCGCGCGAATTGTCGCGACCGTGGCATTCCACCAATCCTCGGGGTTCTGCTCGCTCCACAATGGTTTGGGGTGAGCGCAGGGATAGGTCGACGTGGCTTCCGCCAGGATTTCTCCCTTTTCATTGATAGCGAGTGTCTTGGTCCCCGAAGTACCGATATCAACGCCGAGTAGAACAGCCATAATGAGAGGAATTTTGCTTATTGAAGGAATGGTGAGAGGCGAAAGTTCGAGTCTTCGTCCCCCTACGAGAGCACGCCCGTTACGCTCGATCGCAGAGGCCAGCGGATTGTAAACAGACCTCGCGCTCGGTGCCACACGAGAGGCACGAAGATCGTTATGCTGATTACATATAAAGTAGTAGCCGATTCCCGCAGATTTCGATCCTGCCGCTGTAGCCTGACAACCAGGATTGAAATCGATTCGAATCGGGTTTTTCAGGCGTTTTTGATGCTTTTTCTGTCCATTTTAGGACACTAGCCAATTGCCATGACTGCCGACTCAATCAGCCGCTCTCCCGAACTGATGAACCCGTTTGACACAGCTCTTTTGGTGATCGACGTGCAGGAAAAACTCCTCCCGGCGATTCATGGTGGAGAGCGTGTGGCGTGGAACATCGGTCGGCTGATTCAAGCCGCGAAGACCCTCGGTGTGGCGATCGATGTAAGCGAGCAGTATCCCAAGGGTCTAGGCCCCACCATCAGCAGCCTGAAGAGCGAACTCCCCGAGCCCAGAGCGAAGCTGATGTTCAGCTGTCGCGAACTAGCCGACATGATTCAGAGTTGGCGCGAGCGGGGGATCTACAAAATTCTCGCTTCCGGCATCGAGACCCATGTTTGTGTGCAGCAAACGGTGCTCGATCTGCTGGGGGAAGGGTTTCAGGTTTACTTGGCGGTCGACGCTGTCAGCAGCCGCAGCTTGCTCGATCACGAAATCGCCGTGCGCCGGATGGATAGCAGCGGCGCGACAATCACCACCACCGAAGCGGCCATGTTCGAATGGTGCGAGCGTGCTGGAACGGCTGAATTCAAGCAAATCAGTGCGCTCGTCAAAGAGACCGGACCGCGACTTCCCTGAGAGCGAACGTCACTTCGTTCGTAGCAGGAATTGCCACAATTTTTCTCGCGTTCCGCTACGACCCCGGCGCTGGTGGCGGCACATCGTCCAACGTTGGGGGTGGCACTTCTGGAGGCAAAGGTGACAGTTCCGGGATCGGAAACTCTTTGCGCGGTTCTATTTCCAGACTTGGTTCCTCCGTCGACGGATAAACTTCCATCGGAGGCGACTCTACCCGCATTGGGCTGTCCAAATTCACGGGCTTCTCGACTGCCGTGAAGAGGATCATCCCGAGAGCACCAAACACCACCACGCCAGCGCAAGGGAAGCAAATCAGCGCAGCCGCCACGATCACCATCACGATCGTCGTGGTGCTCGATCCGCCGGAGCGATTGTCAGACATCCAAGATTCCTTGTAACCGAAGTGGTTTCGCGCTGGTGGAGTTAGACCGCGATTCTACTGCAGAGAGATCCGGTTGCCGAATGCCGAAGTCCCCTTCGCCTCCTCCCTTGCAGCACTGCTAGAACTAGCAAGTAAACGCACGACCCGCAAACCACCAGCGGCACCGAAATCACCACTAAACAACCAAACCGACCACTAAATGAATATTTAACTTCCATTAACATCGAACCACGGGATTGCTTTTGAGGGTCCTGGTGAAGTATGTTGTTTGAATCCTCTCCCAGGTTTATGTCATCGATCTTGCGCGGAAATTCGGAGGGGATATGTCTTGTCGGCTCAGCGGTCTCATGCCTGGTCGTGGTTCGTTTTCAACTCGCCGTGCTGCTGGCTTTACGCTCGTCGAACTCTTGGTGGTGATCGCCATCATCGGTGTGCTGGTCGCGCTCCTCCTCCCGGCCGTTCAAAGTGCTCGCGAAAGTGCACGACGCAGCCAGTGCAGTAGCCAACTTCGCCAGCACGCGATTTCTGCTCATAACTTTCACGATGTGCAGGGGTCGCTCCCGCCGCTGTGCACCACAGCGGCTGCCGACAAATACACCGTCCCACCCAAGTTTCGAGCCGCCACAGGCTTCACACTGTTCAACTGGCTGTTGCCCTTCATCGAACAACAGCCGCTCTACGACAAAGCGAACATGAATGTGGGAACCAACGTCGGCAACGGCGCGATGTTCCAGCAAGTGCTGAAAGTCCACCTCTGCCCGAGCGATGCCAGTTCGCCGAGTGGCAAAGGAGCCACCACCAATGGTGGCGCTAACAACTGGGCCATCACCAACTACGCCGGCAACTACTACGTTTTTGGTAATCCACGGGGCGGCACCAATGCCGAACGCCTGGAAGGTGACAATCCATTTGCGGCGATTCGCGACGGACTTTCAAACGTCGTCATGATGACCGAACGCTATGGAACTTGCGGCAGCAGCGGCGACCCTGCATCGGCCAGTACCTATGGCAATTTGTGGAGCGATTCCAACAGCGTGTGGCGTCCTGTGTTCTGCATCAACAATAGTTCGCAAACGCCTGCGGCACTTCCGACCGACGGCACCTATCCAGCCTGTCGCATGTTTCAAGTGGCTCCCAACTGGATTCGCGGCTGTGATAGTTCGCGTCCTCAGTCGCCTCATCCCGGTGGCATCATGGTGGCAATGGCCGATGGAAGTGTCCGCCTCGTCGCAGGAACGATTGCCGACACCATTTGGGCTGCCGCCTGCGATCCGCAAGATGGCAACCCGCTAAGCAACTTCTAAACTCCGACTGATCAGCTTCGATGCACCGCCGAAATCGCGCGCGATTGATTCACTTGCCTTCCTTTCGATCGATGAAACTCCCTAAGCTCCACGATATTCCCATGCTTCGTACGCTTCAAATGTCGGCGTTTTTCGCCGTATTCATCGTCTCCCTGGCTCTCGGATGTAGCCCGGCGCAAGTCTCGACCATCGTTCCCACAATTGCCGTGAAAGGGAAGCTGATTCGAGGTTCTACTGGACAACCACCGGGAGAAGGTTCGGTAGAACTGGCTGCGGTCGACAGCAGCGGGAAGGTTGCTTTTGCCTCGCTTGCCTCCGACGGGACTTTCGAACTTTCCACGATGCTCGCCGACGGCACGAAGCTGACAGGTGCTGAGCCAGGGGAATATCGCGCAACCTATGTCCCGCGCATGTCCGCAGCGCAAACGGAACTCCCCGAGCCGATCCCGGGGACCGTACGAATCGATGAGCAATCGAGCGAGATCGAACTCCGTTTGCCTTAAATTCGGCCAGCGCGGCCTGCAGGAGGTGCTGGCCATTGGGGCGGAAGTCGCCGCGGACTTTCGATCGTGTACTAGCCAAGTCGCTAGAACTAGTACACGATTTCGTCATGAATCAATTATTTGACGACTTCTGGCCACTTTTTGTCGCGGTAGCACACACGCTGATCATCGCGGTGGCATCATCGCATGTTGTGCTCACCAAGCGCGACAACCGAAGCGCGATCGGATGGGTCGGCATCATCTGGCTCACCCCCTTCTTGGGCGCGATGCTCTACTATCTGTTCGGCATCAACCGCATTCATCGCGTCGCTAAACGACTCCGCGAAGGTCAAGAACCGACTCGTACCGGCTGGCAAGCGTCGGCCGCTTCGCAGTCCGAAGTGCTGGCGATTCTCGCCGAAGAGAATGAGAGCCTGCGGGCACTTGTCAGCTTCATCGGCAAAGTGACCGACTTGCCGCTGCTGCCAGGGAATCGTATTACTCCCTTAAAAGATGGCGATATTGCCTACGCTGCCATGCTTTCCGCGATTGCGAAGGCCCAAAGATCGATCTCGCTAGCGACCTACATTTTCGACAACGACGAAGTGGGACGCGAGTTTGCAGATGCCCTCGCCGCTGCTCAACAACGGGGGGTGCAAGTTCGGGTGCTGATCGATAGCGTAGGAACGCGCTACACCTGGCCAAGCATTCTCTCGCACCTCCGAAAACTCGAGGTGCGACATGCCGTGTTCTTGCCCACACTCATCCCTTGGCAACTCCACTACACCAACTTGCGAAACCACCGCAAAATTTTGGTGATCGATGGCAAACTCGGCTTCACCGGTGGCATGAATATTCGCCAAGGCCATCGCAAAACCAATCCGGGACACCACCCAGTACAAGACCTTCATTTTCAAGTTGAAGGTCCCGTGGTCGCTCATCTGCAAGAGACTTTTGCGCACGACTGGGAGTTCACCACGAACGAAGTGATTGGTGGAGATCTTTGGTTCCCGCAAATTCCCAAAGCAGGCCCGGCGCTCTGTCGCGGCATCTCCGATGGCCCCGAACTCTCGTTCGATAAACTTCAGCTAACGCTGCAAGGAGCGATCGACTGCGCGCGGCATCGCATTGTGATCATGACACCTTATTTCCTACCCGAATTGCCGCTGATTACAGCCCTGGTGGTGGCGGCGCTGCGTGGCGTGCAGGTGCAGATTCTTTTGCCCGAGAAGAATAACCTGCGATTGGTGCAATGGGCCTCGACGGCGCTGCTGTGGCAAGTGCTGCAGCATGGTTGCCGCGTCTATTTAACTCCACAGCCGTTCGATCACACGAAGCTGGTGCTGGTCGACAATTGCTGGTCGATGTTCGGTTCAGCCAACTGGGACCCACGTTCGCTGCGGCTGAATTTCGAGATGAATATCGAATGCTACGACGACACACTGGCCGATGATCTCGCGCAGCTGGTGGCAGACAAACTCGCGCGATCGCGCGAAATCACCTTGAAAGATGTCGATTCTCGGCCGATTTGGATGCGGCTTCGGGACGGCATTGCGCGCTTGGCACAGCCGTACTTATAAGAGCGACGAGGCGAACTTATTTCTTACCGGCAGCCGCAGGCGCCGGTGCAGGTGTCGCAGGCGTGGGGGGCGGTGCTGCGGCAGCAGGAACTGCAATCGACTGCTCGATGCGCACAGCTTTGTGCCCCTTGAGCGCGCCGCAACTGGCCTGAAACTTTGCCATCCCTTGCACGGCAATCTCGAGCGGCGTGCGAATATCTTTGTCGGTCGTGATGATATCGCCGACGCGCAAGCCAATCATATCGCCAGTGGTAATCGTGGTCTCGGCCAGCGTGACCACCAGTTCCACCTTCGATTGATCGAGCCGTTTGCTGATCTGCGCGATCGACTGGGGTGTCGCTCCCCCTTTGCCGTAAGCCACCCAGTTGTTCGACGTCAGTTTACTGCCGATGCGCTCAATCGAGTTGAACGGAATGCACAGGTTAATCATCCCGCGCACATCGTTCAGTGTGAGCTCAAAACTGATGAGCACCACCACTTCGTTCGGCGGGACGATTTGCACGAGCTGTGGATTGCTCTCGACCCGATCCACGGAGAGCTTCAGCGGCAGCACACCTTCCCACGCATGCTTCAGCTCCTGCAGGAACAAATGGGTGATGCGTGAAACGAGTCGAAGCTCGATTTCGGTGAGTGGACGTCGCGCCACAGGGCCAGCTTCTTTGCCACCTCCGAGCAATCGATCGATGATCGGGTAGAGGATCGACGGGTTGATGTCGAGGATCAGATTCCCCTCGAGTGGCTCAGCCCGGAGCAGGTTGAAGCAGGTTGGATTTTCGAGGCTGAAGACGAACTCGCTGTAGGTCAGCTGATCAACGCTCGTGAGCTTGACTTCAACGATCGAGCGCAAGAGCGCCGAGAGGGCAGCGCCAAAGTTGCGTCCAAAACCTTCGTGCAAGCTCTGCAGAGCCCGCATCTGTTCTTTGCCGACACGTTCTGGACGTTTGAAGTCGTAGGGTGTCACCTTCTCGCGCGTTCGAATCGCTCCCTTGCTCGGAGGCGCAACGCTGGCGGTCGAGATAGCGGCAGAAGAGGTGCGCGGACCGCTCGCTTCCATTGCGGAGAGCAAGCTTTCTACTTCTGCCTGACTCAGTACTTCGTCTGCCATGACGTACTCGTCCTCATCCGTGAAGCGACGCGATCAACCTTGGCCAAAAAAACTAAAGAAAACGCTAGTTTGGCGGGCTATTCGCGAATCTGTCCTTCGCCATAAACGACATACTTGTAGGTCGTGAGTTCTTTAAGACCACACGGCCCACGCGCGTGAAACTTGTCGGTGCTGATGCCGATTTCGGCCCCCAGGCCGAACTGAAAACCATCGTTGAAACGGGTGCTCGCGTTGATCATCACAGCCGCGCTATCCACCTCGACAGCAAACTTACGACTCGCCGCCAAATCGCGCGTGATAATCGCGTCGGTATGCTTCGAGCCGTAGTGATTGATATGCTCGATCGCTGCCTCGAGCGAAGCGACCACTTTGATCGAAATGATCGGGCCGAGATACTCGGTGAAGAAGTCTTCGTCGGTCGCCGGTTTGGCAGTCGGCACGATTTGGCGAGTCGCTTCACAGCCCCGCAGTTCGATCCCACGGTCGGTCAAGGCTGGGGCGATCATCGGGAGGAAAGCGGCCGCAACATCCTGATGCACCAGCAGCGACTCGGCTGCGTTGCAAACACCGAGGCGATGGCACTTCGAATTGATGGTCACTTTTGTGGCAATCGCCAGGTCGGCGTATTGGTCGACATAGACGTGACAATTGCCGTTGAAGTGCTTGATGACCGGCATGCGAGCTTCTTCCACCACGCGGCGAATCAGCCCTTCGCCACCGCGAGGAATAGCGACATCGATCTCGCCATCGAGCTTCAAAAAATGTCCGACAGCGGCGCGATCGGTGGTGTCGACTAGCTGCAAAGCGCCAGCGGGAATTCCGGTTCGATCAGCAACTTCCACCAGGATCGAAACGATGGCCTGACTCGAGTGGAGCGCTTCTTTGCCCCCTCGTAAAATGACGGCATTGCCGCTCTTGAGGCAGATGGCAGCGGCGTCGGCTGTGACGTTCGGGCGCGATTCGTAGATGAAGAAAACAACACCGAGTGGACAACGTACTTTTTGCACATCGATGCCGCTCGGGCGAATCGACGACTCAATGATCTCGCCGAGGGGATCGGGAAGTGCTGCAACCTGCTCGAGGCCGATGGCGATATCTTCAATGCGTGCGGGGGTGAGCTTCAAGCGATCGATGGCGGCGTCGGTCAGGCCGTAACTGGGTGCGGCTGCGAGGTCGAGTTGGTTGGCGGCGAGGATCGGTTCGATCGACGCGCGAAGCGCCGCTGCTGACTCACGGAGCCAGTGGTTGCGGACTGCGCCCGAAACAGCAGCCAGAGCGCGCGAGGCGCGTTTGGCCTTTCGCGCCGTCTCGAGGCAGTAACTCGCCAAATCGACTTGCTCTGCAATGGCCATGAAATCTCACCAGCGTGTTTCAGTTTCAGTTACCGCGACGCTTTGCTCGAGCAGGTGCTAGCTCGTGCTCGCCAAAGTCACGTCGGGATGTCTTGAGGTTCGCGCTCCCCGGCAGCGGCTACGGAGCGTAAACCGAGAGGCAGCTTCGATCTAACTCTCATGATCGGCTACGTGCGAGTATTCCCGTAATTGCCAAAATCGTCAATGTCGCTCCACTCGCTAGCAACCCGCATGAATTATCAATTTCGAGGTTCCCAGGGCAAGGCTTGAACCACGTGGTGACAAGCGGCGTACGAGAGTGAGAAGCCCCCAGCTGAGACACTACAATCGGCTGTGATCGCGCCAGGACGCGCATGTCGAGTAAGTTGCCAAATTGGCACACCCTTTCTAGCAGTCACGAGGCGAACTTCGGCGCTGGTTTGAACCAGTCGTAAGGATTGATCGCTTCGAGGTTTACGCTGCTTTTTTTGACCACGGGCAGAACGTGTTCTATATTCACTGTTGGTCGTTCTTAGGTTTGTCCTAACGAGCGAGAAGTGAGTCGGTTACGGCGACTGATCGAGGTGTCGGGCAAGGCAAAATAAACAGCCTTCGCCAGGTGCCACTCCGATCGATCAAAATCGCCCGATCGGCCAATTGCCCTGGCGAAAAATGGACCACAAGCAACGGGAAACTCCGCCCCGAAGCTAACCCAGTTTCTTCGCACTTTCTGCCAAACTCCCCGGCGGAAAGCAGGCAATTGCTGGCAAGCGAGCTGCTATCACACGATCAGCGGCCCGCGAGACCAGAAACTCTCGTCCGGCTCAGGGCAGGCATCTAGGAGCGGCTCAAGCGCCCCTATTTCCTGAAACGATGCCCGCCTCCCCTTGGCTGGACGCTTCGCCCACGAGACCTCTGCTGCTTTCATCCGAACACAGCCGAGTCCTCCTCTGAGCGTTTCGTTTTCCGCAGGGTAGTTCGAGGCATCGCCCCGGCGAGATGCTTCGATGAAACGACGCGAACCTGCAAGTCTCCGCGACCTTTCGCTAGCGAGCGTTCGGCAATCTTTTGCTACGTCTCGATGGGCTTTTGCTACGGCTCGTTGGGCCCTCCTGTCGCTCGCTACCACCGCGAGTTTGCTCGCCACCTTCTCGGCCCCGCAAGTCGCTTATGCACAAGCGCCGCTGGCCGGTGCACCAGTTGCGACCTCGGTCGACGATGTTGCTCGCGTTCTCGAACAAGGGGCTGTGCTCGAGCGCGATCGTCGCTGGGCAGAAGCCATGAATCATTACGAGTCGGCCCTCAAACTTCATCCCGGCCGCCCCGATCTCGTCGAAAAGCTTTCATTGGCCCGGGCTCACTACGATGTTTCGCGACGCTATAGCGATGCGAGCTTCACGGGAGCTATCCGCACCTTCACCGAGCGAGATTCGCTCGCCGTCCTCGAGGAAGTGCTCGAAAAAGTTCACCTGCATTACGTCACCCCTCCCAACTGGCAGCAGGTGCTGACGAGCGGTTCGCTCAATCTGGAAGTCGCTTTGACCGAGCCCGATTTTCTGAAACACAACAATCAAAATCTCACGGCCGAGCAGCGCGACTGGCTTTCGGCTGAGTCGCGTCGTCTGGCCAGTGCAGCTCCGATTCAAGATCGCAAGCAGTTGCTTACGGCGATTGCAGCACTAGCCGAAGCGAGCGAACGTCGCACCGGCGTTGCCGCGTCGGCAGTCGTGATGGAATACACCAGCGGTGCCACGGCGATGCTCGACGAATACTCGAGTTTCCTGACTGGCCAGCAGATGGACGAAGTTTTCTCGCAGATCGAGGGGAATTTTGTCGGTCTTGGCGTCGAACTGAAGACCGAGCCACAAGGTCTGCTGATCATCAACGTCATTCCAGGCGGACCAGCTGAACAAGGTGGCATCCGTCCGCAAGACCGAATCGTGGAAGTCGATCAGTACACGACGCAAAACGCGACTCCCGATCAACTTGCCGACCTCCTACGCGGAGCTGAAGGCTCGATGGTTCGAGTCGTGCTGCAAGCCCCCGACATGCGGCTGCGTGAGTTGAAACTAACCCGCAAGCGGGTGGAAGTTCCAAGCGTCGACGAAATCAAAATGCTCGACACCGATCGTGGTGTGGGCTATTTCCGTATCACCAGTTTTCAGAAGACCACCAGCCGCGATGTCGATGCTGCTCTCTGGAAGCTGCACGATCAAGGGATGCGTTCTCTCGTGATTGACCTGCGTGGCAATCCTGGCGGACTTCTCAAAGCGTCAGTCGATGTGGCTGATAAGTTTGTGATGGACGGTCTGATCGTCGCCACCCGAGGCCGCAGTGCTCGCGAAGATTTCGATCACAAAGGCCAAGTGGTGGGAACTTGGCGAGTTCCGCTGGTGCTGCTGATCGATGGCGACTCCGCATCGGCCAGCGAAATTCTCGCCGGGGCGATTCGCGACCATCGTCGTGGCACTGTCGTCGGGGAAACGAGCTACGGCAAAGGTTCAGTTCAAGGTATTTTCCCTCTCGCGAGTGCCAATGTGGGTGTCCGTTTGACAACCGCCAAGTGGTACACCCCGAGTGGTCAAGCGATCAGCGGCCAAGGTGTGCAGCCCGATATCACCGTTCGCACCACCGCCAAGCCTGCCAACGGCAAGCTCCTGCCGATCTCGGAAGATGCGATGCTGCGGGCAGCTCTGCAAGTCGCTCGCTCGCAAGCGAAGGCTCCGTAGTCCCGGCAGCTGAGGCTGCAACTTGCACAGCGTGCATTCAATCTCGTTACACTCGTGGAGTGAATCGCTTCTCCCTTCACCCACTTCCACGAGTTTGCGATGACTGGCGAAAACGAATCTCGACTCCAGTCGCCCACCAAAGTTCCGCGCCTTAGTCTCGCGGCACTTGCTCCTGGTCTGCTCCTCGCAGCAACCGGCGTCGGAGCAGGGGATCTGGCCACTGGCGCGATGGCTGGCAGTAAGCTCGGCACCACGGTTCTGTGGGCCGTGGTGGTGGCCGCCGTGCTGAAGTACTTCGTCAATGAAGGGCTCGCTCGCTGGCAACTTGCCACCGGCAGCACGATGCTCGAAGGGCTTGCTCAGCGGGTTGGCAAGATCACCATCTGGCTCTTCATGCCCTATCTCCTGTTCTGGAGTTTTTTCGTAGCGGTCGCGCTCATGGGAGCCTGCGGCGCTGCGATGAATGCGATGCTTCCCTGGCCAGGCGACGATCCCCAGAAGTCGGCGCAAATCGGCCGCGTGGTCTACGGCGTGCTCCATAGTTTGGTGGCAGTTGCGCTCATTCGTGTCGGCGGCTTTGTATGGTTCGAGCGTGTGATGAGCCTGCTTGTGGGGCTGATGTTTTGCATCGTCATCGGCACGGCGCTCGCCATTGGTCCCGAGTGGAGCGAGGTGCTTCGGGGACTCGTGTGGCCCACCATTCCGCACGCAGATGGCGATGGACTCAGCTGGACACTCGCCCTGGTGGGTGGCATCGGCGGCACCGTCACGATCCTTTGCTATAGCTACTGGATGCGCGAAGATGGCCGCGAGGGAAAAGCTTGGCTCGCGACCTGTCGCGCCGATCTGGCGAGTGGCTACGGCGTGACAGCCGCGTTTGGCATCGCAATGGTAATTATTGGAAGCGAGTTCCTGTCGCTCGAGGGAGACGTCAGCAAAGGGACCCGTTTTCTGGCGGGGCTCGGTAAAGAAATCGAGTCGCGACTCGGGGCGATCGGCTGGTATTGCCGCTGGGGGTTTTTGCTCGGAGCCTGGAGCGCCGTGTTCACCAGCATGCTCGGGGTTTGGCAAAGCGTCCCGAAAATTTTTGGGGAATGCCACGGACTCCTGCGTCCCGAAAGTCGCGATTCCGCATGGGGCGAGTGGATCTACGGGCTGCTCTTGGCCAGCGTTCCAGCGGTGGGGCTGTTTGTCGATTTCACGTCGATGCAAAAGACGTATAGCGTGGTGGGAGCGATGTTTGTCCCGCTGGCGGCTGCAGTGCTGCTGTATATGAATCGTCGCGCCGATTGGGTGGGGACACTTCGCAGTTCGCTCGTCACCCAAGTGATTTTGGCCCTCGCGCTCCTCGCTTTTTTCGTCGCCGGGGTCTACGAAGCGATCAGCTGAGCGGCAGCAGCGACGTCGACGCGTCCTACACGCCCCTGGACTGGGGCTCTATAATCTCGGCACTATGAGCAGTCGCGCCGAGACACCTGTCATCCAGATCCAAGGTCTGTCGAAATCGTATCGGGTCTACCAAAAGCCAGAAGGGCTGTGGGCTTCGATTCGGGGGCTCGTTTCGCGCAAGTATCGCGAAGTGAATGCCGTTCGAGGCGTGAACCTGGAAGTCGAGCGTGGGGAGTTCGTCGCGTTCCTCGGCCCCAATGGTGCTGGCAAGACGACCACGCTAAAACTGCTGTCGGGCGTCGTTTATCCCACGAGCGGCAGCGCAACGGTGATGGGCTATGTGCCATGGCAACGCCACATGGCCTATCGCCGCAAATTTGCCCTAGTAATGGGTCAAAAAAATCAGCTCTGGTGGGATCTTCCCGCGCAAGAATCGTTCCGCTTGCATCAGCAGATCTATCGGATCGAGAAGCGCGACTACGATCAAACGCTCGGCGAACTTTCCGAACTGCTCGAGATCGGCCGTTTGCTGTCGCAGCCGGTGCGCGAGCTTTCGCTCGGCGAGCGGATGAAAATGGAACTTACCGCCGCGCTGCTTCATTCGCCCGAAGTGCTGTTTCTCGACGAACCGACAATCGGGCTCGACGTGGTGGCTCAGCACCGGATTCAGCAGTTCCTACGCGAGTATCAAGCCAAACGCAAAATCACGGTGCTACTCACGTCGCACTACATGAAAGATGTCGCTGCGCTCTGCAAGCGAGTAGTGATCATCGCTCGTGGCGAGATTCGATACGACGGATCGCTCAGCGGCATTATCGATCGGTTCAGCGGACAAAAGCTCGTCACGCTGCTGCTGCCAACCATCACCGACGCTGCTCCGCTCGCTCGTTTTGGCGAGATCGTGAGTGTCGAGCTACCGAAGGTGAAAATCCGGATCGAGCGATCGCAAGTTGCCAAGTGTCTTGCAGAAATCTTGGCCCAATATCCGGCCGATGATGTGGCGGTCGAAGATCCTCCACTCGAAGAAGTGATTGCCGAGCTCTTCACCGAAGTGGCCGACAAACAGAACGCCGAAGAAGTCGCCGCCGCTGCCAAGTAAAGCTCACGCCGCTCTACTCACCGGGGACCTCGATGGTGATGGTACGATGCGGAATGGTCTCGAGCGCAACGCTGCTGCTGCCAGTGGCGACATCCAGATCGAACGCTTGCCCCGGCGACTGCGACATCCGCTCGTAGAACTTATCGACCGGCTCTTGCAGCACGATCATTTCGTTCTCGCGAAGCCCAGCTTCCAGCGCCGGAGAAGCTGGTTTCACCTTGCGGACCACCAGCACCTGCGTGATCGAATCCCGATCTGACACTGTGATCACGTCGCCACGAAACCCGACTTTGTCGTAGCACAATTCAATCCGCTGACGTTCGCCAACCAGCTGAAAGACCAGCATCCCACCGCCGGCGAAAATGCTCCCCAGCACCAGCATCGTCATCAGAGCGATGATGCGCAGGCCTATCACGTCGAGACTTTCGAGCCATGCTCGCTTACTGCGCGGAAGGAGGATCGCTACGCAGAGGAGCCACGCGAAAAGAACCATGCACCCGGCAATGCCTACCAGAATGCCAGCCAGGATGCCAACGTACGACATCAGTGCGCATTGCAGCGACGCGATGCCCATGAACGTCAGCAGCGCGCGTAGGCCAAATCGCCAAGGTGAAAGGGGAGGGGGGGCCAGTTCAGCCGTGATGATCTCGGGCGCCGCTTTATTTGCCACAGAAGCAACTGCGGAAGCATCGGTAGCGATTAACTCGGCCCCGGAAGCGAGTAGCTCGCGGCGCCTGCGCGCGGCGAGGATATTTTCGGCCCGGGCGCGGACTTCATCTTCCACTTGCGCCACGTCGATCGCCGCAGGATCACTCGCTGCTAAATTCTGCTGGCGATCTTCGTTCATCGAGGAGCCCTCAGCTTGAACGCGTTTCACAGGTGAATCCTAGCACCTGCTATTTCACGTTCATACTCATCAGGAACTCGGCGTTCGTTTTGGTCTTGGCCATGCGCGTAACGAGCAGGTCCATGGCGTCGGGAGGATTCATCTCCGAGAGCAGCCGTCGCATCACGGAAACCCGGCGATATTCTTCGGGGTCCATCAGGATTTCTTCGCGACGTGTACCGCTGCGTGTGATATCGATGGCGGGCCAAATCCGCTTATCGACCAAGCGACGATCGAGGTAGATTTCGAGGTTACCCGTTCCCTTGAACTCCTCGAAAATCACGTCGTCCATCTTGCTACCGGTATCGATGAGGGCAGTGGCCAGAATCGTGAGCGAGCCACCCTCTTCCACCTTACGTGCGGAGCCGAAGAAGCGTTTGGGCTGCTGCAGCGCGTTGGCATCGAGACCACCGGTGAGCAGTTTGCCCGACTGCGGGCATTCGCTGTTCCAAGCTCGCGCCAAACGAGTGATCGAGTCGAGAAAAATCACCACATCCACACCACATTCGACCAGTCGCTTCGCTTTTTCGAGCACCATTTGCGACACCTGCACATGGCGGGCGGGTGGCTCGTCGAACGTGCTGCTGATCACTTCGCAGTTAGGCCCTTTCACCTGACGTTCCATGTCGGTCACTTCTTCGGGTCGTTCGTCGACCAGCAGCATGATGACATAGGCTTCGGGAAAGTTCTGCAGCACCGCGCGGGCCATTTTCTGCATGATGACCGTTTTGCCAGCTCGGGGCGGGCTCACAATCAAACCACGCTGACCAAAACCGATCGGCGTGACGAGGTCGATCACACGCGTGGCGATCTCGTCCGCATCGTATTCCATGGTGATCCGCTTGTCGGGATGCAGCGGCGTGAGATCATCGAACTGCACGCGATTTTGCGTGAGGTTCGGATCTTGATAGTTGATGGCTTCGACGCGCAGCAGCGCGAAATAGCGTTCGTTTTCTTTGGGGGGCCGAATCTGTCCCGAGACGGTAGCACCTGTCCGGAGACCGAAGCGGCGAATCTGACTTGGCGAGACGTAAATGTCGTCGGGGCACGACAGGTAGTGATAGTCGGGAGAGCGGAGAAACCCGAAACCATCGGGCAGAATCTCGAGGGTCCCTTCGCCATACATCAGCCCGCTGATCTTCACGCGCTCTTTCAGAATCCGAAAAATCAGATCCTGACGCTTCATGCCAGCCGCTTCGTCGACATTCTCTTGACGCGCCTCTTCAATCAGCTGCGCCATGCTCATCCGCTGCAGTTCCGTGATGTGCAGTTCGGCCGCTTTGCTTTTGCCTGTTTCACCCGCAGCAATTTCTTCGGGGGTAAGGAGTTCGCTCTCGGCGGGAACTTGTCCGCGATCGGCCAGCTCTGCTAGCTCTTCGGCGAGCGAGAGGGGTTCCCCTTCGTTTTCGAGTTCGCGCAAGCGCTCAAGCTGGGCCGGGGAGAGCTCGGAGTTACCGCGCGGCGGTGGTCCGTTGGGACCACCGGACGACGAGTAGTTGCCAGATTGCTGGCCATCGCGGCGCGAATCTCGACCGATCCGCTGGCGAAAATTTTTGAACGTAGCCATGGAAGCGTCGCTTCGCAGTGGAAGCGCTCCAGCGACAAGGCATGTCGTGCCGAGGCACGTGCGTGGGGGTGGGGAAGAGGATTTTGAAACTTGTAAACACCTGGGCGATTGCCCAGGCTGCTGCTGAAATCAAAAACCTGCGATGAGCGAGTGCTTCACGCGACAGGTCGGGAATTTCGACAGCTTGCTTACCAAGTTTCGGTAGTTGTGTAGGACAAGTTCACGGGGGGATGAGTTCGTTCGAACTACTACTTAAGGAGTGTCGCGGCACGAAGGAATGTTTCATGATTCTTCGGTGCCGGAAGGAACTTCTTGCGAAATTCATCGCACACAAGCGTCGAGAATTCTGGCTTATGTACACACCAGGCGCAGTTCGAGCGCAAACGATCCACGAGTGGATTGGCTTAGGGCCGAGGAAGGACGGAAAGGAAACATTTCAGTTACGATGCGCAGGCCTAGTCACCTAATGTCCCTAGGGCGTACGAGCTTGCCAAAAGCACGAAGCGGAAGGAACACGGGGAGAGAAGACACGGGCATCGATGCATTCGATCGAAAACACCGTAACTCCTGCTGGCAAAATGCTGGCGAATGGGAGGGGAAAACGCAGCAAGCAGTCAGCGGAAAATTACAGCACCCAAGAGAAATACCAGACACGCAGAATAGCGGGCCTTGTCCTGGAGTCGCGAGCCGAAGTGATGCTCGAAAAGAGCACTCTTTGGAAGGATCTTTGCTCGCGACTGTCGTATTATGTCGCGCACGCCTACCCCAAGGGAAGAGGAAACCGCGAGAAATCCGAGATCACCGAATCGCTTCTGCACGCAGTTATTTGAGGAAAAAGGGGCGAAAACTGCGTGGGGAGATTAACTTCCCCTACTACTAGCGTCACGGGATTTGATGCCGCTACTAGACGACAATTATCGGCCACACTGACGCGAAACAAGCAGATCAAAAATCTCGTCCACTTGCTGCAGAGTCGCGGCAGTAGTGCCACTGTTATCAATTACTGCCGATGCGTGCGTCCGTTTTTTCTCGAGGGGCCACTGCGCTTGTTCGCGGGCTGCGAACATGGCGTCGCTCCAGCCTCGGCTGCGAGCCCGCGCAAGTCGAGCCTCGTGCGGCGCATCGACAAACAGCACCACATCGCACAGGTCGCGCCAGCCCGCTTCCAGCAGCAGAGCAGCGTCGAGCACCACCAGTTTTTCGTCGGCAGCTCGATGTGCCTCGAGTTCGGCGAGCAGCTTCTGCTTAATGCGTGGGTGTGTTAGCTGATCGAGGAACTTGCGATCCTCTTTCTTGTCGTCGCCAAACACATGCCGCGCCACACTTGGCCGGTCGACCTGTCCCTGCGAATCGAGCACCTCGCTACCCCAGCGAGCGCGAATCGCTTCGATCACCTCAGGATCGCGCAGCACGGCGTGTCCTGTTTCATCGCCACTTAAGATTTTGCCACCCAACTCGGCCAGTCGCTTGGCCACGAGACTCTTGCCACTGGCAACACCTCCCACGAGTCCAACGACTTTCATGATGCGTCCCTCCTCGAGGAGAAATAGCTGTGGCCGATGCTCGCTTCGTCGCGAGAGAAAAAATCACTTCCCCAGTGGTTCGCAGTCGGCCCAGTTGAGCCCCGTTTTTACATCGATTTTCAGTGGCACCGAAATCTTCTCGGCGGTCGACATCGACTCCACTACCAAGTCGCGAAGCTGGCCCTGTTCTTCCGGTGGAAATTCAAACAGCAGTTCGTCGTGAATCTGCAGCAGCATGCGTGCCTGCAATTTTTCTTCCTTCAGTCGACGGTGCACCGTGATCATGGCCCGCTTGATGATGTCGGCCGCAGAGCCTTGAATCACCGTGTTGATAGCGATCCGTTCGGGGAGTGTGCGCTGCCGTTTGTCGTTCACGGCATGAGGGTCGCGAACGCCCGTGACGGGACGTCTGCGGCCCGCAATCGTGGTGACATAGCCTTGCTTGCGACAGCCGATCAGAGTCTCGCGCATGAAGTCGTCGACACCGGGATACTGCGCAAAGTAGGCCGAGATAAAGGCAGCTGCTTCGTCGTTCTCGATCCCTAGCGATCGGGCGAGTCCGAAAGGACTTTGGCCATAGATCACACCGAAGTTAATCGCCTTGGCAGATCGCCGCATTTCGGGAGTGACATCGCCTGGCGCGACTTCATACACCTGGCTGGCCACTTGGGTGTGAATGTCGCGATCGCTGGCAAACGCTTCCGCCAGCGCGGCATCACCACTGAAGTGCGCGAGCACTCGTAGTTCGATTTGCGAATAGTCGGCTGCCATCAGTTTCCAGCCCTCGATGCCTGGCTGAAATGCCGAGCGAATCGCGCGTCCTTCAGCAGTCCGGACAGGAATGTTCTGCAAGTTGGGATCTTGCGAACTCAGTCGTCCCGTAGCGGCCACGTCTTGTTTCAGCGACGTGTGGACACGACCAGTCACCGGATGAATCAACTCTTGTAGCGAATCGACATAGGTGCTGCGAAGTTTTGCTAAATGGCGATATTCGAGCACTTTTTTGGGCAATTCGTGCAGTCGCGCCAAGTCTTCGAGAACCTCGGCATCCATGCTGGGGCCGGTCTTCGTTTTCTTCAGAATCGGCAGCTTCAGGTCTTCAAACAGCAGCTTTGCGAGTTGCAATCGAGAGTCGATGTTGAACTCCCCGTGGTTGATTGCATAGATCTCGTTTTCAAGCGCGGTAATCTTCGTCGAGAAATCGGTGCTCAATTCGACGAGACGAGCGCGGTCGACCTTGATCCCTCGATGCTCGAGTTCCGCCAGGACTTCGACTAGTGGCATCTCGAGATCGCGAAATAGTGGCACGAGACCATCTTGCTCGAGTCGCGGCTCGAGGATGGGGAGCAGCCGGTAGGGAACGAGCGCATCTTCAGCGGCGTAGTCGGTGATGGCGGCGAGTGGAACTTGATCCATCCGGATCTGTTTTTTTCCGGTACCGATCAGCGACTCGATCTCGATATTTTGGTGCCCCAGATGACGCCGCGCAAGTTCGTCGAGATTATGACTTCGTTCGCCGGGATCGATCAAATAATCGGCCACCATGGTGTCGAACGCAGCGCCACGCAACTCAATACCGGCGGAACGGAGCACCACCATGTCGTACTTGATGTTCTGCCCCACTTTGGCAATCGCAGGATCTTCCAGCACGGGCCGAAAGAGATCCGCGACCGCTGTCGCATCGAGACAGAGCGCCTGCTCATTTTCCGGCGCGCGAATTGGTAAGTACCACGCTTCACCATCGCGATAGCAAAACGAATAACCGACAATCTCGGCCCAGCGCGGCTGAACGCTCGTAGTTTCGGTATCGATCACCAAACTGCCTGCAGCTTTAATCTCGTCGATGATGGTGCGGAGTTGATCGAGCGACTCCACGCGCCGATAGGTGGCTTCCCAAGGAGCAGCGGCAACTTGCGGCCCCAAACTGCCAGAGGGACTTGTTTGGCTATCGGCTGCTTCAGTGCCGGCATAAAGCTCGTCGGGAGGAGTATCGCGATCGCGCTGGGGTGCAGGAATGCTGCTGGAATAGCCTGTCGATCGCGATGATTTGGCGGGGGCGCCGCGCTTTGCTAGTTTTTCAATCCGCGTGAGCAGCTGCCGGAAACCGCACGCGCGACACAGTTCCATCAGCATCTCGATCTGATACCGGCCGACGCGCACACTGCTCCAGTCGAGGTCGAACTCCATATCGTTTTTCAGACGAACCAGGTCGCGACTCAGAAATGCCTGATCTCGAAAGTTCTTCAGGTTCTCTTTTCGCTTGGCACCACTCACCTGGTCGGCGTTATCGAGCACCCCTTCGAGCGTTTCGTACTTCGCGAGCAATTCCTGAGCGATCTTCGGACCGATCAGTGGAACGCCGGGGACATTGTCGACCGAGTCACCGACGAGCGACTGAAAATCGACCACCTGATCGGGCCGAATCCCCCACGTCGCCATCAAGGCCACGTCGTCGAAAATCTCGTTCTTGCGAAGATTGAGCATCTGCACCCGGTCGTTGATCAGCTGACGGCAATCTTTGTCGCTCGTGACCACCAGACAGCGGCCACCGTCGCTCGCCACACGTTTGGCCAGGGTCGCCAGGATATCGTCGGCCTCGAAGCCCGGGATCGACAACTGCGTGATCCCCAGCGCATCGAGGAACTGCTGAATGATCGGAATTTGCGATTGCAGATCCCCCGGCATTTCGTCGCGATGGACTTTGTAGTTTTCGTACATCGTGTGACGAAAGGTCGGCGAGGGATGATCGAAGGCGGCGACGATGTACTCGGCGCTGCGGTTCTCGATCAAATCGAGCATGTCGCGCACAAAACCTTGCACCGCACCGACCGGCTGACCGCTGGGACTGGTCATCTCCGGCATCGCGTGAAACACCTGATAGATCAACGAATGGGCATCGATGACATAGACCGTGCTGTCCCCCAGCGGCGTTTCAGGCTCTGGAGCTTCGGCTGCATCGACCATTGCGGGCAGAGCTGGCTCGCTCGCAGCTGGCAGGAGTGGCTCAGCGGTGGGCAGAATAGCCTCGGCTGATTCCGTCAGTGCAGGCTCGGCTGGCACTAAATCAACCGGCGCTGAATCAACCGGCGCTGGCTCGACTGGTGGCTGCGAGGGCTCATCCGCGTCGTCGAACATCGAGAGCATCCGCTGCTTGGGCAAATCGGCCATGATCCTAGTAATACCTGCCTGAAAGTGGGAGAAGCGGCCTGCGCCGAGCGGCGACCTCGGCCGGTTTTCGAGAGCTTACCAGACTTCGTGTTCAGCTTTCGAAGCATCCGCCGCATCGGCGTTCGCTGGCCAGAGTCCGTAGCGGCTAGTGTAATCGTCAGAACCACTACTTGTGGAAAGGTTTGCAGAAATAATTGACTGCAGGTTACTGGCTATTTAGACTCGAGGGAGAGGAATTCGAAGCATACTTTTCGCTTACTCATCTCACTTGCGCCCGGCTCGCTCCCCGCGATCAGTTTTCTGATCACTCGGCAACATTGTTCACTGAGGTCGGGCCGCTAGTCCTTTGAGATACGAATCAGTTTCCGACGAGACGTGAAATACAGAGAAGTGTAGATGCTTGCAGGGTCACCTGCTGGCAAGCGTTTACAACCAGCGCGTTAGTCCCAGGCACACTTGCCGAGGAGTTTGAAGATGGCAGCTCGAGAAGGTCAGGGTTTGCAGATCGCAGTCATCATGTTTGCGATGCTGACGATCATCCTGGCGATTACGACTTACGTGTTCTACGCCCAGGCAGAAACCGCGCAAGCTGAAGCGGATAAGTTCCGCACCGAGAACGCCAACCTCACGCAAGGTAGCAATCGCTTCTTGTATCAATCGCTCGCCATGCAGTATGTGCTGGGCGAAGGTGGCGTGACGAAAGACCAAGTCGACAACGCTCGCACCTCAGCCGGTGGAGCCGACGAAGTCGCTGATCGCGTGCTGAAGAACTTCAACGACGACATGATGCTCTACGGCGATCAAGCCGCTGCTGAAGGTCCTCGCAACTATCGCACGCTGCCAGCCTATCTGCTCACTTCGATCAACAACAAGAACAACACGATTGTGACTGAGAAGTCGCTCTCGACTGACTATCAGCGCGAGAAAGAAGCGACCAAGGCAGCCGAAGCTCAGCGTGTTGCCACCGCCGAAGCTGCTCAAAAATCGGCTCAAGATGATCTGTCGAAAGAACGTGAAGCGTTCAATGCCGAACGTGGTCGCGTTTCGACCGAAAAGGACAAAATTGCTAGCCAATTGGCCGAAAAAGATGCGATTCATAAGAAAGAAGTCGCTGACCTGAACAACAAACTGCAGCAGGTTGTGACGCTCGAAGCGACGACTCGCGCCACGATGACCGCCGTGAAGAACAAGCTCGACGAACAGAAAGTCGACGAAAACGATCTGTTTGAAAACCCCGACGGCAAGATCACCGGTGTGAATCAGCGTCAGGGGCTGGTTTGGATCAACCTCGGAAGTGCTTCAGGCTTGCAGCGTCAAACTTCGTTCAGTGTCTATCCTCACGACATCAACGGCGTTTCTTCGGCCAAACCGAAGGCCCGCATCGAAGTGGTTCGCATCATCGATTCGAACATGGCTGAATGCCGCATCCTCGAAGACAAGTCGAGCGATCCGATTCTTCCCGACGACATCATCTACACCCCTGTCTGGTCGCCAGGACAAAAGATTCACTTCGTGCTCGCTGGCTTCATGGATATCGATGGCGACGGCGTGAGCGATCGCGAAATGATCCGCAACATCATTCAGATCAACGGCGGCATCATCGACGCGGAACTGAAGGACAATGGCGAACGTGTCGGCACGGTGACAGCCAACACCCGCTACCTCGTGCTTGGTGAAAAGCCGACCGAAAAGACAGGTGCTCAGATCTTGAAGGAATACAACTTCCTGCTCAACGAATCGACGCAGCGTTACGGCACCGATGTGATCAGCTTGCAGAAGCTGCTCGATCGCTTGGGATGGAAGTCGGAAGAACGCACGGTGGAACTCGGCAGCGCGAAGACCAGCACCGATTTCACCCCACGTAAGCCAGGTGAAAAAGCTCCGGGCGCTGCTCCTGCAGCACCAGCCGCTCCTGCTGCTCCACCTGCGGGTGGCGAAGTCGATCCGTTTGGTGCCCCGGCAGCTCCTGCCCCCGCTCCAATGCCAGCCGAAGTCGATCCCTTCGGTTAATCGCTCAGCCGATTGGCAACAGCAACTCGCTAAAAGCAGATAGGCGGGTCATCTCGATGCGTTCGAGGTGGCCCGCCTTTTTCGTACGTCGGTTTGATGTGGCAGCAGCTCGATCGGTGGCTCTGCACGGCAATCGCGCCGCCAGATACTTGCCCCGGCTACTTCTTCTCTTTCGACCCAAACAGCTTGACTCGCAGGCTTGCCAGTTCTTGCTGGCGGCTGCGAAACCGGTCGCTCGTTTGAGCCGCTTCGAGCCACTTGGGATCGACGAACAGTCGCAGTGGATTCTCGAGCTTGGCGTCGGCTGCCACTTGCTTCATCAGTCGAATCGAGCGTCCCGACAAGCGGTGGGCACGGGTGAGTTCTTTCAGCAGCAGCTTGGGAGAATGCTTATGTCGATTCTCGCGCAGGCGTGTGAATCGTGAGAGGAGCCAGAGCGCGACAATCACCACCGTAGCAACGGCCAGCACAGTCACTAGTCCTTGCGACGCGCGGGTTCCATCGTCGGGTCTGATGCGCGAGCCCAGATGCTCGAACACTGTGATATCGGCCAGCAGGCATTCAAGCATCGGCAGGCCACTCGAGCCAATGCCACTCATTTCACTAGGAGTCATTGAGAAGTCTCCCGTACTCCGCCAGGAACAACCGACGGGTTGTTCCCGCCAGTGTGCGAGGCAGTCGGCGGAAGCGACAGGGCAATACTGGAGAGAGGAACGGTGTCCCCTTTACCGGATAACCCGGCGGAACTTGTCTGCTGGGTATCGGACATCGAACTACTGCTGCGGCGCACACCGGATGCGAAATCGGCGAGGATGCGCTCGGCGGCATCGCGCACCAGTGGGTGCGAATCGGTGAGCGACTGACGAACCGCTAGGCGCGACTCGGGAGTGTCGATCGTGGCCAGCACGCGCAAGGTTTCGAGCCGCAGGAATTGATCTTCGTCGCTCAGCAGAAGCGTGAGGGAGTCGATCATCGAGCTGGCAACATCGAGCGCGAGCATCATATCGAGTGCGCGGCGCTGACGAATCTTCGAATCGGCCAGTAGCTCGATTTTTAGGAGCGGAATGGTATCAGCATCCACTTTCCGAACGATCGCGCCGGTGCTTTGACGAATCGAAGGAACCAGCGACTCGAAGTTCGCAAGGAATCGTGGGAAATGAAAATCTTCGAGTGCCTCTTGCACGGCTGAGCGTTCGACTTGATGGGGGCTATCGAGCATTTTGACAAGTCGCGACAACACAGCCGGAGAGATCCGCTTGCGTAGCGATTTGACCACCGCAGCGCGAACCGTGGGATCTTCGTCGTCGAGCACGCGGAGCGCAAGTTCACTCGCTGCTGAGGTCGAGAATTCCTCGAGAGCAGTGGCAGCGATGCGCCGCGCGGCAAGTTTGCCTTGCCTTAAAATCGCCGCCAAAACCGCCAGCGACTGCGAGCGTGGCAAATGCGAGAGCACTGCCATCTGCACGGCGCCAGCCTGTTCGGCTTCGCTGAGCGCTTCAAGGATCGACAGATTCTCTTGCATCCAAGGAATATTTTCGATGCGGCGTAAATTGGCTTTCACCGCGGGGGAAGGCTCGTTGCCAACCTTACGCAGCAGCAGTCGTACGAAACTCAGGTCGTGCCGTCGCGCCAAGATCGTGAGGGCTCCGAGCGGCGTGGTGGTATCGTCGAGCATCGACAGCAGCAAGCGCTGAATGCCTGTTCGTGTCGAGAACTGCAGCGCCGACGCAACACTCGCAAACGACCGATCGGCGGGCGATTGCAGCACGCGACGCAGCGTCATATTGTCGTGCCCTGCGAGGAGCAAGAACGCTTCGACAATCGTCGCCTGGCCATGTTCAGACGCTGTGGAGGCAGCGCGTTCGAGACTCGGCAGCACAAAGGCTCGCTGTATTTGAGGATCGCGCCGATTGCGATAGTCGCGCGGACGAAACAGCTCTTCGTGCAGCAATTCCGCAAGTTCAATCGCTGTGTTGGCTGCTTCACTAGCCAGCGGATCGCCGGGGGTGCAAGTCACTTCCACAAGCTGGGGGATTTGATCGAACTCGTGCATCTCGATCATCGCCTGGCAAGCAACCGGCCAAAGCTCGGCATCGCGATGCAGAATGACATGCCGCAACGTTTGCGACATCCATGAAGCATGCTCGCTCATCAGCGATTTGAGATTCGGTGCAAAGCCTTTCCAGCGACGAAGAACCTGCTGCTGTCCCCATGGCGACTGGCGCATCACGAGAGCCGACAAAGCTTGTTCCGCCAGCGCGCGATTTCCCGAATCGACAGCGACGAGCAGTAACTCGTCGGCCACGTTGTTCTCGGTTTCAGCGAGCAACTTGAACGTAATGTCGGGGCCTGAACTCACGCATCGAGATCCGGAAAAGGTCGCACAAGGGAGAAGTCGTGGACGTTTGCGCAGGCCGGTCTGAACTCGGCGACCAGCGCAACTGTCACAAGAAAAACTTACGCCACACGCTACCGCGAGTGCGCAGGCAAGCGTCTAGGTCGCCGCTGCAGCCTGTTTCGGCGCTCGCCACCATCGCGCTAATCGCTACATTCGTTACAAGCGGTCTCGCAGCTGCTTGAAGAAGTCCCTCTTCGCGGGGTGATGCGCGTTGGCAAGCGTGGCGCAGTAGCGCTGGGCGAGTAAGCAAAAAAAGAGGGCAAACGTCCGTTTTCTGACGGATTTGTTAGCCTCGGCGGCGCTTGCGGACCTGCGGGTGGCTTGATTTCGTCGCCCCTGTCACTGAAACTGAAAGATTCAGGAAGTTGGCTGAATGGGTGCCGTGCAACATGCAGGTTGCCAGTGATCGGAGCGATCGCCAGCCGAACTTCTTCCCGCCCGCTTTGCTACTCCTTTGCTTCCACGTCTCTTGCCAGCGCTCGACCACTTTCGCACAACGATTCTCTGCATACAGCGAGTCGAAGACCGAAACTGGTTGCGTGGCTGACTTGAACCCTCGAGGTGCTCGCGATGTCGATTCCGCTAACAGCTGCTGAAGTGTTGCAGCGAGAGTTTCTCGAAACCCGGGCCAAGATTCTCGAGCTCGCAGCGGCCTTCGATCGACTGGATCGGAGCAGCGGCTCGGTGGAAAGCGACCAACGAATCGCTCGTATTCGCGAGGCGCTTAAAGTCCTCACGGAAGTGAAAGCGGGTCGTGCCGAGCAAGTGCAGCTTGTTTTTTCACGTCCCTACGACAGCGAGTGGCCACAAACGATGGACATGAGCAATCGTTCGTAGCTCGCAAAATTCCGGGCGCTCGTTTTTAGCCTTTCCTTGCCTCTCAGCTCGTCGAGCATCACTGCCATGGACTACTTTGATCCGCACATTCACATGGTCTCGCGCATTACCGACGACTACGAAACACTCGCGCGCATGGGATGTGTCGGGATGAGTGAACCGGCGTTTTGGGCCGGCTTTGATCGCGGCAGCGCCGATGGCTTTCGCGACTACTTCCGCCAGCTCACGGAAGTCGAGCCTAAGCGGGCGGCCTTGTTCGGCATTCAGCACTACTGCTGGCTCTGCATCAACGCCAAGGAAGCGGAAAACGTCTCCCTTTCGCGTGATGTCATTAAGATGATCCCTGAGTTTATCGACAAGCCAAACGTTCTTGGAATTGGCGAAATCGGGCTCAATAAAAACACGCGCAACGAAGCAATTGTGTTTCTCGAGCACCTCGATCTCGCCGCCCGTTTTCAGCAGCAGATCCTGATCCATACGCCTCACCTGGAAGACAAGTACCAGGGAACCCGAATGATCCTCGATATGCTCAAGGGAGATAGCCGCATCAATCGTAGTCGTGTGCTCGTTGATCATGTCGAGGAACATACGGTGCGACATGTGCTCGAAGAAGGCTTTTGGGCCGGCATGACGCTGTATCCCGTCACCAAATGCACACCGCAGCGAGCCTGCGACATCATTGAAATGTATGGCCCCGAGCGGCTGATGGTGAATTCAGCAGGGGACTGGGGCCCTAGCAAACCGACAGCGGTCCCAGACTTCATTTTTGAAATGCGCCGTCGTAAACACCCCGAAAGTTTGATTCGCAAAGTGGTGTACGAGAACCCGCTCACGTTCTTCTCGCAGAGCGAAAAGTTTCGCTTCACCGCGCGTGATGGATCGCTCGTAACCGGCAAAGAAATCTAGTCCGAGCCCATTCAAGGGGTCACAGAAAACCAAGGGCGAAGTAGCGGCAAGCAAAGCTCGCACACTACTCCGCCTCGAGGATGATCTCGGCTTACGTCGCAGCTCAAGGCCACGATGGAAGCATTTTGATAGGAGCTGGGCGAACTACTTCGCGCAGCATCCGCTGGCCGAAGTCGAGCAGCAGATCTTCTCACTCACCTGGGCTACGGCAAGCGAAGGGCAGCAGGCTGGCGTGCAAGTCTCGCACAGGCAGTCGCCACCTTTGTCGCAGCTGCAGCCAAGTTCGACACATTGGCACGTTTCACAGACGCACGATGCACCGCAGCAGCAAGCTGGAGCCTTGGCCGAAACCGAGGTCGTGGCGGCTGAAAACGTGAAGAACGACAGAACGGCAAAAAGTAAACTAATCACGGTAGGTAGCTCCGAAAATCGAATCTGGAATCAAGTCAGAAAAAATGGAACAAGACGAAACGTCTTTCCCATTAATTCCGCCAGACACACAGATGCGCATGGAGTCGCGTCGGAATGGCATCGAGAGGATGCGTGAAGAGAAACTGCTCGCGATCGGCTGATGCCAAAGCGATTAGTTGTGCCGGGTTCCAGTCGGAGGCCGGAGCGAGATCGACTTCCGCGTGATGAACTGATGCATGCGACGGGTGAGCCGGTACTGCTGGTGCAGGGGCCTCCATATCCGAGCCGCAGTTGCAGTCGCAATCCGATGTAGCAGCGCTATCGCTCGGCGAATCCTCAGCGGAATGATTTACCGCAGCGGAGTGATCGGGGTTGCAGCACGAACGGGTCGCTTTCGGCGCGTCGGCTGGTTTCGAGCAGCAGCTCGCCCGGCCGACCACTTTCTTGCAGCCGCAGGCCGAGTCGCTCGAATCGCAGCATGAGGAGGCGGTGGCGGCGGCGTTTGTGACAGCCGCGATGTCGCAGCAGCCCGAGCAGCTGCAGTCAGCCAAAAGTCGCGCCGGAAAACAAGCGAACAACACCATCGCCACCAGGGCGAGGGGCTGTGCGAGCTTTCGAACTCGGCGGACCAGGGTCATGATGCTTCGATTCGTAGAAAGTAGAGAGGATCTAAGCAGCTGCGTGCGGAGCTGTTGCTCTTAGCTTGTGTACGCTGCTTCTACCAGCATTGTTCACACCAAGTTCGCTCGAATCAACTGCAACTTTCTGCAATCCTTCCTAAAACCGCCCTGGGAATGGTCTTGCGGCCTGAAAAACCAGGGGCTTGGCGAACGTTTCACGTCTCGCTGGAATCCCTTTCTTTCTCATGTTAGGTTAAGGAGCTTGCAATGCTTTCGCTTCTTCCTCCCATCGAACACTCCGGTTCGATCCACCGTCTCACAGGACTCGCTGAATGATTCGCCTGCACTCCGCTGTTGTTGCCATGCTCTTGGCAATTTCCTCTTGGGCTTCGGCCGAAGAAGGTTTCACCCCTCTGTTCGATGGCAAATCGCTCGCAGGCTGGAGCGGTCACGATAAGTTCTGGTCGGTGAAGGATGGCGCGATCACCGGACAAACCACTCCCGAAAATCCGACGCAAGGAAACACATTCCTGCTGTGGAAAGACGAAGTCGCCAACTTCCACCTGAAGCTGAAGTTCCGCATCGTGGGTGGCAACAGCGGCATTCAATACCGCAGCAAGCACGAAGGTAACTTTGTCGTCGGTGGCTACCAAGCCGACATCGATTCGACCGACACCTACATTGGCATTTTGTACGAAGAACGTGGTCGTGGCATTCTGGCCGAACGTAGCAAGAAGGTCGAAATCTCGGAGAGTGGTGAGAAGAAAGTGGTGGGAGAGACCGCCGACAGCAAAGCCATTCTCGAGTCGATCAAAAAGGAAGATTGGAACGAGTACGAAGTGATCGCTAAGGGGAACGAACTGACCCAAAAGATCAATGGCATGGTGACGATCCATGTGATCGACAACGAGAAGGCTAAAGCAGCCACCAAGGGTGTGCTCGCGCTGCAACTGCACGCTGGTCCACCAATGCTGGTGCAGTTCAAAGACATCGAGATCAAGACGCTCGATTAGTCGCGCGGATTCGCTGATCGCCGCTCACCACAAGTGAGTCGATAAATCATCAGCTCGGCACGGAGCGCTAGTTTTCTAGCATGCTCGGTACCGAGCTTTTTTTGTGGCGATAGTTTCTGGAACGACGATCGCCGAGCAGCTACTTGCGTGGGGCGAGTTTCACCCGCGCTTGTTTGGTCTCACTCGCGTGCTGGAAGTCGATGGTGACTTCGTTACCAGCATCTTTTTCGCTGAGCGCGGTTTGCAGTGTCTCGAGCGACGTGATGGCGTTTCCATCGATTCGCAGCAGCACGTCGCCAATCGCAATTCCTTGGGCAGCAGCGGCGCTCCCTTTGGCAAGCGATTTCACGGCCATTCCAGCAGGTGTCACTTCAGCTTCCAAGCCAAGCTCGGGCTCCATGCCAGGGGACCAGTTGCCGAAGCTTGTTCCTTCGACAAGTTTGGCCAGTTGCGATTCGATCGTTCCCCAGTGAACACGGGTGTAGAGCATGCCGCCATACGGACTTTGCCGTGCAGCCAAGCCGATGATCTGACCATCGGTCGACAAGAGTGGCGAACCGATCGCTTGCTGCATGTCGTTACGATCGATCCACAAACTGCTGCGATAAGCGCGGCGCAGCTGCACCACTTCGGGGGTAATCTTTGCCATCGCATCGGTCGCGCGTGGCCAGTTGGCCGACAAGCAAGGACGATCAAACTGCAAATCGGCGGAGTTCCACATGCCGATGGTGGGAAACTGTTGCTCGGTCACTTTCAGTTTGATGATCGTGGCGTTCATGCTGCGCGAAGTGCCACGAATTTCCCCTTCGAGGACCTTTTCACCCATCGGCTCCGGGCCCGCATAGCTTCCGGTGGTGAGATGCACTTTCACCGTCCCCGTTTGTCCGCTGAGGGCATGAGCGCTCGTGATCAACCAGCCGTTGTTGTTGATCATGGCAGCCCCTTGGCGAACTCCCTCGGCCGTTTCGATCCACGCCATCGCAGGCCACACGCGCTGCATCAAATTCAGCGACAACTCTTCGCGGGCTTTGCGATTCACCTGCTCGGGAGTCGGTGCTTGGGGAAGCAGATCAAAATCGTCGTGACGTCGGGCAAAGTAAATGTGATCGATCCAGAGAGTCTCTCCTTCGACCGCAGTGGCAGCGAGGCCGGTGATCTCGCAGCTGCCAAAGTCGGCATACAGATCGCGTGTGATGACGACCCAGTGATCCGGAAGACGATCGTTCCAAACGCGCGGGCTGTTCTCGAAAGTCGACTTGCCGGGACCAATCAAAAAACAAGCAGGAACCGGTCGATTGTCGCGCGTCAGAATTTCGAGAGCCGCATGCCCTCCACCCCGTTTTTTCACCGCAAATCGAGCAAAGCGATACTGGCCCCACTCGGGACGTTCGCGAATCTCGATCATTCCTTCGAGGGGCCAGGTGGCACGTGTTCCTGGAGCAATTTGTAGCGAAGTGCTGCCGTAGTACGTTTCCGCATCGGTGAACGCAGCACTCGCAGCACCGGTGTCGCTGGTACTTTCGATAGTCACCTTTTCTTCAAGACCACGGTAGAGCGTGGGAAGCTGCGAAACGGTGGTGATCGAACGGAAGTGCATCGGCGGGCTCTCGGCCGACGTAATGAGACGCAGTTCGATGGGAACAGCTCCACCCGCTCCGCGCTGCACAGTGGCGAGCGAGACAATGAGCGGCTTAAAGTCGGCCGCGCTTTCGTGCATTTGACGCTGCGGAACACGCAGCTCTCCTACAATCTCGCCAGCCAGGCGAACTTCAATCATTGGATCGGTACCACGAGCCTGTGGGCGTGTGACACCAATCATCAGCCACTGATCGCTGGGAGAGAGCCGCATCGTTTTGCGAAACAGCAGCGGTTCGCCGCGCAGGCCAATCGACGTTTGCAGTCGATGTGGCGAGGGAGCTTGATAGTCGTAAGAAACCTCGACTTCGATTTTTTCGATCGCCGGAATACCACTTGGAAGAATCACTTCCCACCCTTCATAGGCTGCGAATTGCAGCGGAATTCTCGCAGCAATTTGTTCATTCACTTTTGCTTTGTCGAAAGTCAGGACGAGATCGCCCCAATTCGCACGGTCGCGAATATCGAGGGGATCAGCCCCCGCAGGACGCGACTGATGGACCGGATCGACTTCAAAAATCAGCTCGTTTTTGGGTCGGGCTCCTGAAAGATCGCCGGCAACTTCGAGCGGCAAATCTCGGAAATCAGAGACCTGGCTCGAACCGACAATCACCTCGCTCTTCCAGAGATCTTTGGCAACGAGCCCCGAGCGACGGACGAACCCTTGTAGACAGCCGCCGGTTCCACTTGAACGATCGATCGCCAGATTACCGCGTAGCGTTGCGGAGATCGGCGGGAGTTCGAATGTAAGTTTCCAGCCCGAAGTCATGCCGATGCCGGTGCCGACAAGTCGCGTGGTGGAGGCGAGTTCTTCTCCCGACGACGAACGGCCGATGCGAGGAGGGGAGCCGGAGAGGGTGGAACTTGCAAGGCGCTCGCTGCTAAATGGAACGCGCGCGACGAGCACTTCGTGAGGAAGAAACGATTGTCGCAGCACGATGTCGCGGCTGGGAACCCACAGCAGATCGAGCGCCCAAGCAGGCTGAATGCCATGCACCCAGCGATGCGATTCGCCGGAGTTTCCTTCGCCGCGCGGATAGTAGCGCTCGAGCGACGTGGTGGCGATGAGTCCCCCGAGAGCTTCGATTTGGAGTAAGCGCGAAGTGCCGTTGGGAGTCAGCAGCGCGAGCTCGTCAAAATACTCTTTCCAGTAGTCGCGCGTCGGCAGAGTGATCTCGGCGATATCTTGCCAAACGATTTTGGAGCTTCCCTCGGCTGCAAGTAGATTCACCGTCCCATCGCCAAAGCGAGCGGCTCGAAAGGCCAAGGTGCGGCCATCGCGCAAGTGAAGTTCGCCGGGTCGGGCGGCGTCACCCGCGCGGCGCTGCCACACGATTCGTTTCACGGCAGGCACCTTCACTCGGATCGTCCCCGCCGGTTTGTTTTCGGGAGGGACCAGCGTGATCGAGGGCCGAACGATGAAGTAATCCCCGGCCGGGTCCCAAGGGTGCTCGCTGCTGTTGCTATACCCGACGATGTTGCCCGGCAAGCGATCGCCGGTATGCATCTCGAGGTAGGCGGGCGGGGTTTCGGGAAGAGCGAGGGTTCGATCGCGCAGCCAGGTAAAGTGGTTGTTTGGCTCGGCGAGAGGTCGGCCATCGACGCGAGGTAGCGCTTTGGTGTCTTGCCAGTCGGTAAGGACCGCCCCTTCGAAAATCTGACCATCGGCCAGCATGCCGACATAGCGGGGCCGCGATTGCGCGCTGGCATCGCGCGCTAGGAGCAAGACGAGCGCAACAAAAGCGCAATAAGTTGCGCTTTTAGTAAACAAAGCGCGCGCGCTTGCCATCGTTGTTCCAACAGTGATCGAAGTCGTCATGCTCATCGAAAAACCATCTTCCCTAACCGAGGACGCGGCGGACCGCCGGTAGCCATCGCCCCGGGCCTGATAGCTCGAGACTGGCCCCTCATCATGCTCGTCGCCGACGCACTTTAACTCATGGCCCGGCGGGGGAGAATCGTTACAGCAAAACCACCCCCGGCGATCCCGACCGGCTAGCCACCCCGACTGCGGCTTGCGGAAATGGCTCGGCAAGCGATAATTCCTTCGCGGATCTATCTTTAAGATAGCTGCGGTTTTGGCCAATTCAGTTCCATTCCTACCTAGAGAAACGGATCGTTCGATGCCTTTGCTGGTGGTTGGCTCGGTTGCGTATGACACGATTTCCACACCGACGGAAACACGCGAGATGGTGATCGGCGGTTCGGCGGTCCACTTTTCGATGGCCGCAAGTTTCTTTGCTCCTGTGCGACTTGTGGGTGTCGTGGGAGAAGATTGGAACGAAGATCACACATCGATGCTGACCGCTCGAGGCATCGACATGTCGGGGCTCGAAAAGAAGCCGGGTGGCAAGACCTTCTTCTGGAAGGGGAAGTACCACTCGAACATGAACGACCGCGACACGCTGGAAGTGCATCTGAACGTGTTTGGCGATTTTCAGCCGACACTTCCCGACAGCTTTAAACGGAGCGACTACGTCTTTCTGGCCAACGGTTCGCCCGTGACGCAAATGAAGGTGCTCGAGCAAGTAACGTCGCCCAAGCTGGTGGTGGCCGACACCATGGATCTGTGGATTCGCGAACAGCACGACGAACTACTCGCGTTGCTGAAACGGGTCGATGGCCTGGTGCTCAACGACAGCGAAGCCAAACTCCTCACCGGTGAAGAAAACATCGTGGCGGCTGGCAAAGCGGTCCGCCAACTGGGCCCTAAATTCGTCGTCGTGAAGAAGGGAGAACATGGCGCGATGTTCTTCGCCGATCACGAAACCTATGTCCTGCCTGCATTTCCAACCGCCGACGTGGTCGATCCCACCGGAGCTGGCGACAGCTTTGCCGGCGGCATGATGGGCTATCTGGCTCAGGAAGGAAAGCTCGACGCCGAGACGCTGAAGAAGGCCATGGCCCACGGCGTGCTAGTGGCGAGCTTCAACGTCGAGGACTTCAGCCTCGATCGCTTCCGCAACCTCGATAAATCGGAAATCGATTTCCGCTTGACGCAGTATCGCAAAATGCTCGCGTTTTAAGCGACTTCAGCGAGTTTTTGGGCTTCCAACTTCAGCGGCAGATTGGTTTGTAATGCGTCGTATTCGTTCGTTCATCGCGGTGGAACTGAGTGGTTCGGTGATTGCCAAAGCGCAGAAACTAGCGGCGGCTATCGCTGGCGACGAAGCCGAGATCAACTGGGTCGACACGACGGCGATGCACCTCACGCTGAAGTTCCTCGGGGATGTACCCGAGACGGAAATGAACGACATTTGCCGGGTCGTGGAAGCCACCGCCAAAACGGTCGAGCCGTTTGAGCTGATGTTTCGTGGCATCGGCGCGTTTCCGGATTTGACGAATCCCAAGTCCCTTTGGATGGGCTTGCGAGGGGGGCAGGAAGAGCTGGCGGAGCTTTATACTGCGATCGATGTGGCGATGAAGGAGAAGCTCGGATTTCCGCGCGAAAGGCGAGCGTTTCAGCCCCACGTCACGATCGGCCGCATCAAGCATTTGCACGACCCTGCGGGGCTCGCGGAAAAGTTCGCGGCGATGTCGAGTTTCGACGGCGATTTGTGCGCCGTGGACGAAGTTACAGTATTCGCCAGCTTCCTGGGACGCTCTGGTCCGACCTACGATCCGATCGGCAGTTACGAGCTCGGCTGAGCCGCATCAGGCTTGAATGTGGCGCATTTTTCTCTTTTTTCTTCGCGCCACAAACCTCTACACAGCAATCACTTGCGCAAAACACCAGCGCAACTTCTGCGCGCCGTGGACCAAACGTGTCACACCGCGCTGCGATACAGATTGTGTCAGGAAGCTCTTGCCAGGGACTGTATAAGCGGATACTGTATTCGGAAGTTCACTACTGGGGAGCTTGCGGCGGCAATTTGGGCCAGCGAGCGGCTTGCGTTGGCAATTGTCATAACCCCACAATGTGAGGAGACATTCCCGTGATCACTGCAGAAAAAACGAACACTCGTATGGCCAAAAAAGACAAAGCTCGCGCGGCTGCTGAAGCCAATGGCAAACCAGCCTTGGCCGATGCGATCGAGAACAACTCGGTTCTGAAGAACGCGCTTCAGCAGATCGAGAAGCAGTTCGGCGAAGGCTCGATCATGCCCTTGGGTGGCGATCGCCAGATGGTGATCCACGGCATTCCCACCGGCAGCTTGTCGCTCGACCTCGCTCTCGGCGGCAAGGGGATTCCTCGAGGCCGCATTATCGAAATCTTTGGCCCAGAATCGAGCGGTAAAACCACCCTCGCTCTGCACGTGGCTGCCCAGGCTCAAAAAGCAGGTGGCATTGCCGCCATCATCGACGCCGAACATGCCTTCGACCCCACCTGGGGCAAAAAACTGGGTGTGCAGCTCGACACGCTGCTCGTCAGCCAACCCAACAACGGCGAAGAAGCGATGCAGATCACCGAAATGCTCGTGAA
The DNA here is from genome assembly GCF_000025185.1 of Pirellula staleyi DSM 6068. Lineage (NCBI taxonomy): Bacteria > Pseudomonadati > Planctomycetota > Planctomycetia > Pirellulales > Pirellulaceae > Pirellula > Pirellula staleyi. The sequence continues at coordinate 4,938,793 of NC_013720.1, forward strand.
GAGCAATGCGGTCGATGTGATCATCATCGACTCGGTCGCTGCACTCGTTCCGAAGCAAGAACTCGATGGTGAAATCGGTGATACGCACGTCGGTTTGCAAGCTCGCTTGATGAGCCAATCGATGCGTAAACTGACCGGCGCAATTGCTCGCAGCAAAACCGCAGTGATCTTCATCAACCAGATTCGCGAAAAGATCGGCGTCAGCTACGGCAGTCCTGAAACCACCCCTGGTGGTCGCGCTCTGAAGTTCTATGCCTCGTGCCGCATCGACGTTCGGCGCATCAGCCAAATCAAGGATGGTGAAGATGTGGTCGGCCAGCGCGTTCGCACCAAGGTGGTGAAGAACAAGGTGGCCCCTCCGTTCCGCGTTGCTGAATTCGACATGATGCACACCTGTGGCATTAGCTACGAAGGTGACATCCTCGACATGGGTCTCGAAGCGAAGGTCCTTACACGTAGCGGTGCCTGGTTCAAGTACAACGACGCTTACATCGGCCAGGGTAAAGAGAAGGCGCGTACCCACCTGCAAGAGAACCCGCACATCACCGAGGAGATTCGTTTGAAGATCCTCGCTGCTGGTGCACCAACCACCACCGCCACCGGTGGCGACGAAGAGTAACGAGCAGTCAGCAGCCTGCAATCGGCAGCCCCCAGCCACGAAGGTCCGGTCGTTGGGCTGGGGTAGCGAGATTACGGGCTGCACATGCACCGCTCGAAAGCAACCGCTGCAGGAAACGCACTGTGCCACGAAGCCCCGCCGTCATGTCTCCCGGTGGGCACTTCAGGGCGTGTTTCCTGCAAATATCCGCTGGCCGGATGGCTGACTCGATTGTCTCCCGAGTCAGTCATCCGCGCCGGGCTGGATCTTTTGCCCCTCCAATTTTCGGCACAAAACCGCGATTGATTCTCTCGAAACTGTTACACTCAACTGCTAGGAATTGACTACCGCCAACCGACTTTGCACATCGAGCAAGTTCCTTTGAGCCTTGTGCCGCCGATGGAGCGACTTGTGAACAGCGATCACGCCTCCGCGAACTCTTGCCATCGATCGTCCTCACGATCGGCACACTGGCTACCAGCACCTTGGGCCGCCACTCTAGCGTTCTCGCTCCTTGGCTGCGGCCTGTTTTTGCTAGTTGTTCCAGCAACACTCTTGGCCCAAGCTCCATCTGTCTCAAATCCCGCCGATAAAGTCCCTGCAGAGACTGCCGCGCGAGAACTCTCGGCCATCGAAGCGGTGTCTTCGATGGAAAAGCTGCTGGTCGACGCCATTGCCCGGGCCGAGAAATCGGTGGTCTCCATCGCCCGACTGCCGACCGAACGTCCGCTCGATCTCGAGCGTCTTGGCAACCCCGATATCCTTCCCGCAGTACCTTTCGTACGCGAACCGCTGCTGGCCGAAGATCCAGAGCGTCCCGATTTTTTGCCAGCCGACTTCGCCAGCGGAGTGGTGATCGATGCACGCGGGCTGATTCTCACCAACTATCACGCCCTTAAAGATGTGAAGCGATCGCAGTACATCGTTTGGGTCGCACGAAAACCGTATCCGGCCAAGATCAAAGCCGCCGATCCTTGGCTCGATCTTGCTGTACTGGAAATTGCCGCCACCGATCTCACGCCGATGCCGCTGGGAAATGCTCGCCAGCTGAAGAAGGGGCAGATCGTGGTTTCGCTCGGCAATCCTTACGCCATTGCTCGCGACGGTGAACCATCAGCCGCCTGGGGAATCATTTCGAACCTGTCGCGAGCCACGCCAGTCGCTCCCCAAAGCCGACCAAGTGAAGGACGCGAAACCCTGCATCACTATGGCACACTGATTCAAACCGACGCCCGCTTGGAATTCGGCAGCAGCGGCGGCGCGATCGTCAACTTGAAGGGAGAGATGGTCGGGCTCACCACATCGCTGGCGGCACTGGCTGGTTTCGAACGCCCCGGTGGTTTTGCCATTCCGGTCGACGACGACTTCAAACGGGCACTCAGCGAACTCAAGCAAGGCCGCTTACCCGAGTATGGCTTTCTCGGCGTTGCCCCCTCGCTTCTCACCCCCGATGAGCGCCGCGCAGGTAAACTTGGCGCTCGCATTGCCGATGTGGTTCCTGCCACGCCTGCCGCGAAGGCGGGACTTGCGATGGGTGACATCGTGACCCACGTGGGCGAGGTGCCGGTCATCGATGATCTGCATCTGATTCGCCTCTTGAGTGGCATGTTCGCCGGTAGTGAAGTGACGCTCACCGTCGAGCGAGGCAGCAGCACGCTGCTCAATGCTCGCAAACTCGATCTCGAGGTCCTGCTGTCGAAGAAACGAGTCGACGCTGTTCGTCCCCCTATCGCCGAAGTAGTCGAGCCCGCCTGGCGAGGCTTAGAGGTCGATTATGCAACGGCAACAACCACGTTTCGCGAACAAAGCCGCGACCTCGATCCGGCTGGTTGCGTCGGCATCGTGAAGGTCGAGCGTGATTCGCCCGCGTGGCAAGCAGGCCTGCGTCCTGGAGATTTCATCACGCAGGTGACAATCGATGGCGAGTCGACGGTGACGGTCGACTCCCCTAAACAATTTCGTGAACTTGTCGCACGAGCACGTGGAAACGTCAAGTTCCTGCTGACTGCTGTCCCGCGCGAAAATGCGCTTCGTATTGTCGCCGAAGCGATGCAAGCTGTTCCGCCGGAGAAGAGCGAGACGACTCCACCCGCTGAAGCGACGGTACCCGAAGATGCAGCGCCAGTCGCACCACTTCCACCCGAAGCAATTTAGCTGTTACGGATTCAAGTGAATTTCGACTAACAGCACTTGGTCGCTTCACCGCAGCAACCATGTTCCTCGGTGGCTGAAGATTGTTGCGAGGCAGGGCCCCCGAAAAACGCTCGTTCGACAATCAGTTGCTGCTTCAGCGGACCAATCATCCATCGATCAGCCACCTCGGCATGCACTAGCATCGGTTCGCCACGACTGAGCAGCACCATATCGTCGGTCATCACGCTCCGCCACGGACCACGATAAGTGACGTAGGCGACTTCACCCGTTGCTACGGTCAGCTTCGGACGATAAGCACGAATCGTGACGCTCCGGAACTCAATCCCTTCCACCACCTGCCAAGGTTGAGCTTGTCGCTCCAGTAACTCGACAGCAGTGAAACCAGCGGTTTCAAAAGCCTTTACGAAAGCCCGCTGCTCGAACGCGCCACTGATGCAACCACTCCAGAGCTCCGCGTTATTCTTTAGATGCTCCGGCACTGGCTTCGAACTTACGATATCGCTAATCACAGCGCGACCACCTGGCCGGAGCACGCGATACAACTCCGCGATCAGTTGCACACGTTCTGCTTCCGCGACCAGATTAAGGACGCAGTTCGAGAGCGTGACATCGATCGATTCACTAGCGATCATCGGCTCCGACTTCGCAAGCAACTTGCGACGCTCTTCAAACGCCATCCAGTCAGCCGCATTCGCAACACTTGTCGAGGCGAGCATGGCGTCGAGCACATCCAGATCGGTCGCTAAATCTTGAATCCGTCCTCGACGAAACTCGACATTCGAGTACCCAATTTTCTGAGCAATCTCGGGCTGATATTTGCGAGCCACCGACAGCATATCGTCGTTCATATCAACGCCGATCACACGTCCCGCTGCGCCAACGATCTGCGCGGCGACATAGCAGGCCTTACCCACGCCGCTTCCCAAATCGAGTACCGTTTCCCCCGCCGTCACATATTTCGCCGGATCGCCGCAACCATAATCGCGCTCGATGATTTCGGGGGGAAGCACCTTAAGCAACTCAGGCTGCGAGGGAGTCACCGCACAGCAAAGTGCTGGCTCCACTTTTTGCGAAGCTTGGGAGTATCGCTCGCGCACCACTTGCTCGACCGACAACAAGTTGAGGCTTGTGGACTCTGCAGACATCGAATTACTTTCGCAGCGGAGAGTTCGTCAATTCATACGGTTTCATCCAGCAACGCCTGAGGATGATTCCTCAGAATACGCGAGCCACTCCACCGCGACGAGTAGGAGTAAAGACAACGACTTGGTAAACTTTGAACTCGTAAAACACTCACCGCCGCTGACATCAGCCGTCGGCTCTCCCACCCCCTGAAAGATTTTCCCGTGATTGTAGTGCTCGCAACAATTCAGCTTCACGAAGGTAAACGCGATCTTTTTCTCGCCGAGTTCAAAAAGATTGTCCCCGATGTTCGCGTAGAACAAGGCTGTATTGAATATTTTCCCGCAACCGACCTCGAAACGAGCCTCCCTGCGCAGCCCGATCCGCGTCTGGATGTCGTGGTGGTGATTGAGAAGTGGGAAAGTGTGGCCGCGCTCGAAGCTCACCTGATCGCGCCGCATATGATGGCCTATCGTCCTCGCGTGAAGGACTTTGTGAAGCAGGTTTCGCTGCAAATTCTCGAGCCCCGCGCTTAGTTAACGAAACAACTCCCAGCGATCTGCCCGCCTCGGCAAGCCATCTCCCATGCGCGAACTTCTCCAGCATCTGGCTCTCGACTTGGCCCACGGTCGACTTGTCGTACTTTGCCGCGTCGTTGAAACACGTGGCAGTACTCCGCAAAAAGCGGGGGCTGCGATGCTGGTCTATCCTAGCGGCGAGCAGCGCGGAACCCTTGGCGGCGGCTGTGTCGAAGCCGAAGTGAAACGTCGCGCCCTGGTGCTACTTGCCGAGAATCGAAGCGAGATCTGCACGTTTCAGCTCGACAACGACTACGGCTGGGACGATGGTTTGATTTGTGGTGGCCGCATGCGGGTGCTGGTCGAACCGGTCACTTCGCCAGCGATCACTGCCTACCTGCAAGCGATCAGCCTGCAGAGTAGTGCTGGGCTAGGTTTCACCGAAATCATCGTCTGGGACTTCGAGAAACATCCTCTCACTGCCGAGCCCGGCACAGTGGCCACTAGTGCGGCATCGATTGCCAGCGTGGAACCTCCGGCAGCTGCCACGTTTGCCATCGACGATGCTGGAACGCTCATCGCGAAAACAACTTCGTTTGCCGCACCAGCCTCACTCATCCAGCAGCGCAGGCCGCTTGATGCTCGGCCTCGTCCGTATGCTGCTGACGGGCTGGCCTACTTGCCCCATCTGCCGCGCTGCAAGCTGGTGATTGTCGGGGGAGGTCACGTCGGTCGTGCCGTGGCGAACTTAGCCGCTGATCTCGATTTCGAAATCATCGTAATCGACGACCGCGAAGAGATCATCTCTCCCGAGCGTTTTCCAATGGCCCCCCATCGTATCGCTGGGAGCGTGCACGATGTGCTGCCGAAATTGGCGATCGACAGCAGCACCTACTGTTTGATCGTGACGCGCGGCCATCATCACGACGAAGAATCGCTCTTCTATCTGGCCGAGCGTGGGGCCCGCTACGTCGGACTGATCGGCAGCCGACGCAAAATCAAAATGATCTTCCGTGATCTCTTGTCGCAAGGGATTTCGCACGCAGCGCTCGCGGCTGTTCATGCGCCCCTCGGAATCGATATCGGTTCGCAAACCGTTCCCGAAATTGCGGTCAGCATTGCGGCGGAACTCGTGGCCCATCGCAACCGTGGCGAAGTGCCGGGACGTCCCGCCAGTTTGCTCGACGAGATCACGCGCGAAGATGCCTCTAGCGCTCCTGCTTCGCGCGAAACAGCTTCGTGAGGCACTCGCATGGCGCGCGCTCTGGCTGTGATTCCCGCTTGTGGCGAAAGTCGCCGCATGCAGCGTCCCAAGCTGCTCTTGCCCTGGAAAACATCCACCGTCATTGCCGCTGTCGTTCGCTCGTGGCTCTCGACACCGATCGACCGGCTCCTGATCGTCTGCCGCGCGAGCGACGCACCTTTGCTTGAGCATCTCGAGGAACTGCGCGCGAGCCACGGCCAGCGGCTCGAGATCATTCGGCTCGATCCGCCGCCGCGCGAAATGAAAGCATCGATTGCAGCAGCGATTCACCATCTAACGCGGGAAGTTGCCAGCTGTGACCCGCAAGACGTTCCCGCTGACTACCTAGCGATTGCGCCGGGTGATCTGCCACGACTTCCGGCGGAGGTGATTTCGCGGTTGCTCGAGCAGATTCCCACCGACGCTGTTGTGCAGCCCTCAATCGCCGGGCGTTTGCGACATCCGGTCCTACTCCCTTGGTCGGTCGCGCGACAAATTCTGAAGCTCGACGCGTCCGAAACCCTCGCCACGCTGGTTCAGCGCGCCTCTTGCAAGGCGGTGCCATGCGACGACCTTGCCTCCCCGCGCGACTTCGCCGATCTCGACACGCCCGAGGAGTACCAGCAGCTGCTCGACGATTAAGCGACGGGCAAAGCCGACCTTCCAAGATTCCTGCATTCGCGGAACCAGGATACTGGCCCGAGCGGGGGAGCTCCCTTAGACTAAATCGGCTATCTTCAGTGCGCTCGAACAAGTGCTTTTCGCCTAACGCTTTTCGCTCGTTGCCACTCGTCGTGCTTGCGGAGTTTCGATCCCTATGCCAGTACGAAATCCTCGATCGTGGCCGTCCCTCTTTCCCACCGGGTTTTGGGGAATGGTGATGCTGGCCACGCTCTTGTCGCTCCCCGTTTTCGTCGGCTGCAGCGGCTGTACCCAAACTACCGCCAAGACCGAAGACGAGCTTGCCGAGGAAGAGAAGAAAAAAAAGAAGAAGGCCGAAAAGCCAAAGCCCAACTTCGAAATGCCTCCCGCGCAGCTGTTGCCCTACGACGAGGCGATTGCCGCGCAGCGCAAAGTGATGTTCGTCAAACCGGGACACTGGATTGCCACGCGGCAACTGGTGAAAGCGAATAATTTCGACTTCGCAGGGGAGATCGAAACCGCTGCTGTCGACCGCAATCGCAACCCGCTCGACGTCGACCATACGAACTACAGCGTCTCGATGCGCACGCCAGCCGTCTTGGCGAAAGGTCGCGCCAAACAGGTCGAAACCCTCTACTATTTGCCCCGGCCCGAGAACTCTCTCTCGGCAACCTACAACCTCACTTCGGAACTTCACGCAGCGCGGGGCAGTTCGCAGCCCGAAATCAGTGGCCCACTCGCGAGCACGATGAAGGAATACGAATACTATTTCGTTGTCCTTGCAGCGAACCCCAACAGCTACCTCTATCTCGACAAGCTCAACACCATCGAGATCACGCAGGGGGATACGCTCGATACGGAATCGGTAACACGTCACTATCGCGTCCTTCGTCCGAAGACCGATCGGTCGGTTCCACTCCCCTCGAGCGCACTCACCTGGACTTCGATTGCCTACGTTCTGTGGGACGATATTGATCCTGCTGTACTCACCACCGAACAGCAGAAAGCGATGCTCGACTGGATTCACTTCGGTGGTCAGTTGATTGTGAGTGGCCCCGGGTCGCTCGAAAAACTAAAGGGGAGCTTTCTCGATCCCTATCTTCCAGCCGACGCCACTCAGTCGCGCCGACTGGAGCAGAGCAACTTCGACGAGATCAACGCTGTCTGGTCGCTCCCCACCACCAACAAAAATGTGAAACAGTCTCCCCGCATCACCATTTTGGAAGAGAAGCCGCTGCTGGGTGTCGAGCTTCGTAAACGACCGGACGCCGATTATCTCGCCTCAACCGGCGAGATGGTCATCGAGCGCCGCGTGGGTGGAGGACGCATCGTCGCCACCGCATTCACCCTCACGGACTTGAGAATCCGCGCGTGGCTGAACTTCGATGGCTTTTTGAATTGCTGCCTGATGCGTCGCCCGCCGCGTAAATTTTCCCAAGACGAATACGCGATGCTCACCGCCAACTGGAGTGTCGAATCGTTACCGCTGGGACTTACCGATCCGCGTCTCGTTTCGACAATCCGCTATTTCAGCCGCGATATCGGCCATTTGCGCGAAGCTGGTCGCCCCGACGACACGATCCCCTCGCCACTATCACCAAACAACCCCAGCGTGCAGCTTCCAGGCGGTACGCTGCCACTCAATCTACCCATGGCTGGCGGAGGGATGACCGGCGCGGCCCCCACCACCATCACGCCGCCACCGAACTTTTCGAACCCAGCTTTTCCACCAGTTGCTCCACCGGTAACTGCCGGTGCAGCAGCAAGTCCGGAACTAAGTCCCCCGACTACTCGCACGCTTCAGGAAGTCGACGATTGGCACTTTGCTGGCTATCGCGCGGCTCCCCAATCGGGAGTGGGAGGCTGGAACGATTTCAGCGGAGCAGCGGACGCCGCACGCAGCGCCTTGCGCGATGCTGCTGGTATTAAAATCCCTCAAGCAAGTTTTGTGCTGCGCGTTCTGGCGGTCTATCTGCTGCTGCTCGTGCCAGTCAACTGGTTCGTCTTCTGGATCATCGGCCGCGTCGAGTGGGCCTGGGCTGCCGCGCCAGTGATCGCCATCATCGGGGCTCTCGTAGTGATTCGGATGGCTCAGCTCGACATCGGCTTTGCCCGCAACCGCACCGAGATTGCGATCCTCGAACTTCAGGGACGCTACGAGCGTGGCCATCTCTCGCGTTACACCGCACTCTACTCGTCGCTGTCGGATACTTACGAAATCGCCTTCGACGAAAATTCAGCGGTCGCTTTGCCCTTTGCTATCGATGTCAACTATCGACGCCGGGCCACGGTCCTTCCGACACGCTTACATTTCTACAGCGATAAACAGCAGCGTCTCACCGACTTCTCGGTGCAATCGAACTCCACCGACGTGCTTCACAGCGAATCGATGCACTCGCTGCAAGGTGCCATCACACTCTTGGGAGATGAAGCGAAAGGTTTCAGCGTTCGTAATGAAACCGAGCTGACGATTCGCGACTGCGGCATCGTACGCAATGTCGCCGGAAAATTGAAAGTCGCTTACCTCAGCGAACTTCCTTCGGGGACGACGCGCCAACTCAAGTTTGTCGATGCGAAGGAAGGGGCCACCGGCCCCGCAGAGTGGAAAGATTCCTACGTGATGTCGGGCGAAACAGCCGACCGCGAGACCGACAAGGGAACGGTGCGTCTCTATCGACTCGTACGACTCGCGACCGAGCGGATGGCGATTCTCCCAGGTGATATGCGGCTGGTCGGCTGGACCGATGAAGCGATCGGAGGATGCACCATTCGCCCCACCGCTCCGCAGTCGAGCAGCACCACGCTGGTGATTACGCACCTCAAACGGGGCTCGCTCCCACCTGCCCAAACCGACGTCAACATCGCCGCCGACTACACCACCTTCCAGTTCGAGGATGACGAAAACAATCCGCAGCCAACTGCAGATCCAGAAATTCCCAATACTCAGCCACCTGCTATCCCGAGCAATGGGCCCCCTAGCACTGAAGCGCCAGCCATCAATACTGAAACCAAAACACCGGACGTGAAATCGCCTGCGACACCCTCGGCCGATGCACCGCCTGCTCCTGAGAAATCTGGGGAGGCAAAATCTGCTCCCGATCAGCCAAAAGATCAGCCCGACGAGCAGGATCAGGAAAACGGCGAGAAAAAAGAGGGCGAGAAACCCGAGGAAAACACGCCACCTACCGAGTCCCCCTCGGAGCCAACAGCTCCTGCTCCATCTTCCACCGATTAGCAACCTAGCAGCGAACGCGGCAGCATCTCCACGGCAGCATGACACACCACTAGCACCGCTTGGCAAAACCATGATTGAACTGATCGACTTCGGCAAAGACTACGGCGAATTCCGCGCGGTCGAATGCCTGAATCTCAAAATCGAAGCTGGGGAGATGTTCGGTTTCATCGGCCCCAACGGAGCTGGAAAAAGTACCAGCATTCGATTTCTCGCCACCCTGCTGAAAGCAACGCGCGGCGAAGGGACCGTGAATGGGCATAGCGTCACACGCGACCCTATGGCGGTGCGACAGAGTGTCGGCTACATGCCCGACAACTTCGGCGTGTACGACGGCATGAAAGTGTGGGAGTTTCTCGACTTCTTTGCCGTGGCCTATCGCATCGGGAAGACCAAACGCAAGCAAGTGATTGCAGACGTGCTGGAGCTTCTCGATCTGGCTCACAAGCGCGACGATTTCGTCAACGGACTTTCGCGCGGCATGAAGCAGCGGCTCTGCTTGGCCAAAACCTTGGTGCACGATCCCCCCGTGCTGATTCTCGACGAGCCTAGCAGCGGTCTCGATCCCCGCGCTCGCATCGAAGTCAAAGCGCTGCTGAAAGAGTTGCGGCGCATGGGGAAAACGATCCTCATCAGTAGCCATATCCTTTCGGAACTAGCCGACTGCTGCACCAGCATCGGCATCATCGAGCGCGGTCAACTGCTGATGCATGGCCCGATCGAGGATGTTTACCGGCGCATTCGTGGGAACCGTTCGATCGAAGTTCGCTTCACTTCCGGGATGGACGTAGGGCTCAGTGTGATTCGCAGTTTCCCCGCCACACGCAATGTGGTGGCAGATGTGAATCACTGCCTCGTCGAACTCGACACCGATGATGCGGGGGTCAGCCAGTTGCTACAGCAGTTGGTTGCAAACAAATGCGGCATTCGCAACTTCGCCGAGAAAGACCCCTCGCTCGAAGATGTCTTCATGATGGTCACCAAGGGACTCGTCACGTAACTCCGCTAACAATTTCCATGCGTATTTCTAGCCAAATACGCGTGGAAACAACCGTTTCGGGCGACTATCGACGCAGCTTCTTCGGAGCGAGTGTGTGACGAATTAGGGATTCACTTTCTTCGAGTCACTTCCCCCCTTAACGCTCGAAACCTTCACTTCGAGATTCTCCCCCCCTGAGATGATCCAGCGAACATAAACGCCCCCACGACCGTCAATGCGGTCGAGTTTGACTTCAGCTGGCTTTCGCTCTTGCTCGCGCGGGCTAGTGAAAAGTGGTTCGTCGGCAATCAAAGCCGAATGAACCTCGAGCTTGTCACCGACCAGCGAAACCAGATCGGGGCGCGTGATCTTGCGGCGCACATCAATGGCCGAATGAGTCGGGCATATCTTCGGGTTCTCGATCACTGCGGTAATCTGTTTCACGCCCCCACCGAGATCAACCATCGCGACCTCGGTAATGCTCACGAGCGGAAGTTCATCGGCGTGATAGAGCGTGAAAGCCATGTTGCGATGACACTCCTCTTCAAGCAAAAAGCTCGGAGGCTGACGCAACCAGTTCTTACGCATGCCCCCCACTTCGACCTTGCCGAACTGCGGATGATCGATCTCTTTCCAAGGTGAAAAGCCTTCAGAAAGGAGCAGATACTTGTCGAACAAATGCTGCGTTTCGCTCGAGCCGAAAAATCCTTCATGACCCGTCGTTCGGAAAAAGTTGAACGGAGTAAAGAGCTCGTTGCTGAAGACAAACAGACCACGCACTTGATGGAGCCAATCGATCTCGCCTCCATAGACCTCGTAGAGATCGTTGGCGATGTTGATGTAGCGATAGCCTGGTAGGACCTTGCCACCACGTTCGGCCAACTGATCGTAGATCCGTATGTCGGCAGGCTCGAAGTTATCGGTTTTGGCGCCGGGTCCACGCAAAATCATGCCACCCGCGTTGTGATAGCTCTGTCCACCAACGATGTTCGGGTACTTGGTGATGAACTCAGCGATGTGACGATTTTCGAGAATCGAATAGGGATAGCGATGCGCGCCATTTTGAATGTGGTTGGGCTGCCAGTTCCACGCCCAATCGCGATTCGGATCGTAGAAACCATCGCCATCTTCGTTCACCTCGCCATCGCCATCATCGTCCAGGCCTTCCTGGCCAATGATGCGAAACTCTCCTTTTTCCCCTGGTTTTACAGGGATCATACGCCCTGGAATTTCTGGATCGGATTTTAGATTGCCTCGTGGATCGCGAACACGCATGAGCGTGATGCTCCCATCGCCATCGAGATCATCGGGTCCATCTTCATCGACGCGACCATCGCCATCATCGTCCTTGGGACGCTGTCCGGTGCGTGGCGAGTGCGTTGTGTTTGGCTCATAGAAATGGGCATCGCGGCTGTCGGGGCTCATCATCGGCATGAGGAAGAAGACCCGCTCGTCGAGCAACTTCTCAATGACTTCGTTCGACGCGCGGCTCTCGAGGAGATACCACGCAGTGTAGAGCACCACTTCAGTCGCCTGGATCTCGTTGGCGTGAATCGCGCCGTCGATCCACATGCCAGGACGCGAGCTGGCATCCCCCTTGGCGAAGTTCGTAACGGTAAGGACCCACATCTCGCGATCGCCCACCGTTTTCCCAGCGCTTTCGAGTTTCGCAAACTCGGGATAAGCAGCAGCGAGATCGCGCATCATGCGCGTCGATTCGGCATAGTCGTGATACTTGTTCCAGATCGCTTTTACTTTGGGATTCGACGGTGCGCCGGCGGTGATATAGCCCTTAGGATCCGCGGCTGTCGCAGCAGCGATGCTGGTCAGCAGTACGATCGTGGCCAGCAGGCAGGAAACAAACTTCATCGTGTTCACGTTCTGAAGAGTTCGGTAGCGAAAGGAAAAAGCCTGGTAAGCGATGGTCGATGAACTGCTCACGGCGTTTCCTCCTTGGCTTCTTTGGTGGCAACTGCGGGGATGCTGATCTCGATCGACTGCGGCGGAATTGTTGCCGAATGAAATTTCAGCTGCAGCGCTGGTGGAACTTCTTTTTCATAACGGAGGAGCCATTGCACCTCGCGCGAAGAGCCTCCTTCGATCCGGTCGAGCAATTTGCGTTTGCTCCCAATCACAAACTTGGCGTCGAGGGGCGATACGATTTCGATCTCGAGTTTCTGATGCGCGCGAGTGATTTCTCCCATGCGCGACATCGTCGGAAAACGGCCACTATTGAGAAGCTTGGTCGAGACGCGTACCAGTCCGCCACCAAGGTTTTCGACTTTGGTATCGACGAGTTTCAGCGAAGGAAGAACTTCTGGAATCGTCGCGATGAAGTTCAGGTGTTTCTGCGCGATTGGCGCGAGTTCTTCGATCGGCGGAACGATGGTGGCCATGGGAATCGGCCCGCCAACTTCCACTTTTTTCCCTGGGAAATCGGGGTGATCGACACTGGCCCAGTCGGTCGAAGTGGCGATGCCTCGCGAGGCGAGATAACGCATCGCATTGCGTTCGGACTCCAACCGCTTGTCTTCTGCGATCGGTTTTGCACCAGCCTCTTGCGCTGTTTTTTCGTCACCTGGCTTGGATGGATCGGTCGGCTTCACATCCGTTCCCGCGCTGGTGACCGTCGCTGCCGCCGGTTCGCTCGCAGCAGGTTTGGGTTCCGCATTTTCATCGACTGTTTTCTCAGCATCACCCTCGGATTTCTTTTCTGCTGTCTTCGCGTCAACCGGTTTCAGCGGCATGGGAGGGACCCACCATCCGCGAGAGACGAGCGACCAACGACCGTAGTGGAAATAGGCCCACTGCGAGAAACTTCCTGCGTGGGGTTCGCGGGCTGGGCAATCGTTGCCGCCATGGATTTTTTTGAACTCAGCGGCGAGGAAATCCTGTAGCGGCGCGTCGGCGGAGTGAATGTGCTGCGCAATACGCTGCGACTCCGCTTGTTGATTCGGTTTCCAAGGATGGAACAGATTGTCGTCGGTGCCGAGTGCAAAGACTCCGATGACATTTCGATGATCGAACAGAAAATCGATGATCGCCTTGGTTTCGGGCTCACTAGCAGCGTGCTCACCTGTGAGTTTTTCAAACGCCTCATAACGGTGCGGGAAATTGCGATCAAGAGAAACACCGAGCGAGGCATCTTCGTTCAGTTCGCCATCGTTATCATCGTCGCGACCTTCGGGGTAAACGTGGTAGCGACCAACTTCCCCTTTCGATCGATCCGCCTCGACCATCAAATGCGGATCGTTGGGATGGGGCATCCATTTTCCGGTGGGATCTTCAACGCGCATCCAGCTGACGATGCCATCCCCATTGAGGTCGTCGGCCGGGTCTTCACCCACTTCGAAATCTCGATCATCGTCGGTTTTTCGAGCGTTTCCCTCAACTTTGGTCCGTGGCTCAGCAAAGCACTTTTCACTTCCATCGGGATCGGGGCGAGGGATGACGTACAGGGTGTAATGGTCGAGTAGTGCGGCGATCTTTTCGTCGCTATCGACACGTGCTACAAGGTCGTCGCACAGGGCGAGCACCAAATCGCCACCGAGCAGATGAGCTGCTTCGATGTTGCCGACAATAGCGAGGGCTGGTTTCGCGTCGGCCTTGATTTTGTCATCTTTGCCACTGAAGACGAGCATCAGCAGATCGCGACCTTCGAGTGATTTGCCGATCGAGCGGACTTCGATGCGCGGGTGCTCGTCGAGTTTCTTGACGCGCTGCTGAAGCGTTTGATAGTCGGCGTAGCCCGCCAAACCAGAAGTAGTGGGATCGGCAGCAGAGGTGGTGCGCGGCGCGCTGAAGCTAACCGTAGCGATGGCAAATGTCGTCGAGATCGCCAGCGCCATAGTGCGCGGCAGAGATGCAAAAGAGAACACGCGGGGAGTGCTCCAAACCGAGAGTATTCAGCGAAGTAGAACTTGATGACGGAGACTATCGCGCGGCTTGAAAGAGGCGCGCAAAATCGCTCAGTTGCATCATAGCCCAAACGTTGCGCCAGGATGCTGTTTTGGCCAGAATCTTCGGCAAAATCGGCACAAATGCCCCGTGACCTCACGTGTCACCGGCTCCAGATATCGCTGCAGATATCGCCCCAGCTACTTGCGTGCACGAAACGAGGGGAGAATCCACCCTCGGTAGTAGAAGTAGTACATCTGTCCTGCCGCAATCACGAACATCACCGCCAGACAGAGCAGGTAGCCATACTCCCAGTCGAGCTCCGGCATATTGAACCGGCTCGAGGAGGTATGAAAGTTCATCCCATAGATGCCAGCGATGAACGTTAGTGGCATGAAGATGGTGCTGATGATCGTCAGCACGCGCATGATGTCGTTCGTACGATTACTGAGCGACGACATGTGGAGATCGCGCAGGTCGGCTGTGATTTCGCGATAGGTTTCCACGAGGTCGACAATCTGAACAACATGGTCGTAACAGTCGCGGAGATAGGGCCGACTCGATTCGCCGAAGAGCGTCGATTCATCGCGCGAAAGGCTCGCCACCGTTTCCCGTAGGGGCCAAATCGCGCGCCGCAAAATCAAAAGATCGGCTTTCACTTCATGCAGTTCGTCCATCACGTGCGAACCGGCTTCGAGCACCGCATCTTCGAGATAATCAAGACGCTCGGCATAGCCTTCCAGCACCGGATAATAATTGTCGATCACACCGTCGAGCAGCGCATGCACGAGATAGCCAGGACCTGCTTCGCGCAGTTTTGTGGCCCCTTCGCGAAGTCGCAATCGCACACGATCAAAGCAGTCGCCGGGACGCCCTTCCTGAAACGTAATCACGAACTTGGGACCCGCAAATATGCTCAGCTGTTCGGTTGTCACACGTCCGCCAGTAGCTTCGGTCGGAACGTGCGGCATCCGCAGCACGATGAACATGATGTCGGCATATTGATCGACCTTGGAACGCTGGTGAACGTTCACCACATCTTCGAGCGCCAAACGATGCAGCTTGAAGTGCTCACCGAGCGCTTCGATCAGCCGCGTGTTTCCGAGCCCATCGACGTTGATCCAGGTGACTTCATTGGTCGCCACCATCTTGGCGAGTTGCTCGAAACTCGGCAGCCGCGATTCGACGAGATCGGTTTTGCAGTACGAAAATACCTGCACATCCGACTGAGGTTCGTGAGGATCGGGAACGATAGTGCCAGGTGGAGAGCCTGGTTCGGTACGACGATGGACACGCATTTCCATCGTGCCATGCCGTTTGCGTTTATGTTTCAAGCGACCCCTCGACGATCGGATTGCTGGCCCGTGAGATTCACCTCGAGCGGTCGCAAGAGATGCAAATGCACATCGCGCTGTGGATACGACATTACGATTCCATTCTCGGCGAAAAGCTCATCGATGCGAAACCGGAGATCACTCTCTACTTCAAATTTTTTGGCCTCACTCATACGGATCGAAACGCGCAGCTGAAACTGCAGGGCGCTCTCGCCAAAATCGAGAAAAACGACCTCCGGTTCGGGCGTATTCAGGACCATCGGATGCGACGCAGCTGCCTCGAGGAGCACTTTCTCAACGAGCCGAGTATTGCTGCCATACGCCACGCCGACATTAATCATCGTGCAGATTTCGTCGTCGCTGAGGGTCCAGTTGATCACGTTGTTCTCGAGGAACTTGCTGTTGGGGACGACGATTTCGAAATTCGAACCGGTTCGGAGTTTGGTACTTCGAGCACCAATCTCGGTGATCTTTCCCGACATCCCATCGATTTCGACGATATCGCCCACGCGCACGGGCCGCTCGGCCAGCAAGATCAAACCACTGATGAAATTGTTGACGATATTTTGGCTGCCAAAACCGGCTCCGATGGCGAGTGCACCACCGAGGAAGCTGAAGACGGTGAGGGGGACACTCAGGATGTTGAGCGTCAGCATCGTGAAGGTGAAGAGCAGGGCGTAGAACGAAATGCTCTTGATCGGCGCTGCTGCTTTGGGTGGCAGTCCGACGCGCGAACTCAGCCGCGTCACGATCGTGTTGCTGACAACACGCGAAATGATGTAACCAACCCAGAGCATCAACAAGCCGCCGAGCAAAGTTCCTACCGTGATGACCGGTTTGCCATCGGCACCACTCAGAACCACGATTCCCAAGACCCGCTGAATCTGCGACCAAACGAGTAGAAATTCATCGGAGAGCCCGTTGCCGAACAAGATCGGCGAGCTTGCCTCGGGCTGAGCTGCCGCGGCGATATCCAGCGGCGCAGCCGCTGCCGGCTGTTGCTCGACGGTCTGCAGCTGCGTTTGCTCGAACTGGCCAAATTCTGCGGAAGGCTGCGTTGGTTCAAGGGGCCCTTGCGCTTCAATGGCGGCAGGCTGTAAGGTCGGCAACATCCGCGGCTCGGCGGGGCCCTCTTGCGCCGCGAGGAGGCTCGCGAAACCGAGGAGCGCCACCAGCCCCACCGGGAAGCCGAGTCGAAAACGGGGTGAGCAGTAGAAGGAGCTGATCATGTGCCGAGCCTATCCATGGCGAGTCTCGCAGGCGCGCGATCGATACGAAGACCCGCGCGCACTCTTTGCTGAAGAGGCTCGTAGCACGCGACCGCTCCTTAGGTCAAGAGCAACGACTTGCTAGCAGTCATGCACTACGAAATGAGGAGCTTGGGATCCCCTTCGTCGCGGCGTTCCCATTCCCGACGAACTTCACCAAGACCGTACGCACACATCTCAAAGTGATTGCTCAGCCGCTCGAGCACATCGGCGGTGGCATCTTCGGTCCGATCGGTTTCGATCGTCGCGGCAATGTGATAGGCCCGCTTCCCTTGCGAGCAGTAGTCGATGAGAAAATCGCGCGAGTCGACGCGTCGTAGTTTTGGAAGCGACTCGGGAAAAACTCCAGTCCAAAAGAGGGCCACATCGCCGATATGCCGGTGGACATCCCGCTTGGCGAGTCCGCGCCGATGTTCCGCTTCGAGAATCATTCCGGCGACTTCGGTGACCGGTCGACCGGACAGATCGCGCACGCGGCAGAGGGTGTCGTTACTGACAAACCGCAACAGCATGTCGCTGAGGTAATCCACCAAGGGTGGATCGACGACCCCCAGATGCGTTTGAAAGATGTACTCGCACATCCCTGCGAAAAAGCGGCCGAGCGAGCCGCGACGTACTGCGTCGTTCATGGCAATAGAATCTCCACGCTGAGCTGCCAACTTGAGTGTCGCTGTCGCGAACAACTGCTGGAGCCGCCGGTGGAGTACGAGCGCTTGATTTGCGTCGGAAACGAACTATCGCCCGGTTTCGTTCCTAACGCCGCCCGACACCTTGGGCCGCCCTGCAATTGCTCGTAAGCAACTGCCCGAAACCACGTGGATCGTGCGCTTTAAAAACTGGCGACGCTGGTGGGCGATCGCTTGGGAGCAAACGATCGCTCGTCGGTCAGTTCGCACCGCGCATGATCTTCATATCCAACTCTACTTTCGGATCGAAGAAATAGTCAAGATCGAGAAATCTTGATTGCGCGCGAATAAATGGGGCAGATTCCGCCCGAAAATCGTTCTTTTCGGGCGATCGTACCAATTTGCGATCGCGCGCGACTAAGCCGAGACCGTGGTGCCATGCAGCGCGTCGAGCAAGGTCGACACATAGTCCCCCACGCCGCGCAGCACTTCCGAGCGCGAACCCTCGCCAGCAGTCGCCATGCGGCGCACAATCGCCGAGCCGACAATCAAACCATCGGCTACCGGCGCGAGAAGATTGACATGCTCCGGCGTGCTGATGCCAAAACCAATGCAGATCGGCAGTGGCGTTTGCGAGCGGAGCCAGCTCACATTCTCGATCAGATCGGGAGGCAATTGCGTTCGCTCGCCAGTGATGCCGGTGACCGAGACGTAGTAGATAAAGCCGGTGCTCGTGGCTGCGATACGCAAAGCGCGATCGCGGGGGGTGGTCGGCGTGATCAGCTGAATCAAGCTGAAATCGGCCTCTTGGCAAAGTTTAGCGGCTGCGGCCGATTCCTCGACAAGCAGGTCGGGCACAATCGCGCCGCTGATCCCCGCCTGCTTGGCATCGTGGATATACCGCGCTAGTCCGTAGCGATGCAGAATCGCATAGCTCACCATCGTGACGCGCGGGAACTTCACCTCGCTCTTCACCGACGCGAGCGAATCGAGAATCCCCTTCACCTTCACCCCCTTGGCCAGGGCGCGGGTATACGAGGCCTGAATCACCGGACCATCGGCAATCGGATCGCTGTAAGGAATACCGACTTCGCACATCGCGCAGCCCCGGCGATCGAGTTCGCGGACCACGTCGGCTGTGAATGCCAGATCGGGATCGCCCGCCGTGATAAACGGCATCAGGGCTTTCTTCTTCGCCGCACGATATTCAGTAAACAGTTGATCGATTGCCGACATAGAAAATCCAAGGAGGCATCAAGCCAGAGTTGTAGGAGGAGTGGGGCAGGGGACGATCAGCGACTTATTTACTGGCTACAGCAGCTGCCTTGAGGCGAGCAATTTCAGCAGCATCCTTGTCGCCACGCCCCGACAGGCAGATCACCAGATGCTGATCCTGCGGCATCTTCGCCGCGATACGCATTCCTGCTGCAATCGCGTGCGAACTTTCGAGAGCTGGCAAGATCCCTTCATTCCGCGCGAGCGAATCAAAGCCGCTCATCGCGTCCCCATCTTCGCAGCAGGTGTACTCCACTCGCCCCGTATCTTTCCAGTAACTGTGCTCGGGACCGACACCAGGATAATCGAGCCCCGCCGAAATCGAATGGACATCGCAGGTTTGTCCATCGTCGTCCTGCATCACGTAGCTATAGCTGCCATGCAGAATGCCGGGAGAACCGTAGGTGAGTGGCGATGCATGATCGCCCGGCTTACCACCTCGACCACCCGCCTCCACACCAATCAGCTTCACACCTTCGTCTTCGACAAAGGGATAGAACATGCCAGCAGCGTTGCTTCCACCACCGACGCAGGCCACCACCGCATCGGGCAGACGGCCGATACGAACGAGGCTCTGCTCGCGAGTTTCACGACCGATCACGCTTTGAAAATCGCGCACAATTTGCGGAAACGGATGGGGCCCGACCACCGAGCCGATGATGTAGTGCGTATGTTCGACGGTGCTCATCCAGTCGCGCATCGCTTCGTTGATCGCGTCGCGAAGTGTGCGAGATCCGCTCGTCACCGGTCGCACCTCGGCACCGAGCAGCTTCATGCTGAAGACGTTCGGCGCTTGGCGGCGAATATCTTCTTCACCCATGTACACCACGCACGGAATGCCAAAATGGGCACAAGCGGTGGCGGTGGCTACGCCATGCTGACCTGCTCCGGTTTCAGCGATCACTCGCTTTTTGCCCATCCGCAATGTGAGGAGGGTTTGACCGAGCGTGTTGTTGATTTTGTGTGCGCCGGTGTGATTGACATCCTCGCGCTTGAGCCAAATCTTCGCGCCGCCAGATGCTTGCGTCAGTCGTTTGGCGAAGTAGAGGGGGCTCGGACGCCCCACGAAATTTTTGAGCAGGTCGTCGAGTTCGTCATGAAACGAGGGGTCGGCCATCGCCTTGGCATACTCGGCCGTCAGTTCGTCGAGCGCGCGGGTGAGAGTCTCGGGAACGTAACGTCCGCCAAATGCTCCGAAACGCCCCGCTGCATCGGGGACTTGTTTCGTCGCTGTCGATGGTGAAGCAATGCTCATCGCTGTTTCCCAAACTTTCTGACTTTAAGCCCACAGGCTTGGCGTATAGTTTTCGCGCGTGGTCGCTAAGGCCAGCCGCGCTGCGGATCGGTAACCAAAGGCCCATCCCGCAAGCCCAGGTCGGTACGTAACCAGGCGCTGCGGGCGATTTCCGTCGAATCTTCTATTTTCAGTAGCCACTGGAGCATGGTCAAGGCCGTGGAAACAGCCCCACGCACAAGCGCGGCGAAAGATACCGAAATTCGCCGAAAAAATGGCCGATTTCGCCACAAAAGCGTTAAAACTGCCTGTCCTAAATTCTTCATGCAAGCCTCGGGAGGGGTTACTTGCTGCCATCTCCCCGGACGGGATCTGGCTTGCGATGATAGAGGGGCTTGCTCGGCAGAAGTTCACCGAGACCTCGCAAATCTTCACCATTTCCATCGACCCCGTTGCCACCTAAACCTATCGATGCCCGAACTACCCGAAGTCGAAACGATGCGGCGTGGCATCTTGAAAGCAACTGGCGCCACGATTGTCGACGTCCAGCTCGAACCGTGCGCGAGGCGTCCCATCGCGATCAAACCGTCACTCGCAGTGGTTCAAAAATCGCTCATCGGAACCAAGATCAGTGCGATCGAACGCCTGGGAAAACGTGTGGTGGTGCGCGCGGGGGACGATTTTCACCTGATCCTCGAGCCGCGCATGACGGGACTCGTGCTGGTGAGCGATCCTCCGTCGCGCGAGCATCTACGACTTCGCATCGATCTCGCCGGGAGCGTGCTCCCTTCGATTTGGTACTGGGATCGGCGCGGGCTTGGGAGTATTCAGCTCTACCGCACGGCGGAACTCGAAGCGCAACTGCTCTCAGGAAAACTGGGACCCGACGCGCTTGCGATTTCGAAGGACGATTTCTCCGCGAGGCTGAAGCGGACGAGTCGAGCCATCAAGGTTGCGCTGCTCGATCAGCAGATCGTCGCGGGAGTAGGCAATCTGTATGCTTCCGAGATTTTGCATCTAGCAGCGATCGATCCCAAGTGTCGCGCGAATAAACTGACGCGACAGCAGCTCGACCTGCTTCACGACAAGATGCTCGAGGTACTTCATACCGCCATTTTGCATGAAGGTTCGACCTTGTCCGATGGCACTTATCGCAACGCACTTGCACAGGCTGGCAACTACCAGAATATGCACCGAGTTTACGATCGCGAGCACGAACCTTGCCCAACGTGCCTGTCACCCATTCAGCGCATTGTGCAAGCCCAGCGGTCGACCTTTTTTTGCGCAGCTTGTCAGCGTCCCTCTCGTAAAAAACCTCTGAAATAATTATTAGTTTTTTGTGTCGCAGCTCTTCGCAGTTTTGCCGCGAAAAAACGGATGCGATTGCTTATCAGTCCGCTAGCATCCGTCAGCCGCAAGGGTTGAAGATTTTCAGCCATTTTCTACAATAAAGCGGCCATCTTCGGCCTGTATCTAGTTGAAAACATTCGCGCACATCGATGCGTGAATCTTCGGCGATCCATTGCCGGAAGTTAGCGTCAGCTATTGACGCAAAACTTACCGCAACATTACTCGGTTTCGCGAACTAGCAACTCAGATTTTTCAGCCTCTCTCGGGCGATCATTCGCCTTGCTGGAATCTGCCCAAGCGACTACTGCCGTACTCCTGATTACGAACGATTTCGATTCGCATTTTTTATTTGCCTCGCATCACCTGAACTGAGCTACGTGAGCTCGAATTGGGGTGGATACGCTCGGCGACACTCTGCTAAGGGGGAGTCATCGCCATGCCACTGGACTTACACAGAAAGGAAGTGATCGCGATGACATCGCACGATGCTCACAGGTCTTTAGGATTCACTTCACTCAAAACATGCACGCTGCTTGTGGCATGTTTTCTTTTGCTCCTGGCAATGCAGGTGCCTGCTCAAGCCGCCGAACCAGCGGATCATGAGCAGCCAGCGTCGACCTCCAAAAACGAGTCCACCGAGGAGCAAGTCGGCGAGCGCACTACGGTGCTTAAGCCGGTTGCTGAAGAGGTCGAAACGATTTCAGCCGCCGAACAGATAACGCGACTGCAGCGAGCCGTTCAAAACGATAACGACCAGATCAGCGAGCTGCGCGAAGAGCTGGCCGATCCGATGAGCGAGTACAAAATCGCCGAGGCTGAGTTTCAGCAGCTCGAAACGAAATTGCAGGCGATTAGTGCTCAGCTGAACGACCCGATGAAGCTGGCGCCCGATGAAATCACAGTGCTGCAAACAGAGCGCGACGAGATCGCCGAAAAGCATAAGCTGGCGCGTGATCGATTTGATCTCGCCATCGAATCGCGGCGCACGATTCACGATCAGATCGCCGCCCTCGAGGAGAAGCTGCGGCAAGATCAAGCGGCTCTCGACCGGGTTAGTGGAAATCTACAGCCCGCCGCTAGTGCCACCACAAAACCTGCCGGTGAAATGCCTGCAGATAGTCTCGCTTCTAGCGACGCTGCCGATGCCGCCAACAGTCCCGAGAATGGGTCCCCCAAAGCAACGAGTGAATCGCCAGCGAGTGAGAAGACGAGCGACAAGTCGGCCGCATCGCAATCGCCGATGCTTCCTGGCATCGATTTGCCAGCAACCCCCATTTTTCAGGCTCCGGCGAAGGCTCCCAGCAAAGAATTGTTGGCGGCCGAAGATGAGGCAAAGCTGCGTAAAGAACTAGCCGAGCAGGCTGAGCGGGATGCCAAGTCGGTGACCGATCGAATCGTCTCGCTCGATAAAAGTATTGAGCTCGAGAACAAGCAGCTTGCAGCGAGTCGCAAACGATCCGACCTCGCCTATCAATCGGCACAGGCGATGGAGCGCGAGAAAGAAAAACTCCGCATCGGTGGTGCCTCCGAGGAACAACTCGCTGCCATTCGCGAGCAACGTGAGAAAGCGGAAGCACATTTTCAGGCAGCGCGGGCTGAAGTGGCTGAACGCATCGATCGCGTCAATCAACTGCAATCGCAGCGCGCACTGCTCCAGCGCGAGGAACTTGCCGCCATTGCGGAAGCGAAACTTAAACTCGAAGAAGCAACCACCGCCGAGGCGAATGTCACCAATCTTCGCAATCCATTCTCGCCCCACAATCTCATTCAATGGTTCCTCGATCATGGTCCGAAAATCGGCGTCATCTTGATTAGCATGCTGGCGCTGCGTTGGTTCCTTAGCCTAGCCAATCATCGCTTCGTGCAGATGATGGCCATTCGTGGCGCACGAGGGACCCAGCAAGAGCGTGAAGACCGCGCACGCACACTCGTCGGAGTATTTCATAACGCAGCTTCGGGCGCGATTGTCGTCAGCGGAACGCTCATGATTTTCGAAGAGGTCGGCATTGCCGTCGCGCCTCTCATGGGTGGTGCTGCTGTGGTGGGCTTAGCCGTGGCCTTCGGTGCGCAAAATTTGATTCGCGACTATTTTTATGGCTTCGTGATCTTGCTCGAGAATCAGTACAAGCTGAACGATGTCCTGAAAATTGGCGATATCGCGGGGCAAGTCGAGCAGATCACGCTCCGCATGACGGTGCTGCGCGATATCGAAGGAAACGTCCATTTTATTCCCAACGGCAAGATCGACTCCGTGACAAACATGACCCACGGCTGGTCGCGCGCGGTGCTCGATGTCCCGGTTGCTTACGACGAAGATATCGACCGCGTGATGCAAATTTTGATGGATGTTGCCACGCTGATGCGGCGCGATCC
Organism: Pirellula staleyi DSM 6068; assembly: GCF_000025185.1. NCBI lineage: Bacteria > Pseudomonadati > Planctomycetota > Planctomycetia > Pirellulales > Pirellulaceae > Pirellula > Pirellula staleyi. The sequence goes on from NC_013720.1 coordinate 4,962,638, forward strand.
CGAGTATGCCTGGCAAATCATCGACGATCCCGAAATGCTGGGGATCGAAGCGCTTGGAGATTCAGCGGTTGCGGTGAAGTTTCTGATCAAAACGCGACCACTCAGCAAGCACCCGATTCGCCGCGAACTGCTCCGTCGAATAAAGCGGAAGTTCGACGAACTCGGCATCATAATTCCGTTTCAGCAGCGCGTGGTGCATCATCGCTACGACGAAATGCTCGACAGCGAGTCCGATGTTCCCGGCCTCCTTGCACCTCCCAGATCCAAGAAACGGGCGTAGTGCATAGACCTGTAATCGCGGGGCCGCTGAAGCAGATTTCCATTGCGTCGGCGACAGAATTTACCGTACACTTCGGGAATGCATCGAGAACTTTCGATGAGTGTGGGGGCACTTATCTAGGAGATGTTGCGCCATAAATTGCTTACGAGCGGTGTGGCGTCGACATTTCCTTTACCTAACCACTCTTCCTCTCCCCAATTTCACGGAGGCCCGAATGACTAGCGAAAACCAACCCGGCTCGAAGAAAGATTGCCCCGACTGCGAGTCGTCCCTCTATTTGCCACGTCGCGATTTCATTCGCGTGGTCGGTTCGGCTGCTGTCGCCAGTGCGCTCGCGCCTGCTGCCAAATTGTGGGGAGCCGACGAGAAGCCTGCTGCCGACAAAACGCCGGAATCGATCGTCAAGCACCTCTACGATTCGCTCAACGAAAAGCAGCGGAAAGATGTCTGCTTCGACTGGGACTACCAAGATCCCAAGCGAGGCCTTCTGCGCACACGCATCAGCAACAACTGGCACATCACTTCACCTGTGATCAAAAGTGATTATTTCACGAGCGATCAGCAGCAGATGATTCGCGACATCTTCGAAGGAATGATTCAGCCCGAGTGGCACGCGAAGTTCGACAAGCAACTGCAAGACGATGCGGGTGGCTTTGGTAATAGCCAAAATATTGCCATTTTCGGCAAGCCAGGTGAAGGGAAGTACGAATTCGTGATGACCGGGCGTCACATGACGCTCCGCTGCGACGGCAACACAGCCGACCATGTGGCGTTTGGTGGCCCGATTTTCTACGGACACGCTGCCAACGGATTCAACGAAAGCGCCGACCACAAGGGGAACGTCTTCTGGGAGCAAGCCCTCGCCGCGAACGAGGTCTACAAGATGCTCGATGGCAAGCAGCGTAAGCTGGCCGAAGTTGCCGACACCCCACGCGAGCAAGAGTCGGGCATGCAAGGCCCTGAGGGGAAATTCCCTGGCATTCCGGTCGCCGATATGTCGTCGGACCAAAAAGAACTAGTGCAAAAGACGCTGCTGAAGTTGATCGAACCTTATCGTCAAACCGATCGCGACGAAGTCCTCTCGTGCCTCAAGGCCCAAGGTGGTATCGACAAGTGCAGCCTCGCGTTCTATGTCCTTAACGATCTGGGTGGCGATAAGGTGTGGGACAACTGGCGGCTCGAAGGTCCCAACTTCGTTTGGTACTTCCGAGGCGAACCGCACGTGCATGTGTGGGTGAACATTGCCGACAACCACAAGGTGGAACTCAACGCGTAAGTGCCATTGGCACTAACGGCGCTAACTCATCGGCAGCGTGATGCTCGGGCGAGGTAATCTCTCCGCAACATCACGCTGCTTTTTTGTTTCTTGATCTGTTACGATTAATAGCAGCTCGTCGAATAGAGACGAGCCGCACCAGTATCAGCCTGGTAGCGAGCGAAAAAATCGCCAAATCGCTGGCCCATCTCTCGCAAAAGCCACGACTCCCACACCTTGAGACTCCGCATGAACTCGCGACGCGCATGGCTTCGAAATTCGGCGGCGCTTCTGGCCGGGGCTGCGATTGCCCCTTCGCTGGCGAGTCCGCTGATCGCCGACGATAGCAACCAACCGTTGCCGCCGTTTGCCGCCCGTGGAACGGCTGGTGCCGTGGCGACGGTCCATCCAATAGCCACCGCTGCGGGGATCGATGCTGCGAAGCAAGGTGGCAACGCCATCGACGCTGCGATTGCCGCCGCAGTGATGCTGGGAGTTGTCGATTCGCACAACTCGGGGCTCGGCGGAGGGTGCTTTATCCTTGCGCGACTCGCCAGCGGAAAGACCGTTTGCATTGATGGGCGCGAAACGGCTCCGGCGAAAGCAACGCGCGATATGTACCTGCGCGGTGGCAAGGCGGATCCGAATTTGAGTCAAACCGGCGCTCTGGCGGTCGCTACCCCCGGCGCGTTGCGGGCTTATGAACTCCTCAGCCGAGAAGCAGGCACGCGTAAATTTGCCGAGCTCATTCTGCCAGCGGCTCAAGTGGCTGAAGAAGGGTTCGCTATCGACCGGGTCTTGGCGGGACGCATCGCCGCCACGCGCGAGACCATCGCGCAGTTTCCCGCGACTGCCGAGGTTCTATTCACCGCGAGTGGCAAGCCACTCGAAACGGGCATGACGCTCCGCCAGCGCGACCTTGCACGCACGCTGCGCATGATCGCCGAGCAGGGGGTCGACTGGTTTTACGAAGGAGAACTTGCCGAGCGGATCGGCGCGTGGATGCGAGAGCACGGAGGACTTCTTTCGCAGGACGATTTCAAAAACTACCAGCCTGCTCGCCGCGAACCGCTCTCGACGTCGTTCCGCCGCAACACCATCCTCGGATTCCCACCACCAAGTTCAGGCGGTGTGCATGTCGCACAAATCTTGAAGATGCTCGAACGTTTTCCGCTGGCGGAGATTCACCGCTCGAGTCCCGCCGCAGCGCTCCATTTAATTGCTGAAGCGATGAAGCTCGCCTTCGCCGATCGTGCCAAATGGCTCGGGGACCCCGACTTCGCGAAGGTGCCGCGCGGGCTGATTGACGAGAAGTATTTGATGGCCCGCGCGAGCCTCATCAATCCACAGGAAACCACCGCCGCTGTCGCTGGCGAACCTCCGCATCCCCAAAGTGACCTGTTCAGCAAACACACCACACACATCACAGCAGCTGATCGAGCGGGCAACATTGTGGCCATCACCGCCACCGTCAACACCACGTTTGGATCGAAGGTGATCGTTCCCGGCACTGGGCTTGTGCTGAACAATGAGATGGACGACTTCAGTATCGAGCCGGGAGTGCGTAACGCCTTCGGCCTGATCGGTGGTCAGGCGAATGAAGTTGCCGCGCGGAAGCGGCCGCTGTCGAGCATGAGCCCCACGATTGTGCTCGATGTCGATCAAAAATTTAGACTCACCACCGGAGCTGCTGGCGGACCGACGATCATCTCTCAAGTGCTGCTGAACGTGCTGCGAACTCTGGAATTTGGCGAAAATCTCGCCACCGCCATTGCCGCGCCACGCATTCATCAGCAGTGGTCTCCCGATGAACTGCGCTGCGAAAAAACGCTCCCTCAGGAAGTTCAAGACGACCTTAGCTCGCGCGGTCATCAGCTGAAGCTGGTCGATTCCATGGGGGTGAGCCAAGGGATCGAGCGCCGCGACGACACGCTCGTTGCTGTTCACGATCCACGTGTTCCAGGATCGGCGCGAGGATGGTCATGACACATCCTCGCGAAGCATTACACCCCCGTCACTCTCGAGCCACGCCTCGCATCGCCGTGCTGTTTTTGCTCGCTCGCTTTTCAGTTTTCCTCGTGATGCTGCTGGCGATCGTCTCCCCAGGTTCGTCGGCGTTTTCACAGACGGAACCTCCTTCGCCCGACAATGCCGCGTGGGAATTCGCGCACCTCGCAGGAGGTGTCACGCTCCGCGGTGTCGTTCTGAAGGAGCGCGAGCACGAGATCGATTTTGCCGAGATTTTTACCCCACCGGGTCGCCCCATGTATGCCGTGGTGCATGGGCTGCAGCGGATTCGGATCGGACGTATCGAGGCACTCCCCGAGGCAGAGCATGCCCAACTCCTCGAAACCTTTCAGAACCTGCGCAATCGCGCTCGAATCGATGCCCAGCGCCAAGAGGACGTCGTTTTAGTGGCCATCGGCGACGCTGCTTCGGCACGCTTTCGCTACGATGGAGACTGGTTTTCGCTCGAGAGCAATTGCGACGAAATGATCACACGCCGCTGCGTGGTGCGCGTCGAGCAAATGTTCCGCGCCTATCGCACACTGCTACCACCGCGAGTCGAGAACCCCGCACGCGTCGAAATCCGTATCTTTGGCGACGTCGATCACTACCGCCAAAACCTGCGCGAACTTCAGCTGCCGCTCGGGAATCTGGCGATCTATGTCGGCAGTCAGCAGCTTGTCCTCGCCGGGAGCGATTTGCGCACCCTCTCCGATCGACTAGTGCAGCTGCAAACCCATCTGGCAAGTCTCCAGTCGCAGTCGCAACTGCTCACCAAAGCGCACGAACTTAGCCTCGCACGCCAATCGCAGCTGCTTAAAGAAAAAGGGTTCTCGGCTGCCGAAATCAGCACCGAATTGCGACTTCGCAAAAACGCTTTCGATGCCGAGCGGGCGGAAGTTCAAGCGGCCGCCGCAGCCGCCCTTCGCGAAAGTGAAAAGCTCTTTCAAACCGCCACAGCAGCGATGATAAGCCGTTTGCGGCACGAAGCTTTTCACGCCTATCTCGATTCCAGCGTCTTTCCGCGCGCTTCGCACCATGTGCCGATTTGGCTCCATGAAGGGCTCGCCCAAGTGTTTGAAACAGCGGTGCTCGATGGCGACTCGCTCCGGGTCGATGCACCATCTCCCGCAAGGCTTCGAAGTCTCGCTCACGATCTCACCACGGCCGAAGCACTCCCACTCGCCCGGCTTCTCGAATCCGAGCAAGATGCTTTCCTCGGCAGCCACCGGCAAGCAGCTCGCGACCAGCATTATTTGTATGCCTGGGGAGTCGCCTACCATCTCGCTTTCGAGCAGCGGCTGTTGGGCTCACCGGCACTCGAAACTTACGTCGAAAAAAGCTCGGCGAAGTCGAGTCCGATTGCCAACTTCGAAAAGCTCGTCGGCAAGGATCTGGTCAGCTGGGAGCGCTCGTGGCACGAGCATGTCCGCCGTTCAGCTGCCGCGAAATAGTGCCGCTTGCTTGCTCTTGCCACTTCCCCCAGCGATGATGCTGACAAATCTCCTGCTCCCCATCCCGCCGGAATTCCCGCCATGATCGTCCGTAACCGATTCACATTTCATTGCTGGCTCTGCGTCATCGCTTCCATGATCCTAGGAGCAATTTGCTCGCTCGCCACAGGCGAAGAACCTGCTGCCACTGGCTTTTCTTACTCGCTTCTCAAAGGGGATACCTTCGATGGCTGGATCGTCACCGGCTGTCAGGCGGAAGTGAAGGAGGGGGTGATTCGCGCCACCTCGGGAGAAGGGATGATTCGGACCGAGAACGAGTATGGCGATTTCATCCTCGAACTCGAGTGGCGGCCTCTCAAGGAGAGCGACTTCGACAGCGGAATCTTTTTCCGCGCGGCACTTCCTCCCGAAGGGAAACCGTGGCCGCAAAAGTATCAAGTGAACCTGAAGCAGAACGACGAAGGAAACGTCGGCCCACTCAAAGAGGCTCGTAGCAAAGGCCTCATCAAGCCGGGCGAATGGAACCAGATGCAGCTGACGGTGATCGGCGACAAAGCGAGCCTCCAGCTCAATGGCAAAGATGCCTGGACAGCATCGGGTGTCGAGCGACCTCGCGGCTATATCGCCATCCAGGTCGAAGCAACTCTTGGAGGTCCGTTCGAGTTTCGTCAGCTGAAAATCACGGAACTCGGTGCCAAGTCACTCATCACCGACGACAAACTCACCGGCTTCACAGGCGTAGGTGGCGAAAAAGAAGCGTGCTGGAGTCTCGAAGAAGGGATGATCGTTTGCAGCGGCAAAAAAGGGCCTTGGCTGCGTTACGACCAACCGGTGCAAGACTTCAATCTCCGTTTCGACTATCAGCTGCTGCAGGGGGGCAATTCGGGGATCTATGTGCGTGTCCCCGAAGATGGCAACCATCATGGCAAGGGGGCAGGGGTCGAGATTCAGCTGCTCGATGACACTTCTGAAAAGTACAAGCAGCTCAAAGAGTATCAATACACCGGCAGCATCTACGCCATCCTGGCCGCAAAAAATCGCCTCGATAAACCGGCTCCCGCTTGGAACACGATGGAAATCGACTGCCGCGCCAATCGCTACCGCATAACCCACAACGGTGTGGTGGTTCTCGAGACCGATGACACGCAGACCCCAGAGCTTGCCGAGCGACGTGTCGAGGGCTACCTGGGACTTCAGAATCACACGAGCAAAATCTGGTTTCGCAACCTCCGTTTGGGTCCCTCGCTCCCCGAACTTCCTGCTGCTAAATAGTGTCGTATCGACCGACCGGCGACATCATCCCACCTCACGATTTTCCCCACAGATCACCACGATTTATGAAACACTTTTTTGCACTCTTTTGGATTGTGGCCACCCTCGCTCCCGCGCTAGCGACGGCAGAAGATTGGCCCGCCTTTCGGGGTCCCCAAGGCAATGGCATTTCCACCGAAAGCAGTTTGCCACCACGCTGGGATGAAACCACCGGCGTCGTGTGGCGTAAGGAACTGGCGGGCAAAGGATGGTCGAGCCCCAGTCTCGCCGCTGGCAAGATTTATCTGACCTCCGCCGTCCCTGTCGACCCCGAAGCGGAAGAGGGAAAAACCAACCTATCGCTCCGCGCGCTCTGTCTCGACGCCTCCAAGGGAGATCTGCTGTGGGACGTCGAACTCTTCCTCCAAGATGCGGCGGATGCTCCCAAAATCCATAGCAAAAACAGCCACGCGAGTCCCACGCCATGGGTCGATGGCGAGCGTGTTTTTGTCCATTTCGGCCATATGGGTACCGCCTGCCTCACCACCGCAGGCAAAGTGCTCTGGAAGACCCAGGAACTGTCGTATCAGCCGGTGCATGGGAACGGCTGTTCCCCGATCCTGGTCGGGGACGTGCTGGTGTTCAGCTGCGATGGTGGCAAGGATCCCTTTGTCGCCGCGCTCGACGCTAATACCGGCAACCTCCGCTGGAAGTACCTGCGTCCCGGCGATCCACCCCCGAAAACCTTCGCTTTTTGCACCCCCACTGCGATCACCGTGAATGGCAAAGTCCAAATCGTCTCGCCCGGTGCCGGATCGGTTTCTGCCCTCGATCCCGCCGATGGAAGTGAGATTTGGCGTGTCGCGCATCCCGGCTATAGCGTCATTCCCAAGCCACTTTTTGCCCATGGGCTGGTCTATATCAGCACGAGCTACGACGCCGCCCAAATCATGGCCATCCGCCCCGACGGGACGGGAGATGTGACCGAAACGCATGTTGCCTGGACCGCCAAACGTGGCGCTCCTCACACCCCTTCGCTGCTGGTGATTGGCGACGAGTTGTATGCCCTTGCCGATCGCGGATTGCTCACCTGCCTCGATGCCCGAACTGGCGACCAGCACTATCAGGAGCGGATCGGGGGAAATTATTCGTCGAGCCCTGTCTTCGGCGATGGCCGCATCTACATCCAAAGCGAAGAGGGGACCGGCATCACCGTGAAGCCAGGCAAGGAGTTCGTTAAACTCGATGACCTTGGCTTCAAGGAACGGACCTTGTCATCGTATGCCGTCGGAAGTGGTGCCATCTTCGTCCGCACGGAGAAGGCCCTCTATCGCCTGGAAGCCGGCAAATAGTCCACGGATTTTGAGTTCTCGAGGAGAAAAGAGAGACCAGGATGGCTGAAAAAAACTTTAAGCTTCGCGCCGACCAAATCGAAACGCTCATCGAAGACATGGGACGCTGCTTTGTCAGCGACATGGTCACCGTCGAGGGGATGAAGGTCGGCTACTTGTATCGCGAAGAAGCCGACTTTGAAGACGATAGCGGCTGGCGTTTTCTCTCGGGAACCGAGTCCGACGAGTACATGAACGACCCAGACCACTTCTCGATCATCCCCGTGAATGCCGTTTGCAACTACGACACCGACATCATCGATTTGCTTGATGCCGAGGAGGGCTCCGAATTTCAGCGCGACCCTGAAACCAATGAATTCGTCGAACTCGTTGACGATCTCGATGGCGAAGACCTCGACGACGACGAGGACTTCGAAGAGGAAGATTTTGACGACGAGCAGTCCGAGGAAGACGACGAGGACGAGTAATACTCGCCTTGGCAGCGATGCGTTGAACTATCGAATCGGCAAATAGCAGTGGGGGCAACAGGTCACCCCGCTGCGGATGCGCATTCTTCGTGGTTTGAAGTTATCGGTGCCACAACTCCAAAGGCTTTGGGCACATCGTGGACAGACGACTTGCGGTCGACAATAGAAGATGGTCATCAGCCACGACACGATCAGCCCACTACCGAAAAACGCCACGATAAATACCAACAAGAACCAGCCATCATGCTGTTTTTTATCCAAAACGGGAATAATTTCCGTCAAGAAGAAATGGACAAACGCTAAGTGAAATAAGGTGGCGACGCAGCTAAGCATACTGACGAGCGCCCGCACCTGAGCTGCCCGAGCAAGTTGCCAGTAGAGATCGGTAGCACGGATGTACTCGGTATCACCGAACTCTTGAGGAGCATTCGGTTGCTCAGTAGTCATCGATTCTTCGCTCTCCATCGTGGGGCGAGAAGCCAGTGGACAGGAGGTTTGAACCTCGCCATCGAGGCACAGCATCGCACAAAGAGTAGTTGGTGGCTTTCATCAAGTTAACACCACTCGCTATTTCACGAAGTCCACAAACATTCTCTTTGTGTGACATAGCATTTTAACACCCCTATAATCTTGCAGCTCTGCGCCGCTATTCATCTGAACGCAAACAAGGGGAAAATGTTGTGCCAATCCGCAACTCAATATCGGCTGTACTGACACTTGTCTTGCTGGCGACAACGCAAGTTGCACTGGCTAATAACAACCTCTTTTTGCCTGGCGATGCCTATTTTCCTGCAATCATGACCCAAGAGGACGTCGAGCGTGTTCTCGCTGAGAAAGTGGGCGAGCGACGTTTTGAATACTCATCGTTCCGTGGATATGACGGGGCATTTTGTGGATTTGCCGGCTACGGTGTGGGAATCCTCCAAGGGGTCGACGACCCTTTTGCGAAAAACCTTGCTTCAGTTTATCAGCACATTCGAACCTATCAATTTCGTGAACTGCGTGAAATCAAGCATCAAGGCAAACTGCTACGCGAAGAGACCAACGGGATGCAAGTTTTGTTTTATCCCACCGACTTTGATTTTAAAAAACAGCAGCTGGGACTTCGCTACAACGAAAACTGGGTCGATGCTGTCTTGAAATTCGGACACGATCGAAGTTACTTGCGTTATTGCTCGCTGGTGAACGATCCCGAGGCTGTTGCTGGGTCATGGCGTGATGGCGCAATGGTTCCTGGTCTGAAATTTGTTCCCGGCAAAGTTGATCGCCCAGCCGAGCCCGCCGAGTCTGAAAAAATGCAGGGGACATCCAATCCTCTTTTACCAGCGATCATTCAGGGAAAAGTAAGGGCCTATGTACTTCCCTCCGGTGTGACCTTGACCGACCTCTTCCAAAACAAAATCGAACCGTATACGAGCATGTATGAAGTGACGTCGGAAGGCGTTGTTCGTTATGAATACCGCGGCGATCCCAATGTCGGTACGGCACGATGGGAAGATGCGAGCAAACCCAACCGCGATCAGGACTTCCAGGACGAGTGAAGTTGATTGTCTATTACCCGGCGATCCAGGCTGCTAGCAGCTCTGTTCGAGCAGTGCATGCTCATCTGGCTCAAATTCTTTGCAGCCGGTAGGATGCGTCTTTTCCAAGAGTGGGCAGGGAGGCGGACTTGCTAGCGTGGCGAGGAGCAGTTCCCAAGGCAATCTTGCGATCAGGCTTCGGATTTGCGTTCTGCTATGAAAACTGACGAACTTCGCGAAAAGTATCTGGCTTTCTTTCAGACCAAGGGACATACCCGCAAGGCGAGCGATGTGCTTGTGCCACGCTGGGACCCGAGCGTGCTGTTCACCCCGGCCGGGATGAACCCGTTCAAGGATCACTTCCTGGGGAAGGTGAAACTCGAATTCACCCGCGCGACGACGTCGCAAAAATGCCTCCGAACGGGGGATATCGATAACGTCGGACGGACGGCGTTCCATCACACGTTTTTCGAGATGCTGGGTAACTTCAGCTTCGGCGATTACTTCAAAAAAGAAGCGATCCACTGGGCCTGGGAATTCTTGACCGATAAGAAATGGCTTGGCATTCCAGGCGATCTGCTGACCGTGACGGTCTACCTCGACGACGACGAAGCTGCCGACATCTGGCACAACGAAATTGGCCTCCCCACCTCGCGCATCGAGCGGATGGGGGAAGACGACAACTTCTGGCCTGCCAGCTCGCCGAGCAAAGGTCCCGACGGCGTTTGCGGACCTTGCAGCGAAATCTATTACAAATTGCCGAGCGGCAAGACGGTCGAAATTTGGAACCTCGTCTTCACCCAGTTCAACCGGGTCGGCAATCCGCCGAACAACCTGCGGCCGCTGCCGAGCAAGAACATCGACACCGGCATGGGTCTCGAGCGTATTGCTTCGGTGATGCAAGGTGTCGATACGAACTATCACATCGATATTTTGCGTCCGATCGTCGAAGCTGCTGCCGAAGTTTGCTCGCAAAAATACGACCCAGCCAGCGACAACGGTCGCCGTTTGCGTCGCATCGCCGATCACGTGCGCGCTTGCACCTTTGCGATTCACGAGAACGTGCTGCCGGGGCCGAACCGCGAGAAGTACGTGATTCGTCGCCTGCTTCGCCGCGCGGTGCTCGATGGTCACCAAATGGGACTGCGCGATCCGTTTTTGTATCAGCTGGTGCCAATCGTCGCCGAAATGATGAAATCGCCGTACCCAGAACTCGGCGAGACGATCGAGCGCGTGCAAAAGGGGATCAAAGCGGAAGAATCGGCGTTCTTCGGAACGATCGATGCTGGCCTCGCGCGGATCAGCGGGATGTTCGACTCGATGAAGTCGGAGGGTCGCGTGATGGTCGCTGGTGGCGAAGCTGCCGACCTCTATCAAACCAACGGCGTTCCGCCGGAACTCGTCGAGAACATGGCCGCCGAGTTGAACTTTACGTTCGACTGGGACGGCTTCCGCACCGCGATGGAAGAGCATGGCGAGCGCTCGGGCAAAATTGCCGACGTCGTGTTCAAAACCGGTCCGATCGAAGCACTCAAGCGGGCTCTCAAGGAAACCCAGTTCGTGGGTTACGAGACGACCGAAACCACCGCTGAGATCAAGGGTGTGGTCGCTGCCGAACACCTTGTCGACACGCTCGAAGAAGTGGGGCACGAATCGCCGGTAATCGTCGTGCTCGATAAGAGCCCGTTCTATGGCGAGAGTGGTGGTCAGGTGGGAGATACGGGCGAAATCGTCGGTCCTGGCTTCAAATTCCAGGTCATCGATACGCAGAAAGACGCCGATCTGCTGCTGCACTACGGTCACCTCATTGAAGGCAAAATGAATGCCGGTGCCAAGGTAACGGCGAAGGTCGACACGGTTCGTCGCAACGGAATTCGCCGGGCCCACTCAGCCACGCATATCTTGCAGTACGCGCTGCAGCAGACGCTCGGAAAAGAGACCCATCAGATGGGTTCGAAGGTCGAAGAAGATCAGCTTCGATTCGACTTCGGGAACCCTTCGCCAGTCGATGCGGAACAGCTGCTGGTGATCGAAAAAGAAGTGCACGCTCGAGTTGCCGCTGCTGATCCCGTGGCCTGGAAGTTCGTACCACTCACCGAAGCCCGCACCGCTGGCGCGATGATGCTGTTCGGCGAAAAGTATCCCGATCCAGCGCGCATGGTGAGCATGGGTTCGTTTAGCAAGGAACTCTGCGCCGGCACGCATCTCGACAACACGCGCGACGTGCTCGCGTTCGAGATTATCGCCGAAGAAGGGGTCGCAGCTGGCACACGCCGCATCGTGGCTCTGACGGGCGAAAAAGCGAAATCGTTCTCCGAAAAAACCTCAACCGCTCTTAACGAGCTCGCCAATTTGCTGGGTGTCGAACTGCTCGCCGTACCGCAAGCGGTTCGCACACTGGCTCAGCAAGTGCGCGATCTGAAGAAGCAACTCGCCTCGGGTGGCAAGGGTTCGACAACCGAAACGTCGCCGCCACGCGGTACGGTTTCGATGGCGCCCCCCTCGGCTGCTCAGATCAAAGCAGCCCTCAAGGAAACCGCTCGCACGCTGAACGTCGGTCCGTTCGATGCCCCAGCGCGAGCCGCTGCGATGCTCGAAGAAGTCACGACCCTCACGAAGCAAATTGCCGAGCGAGCCACCACCAGCACGCTGTCGGCCGATTCGCTCATCGAGAGCGCGACACTGATCGGCGATGTGAAGGTGATCGTCAGCGATGCTCCGGGCAGCAACGCCAACATCCTGCGTCAGCTGATCGATCAGATTCGTAAGAAGACTTCCCCCGTCGCCATCTTGTTTGCAGCTGCTGAAGCAGACGACAAGGTTGTGGTCGTCGCAGGGGTGAGCAAGGAACTGGTCGACAAGGGTGTGAGTGCCGGCAATTGGGTGAAAGAAGTTTCGCCCGTCGTGGGGGGCGGTGGCGGCGGACGTCCCGACCTGGCCCAAGCTGGTGGCAAGATTCCTGCGATGATTCCCGATGCTTTGAAGAAGGCTCTGGAAGTGATCGCCACACAGCTCGCGAAGTAATACTCGCAAGCTCCCAACTCCTATCGTATTTTGAGGCCGGGCAAGCTCCGATCGCTTGCTCGGCCTTTTTGTTTCGACGATCCTCTTGATTCCTCTTCCACCTCTCAGCGGAACGCATGTCGATGAGCTATCTCCCCAAGCAACTTCCGGCGGAAGTGCTCCTGCTGTGCGAGCGCATCAGTGCGCCGGCTCTGCTCGTAGCTCATTTGCGACTTGTTCACGATGCCGCTTTGTCAATCACAGCACGGCTCCGCGAGCACTACCCAGCGCTTCATTTTTCGACGGAGGAAGTGCTGCTGGGAGCAGCGACGCACGATCTAGGAAAAGTGCTGCACCCGGAAGAAATGACAGGCCCCGGCGATCGCCACGAAGAATCGGGACCTGAGTTTTTGATTCAGCAGCGACTGCCACCACATCTGGCAAGATTTGCTCGGACTCATGCCCGATGGACTGACGAGGGGCTGCTACTCGAGGATTTACTCGTGGCGCTCGCCGACCATGTCTGGAAGGGAAAGCGCGACGAGCATCTCGAATCGCTCGTTATTGCGAAGATTGCCGAGAAGACCAGCCTCGAACCTTGGGAAGTCTTCGCCACGGTCGACGAAATTCTCGATGAGGTTGCGAGCCTCGCCGGAGCAAGGCTCGTTTATCAGAAGCAGATCCAGGACAGTATGTAGAGCAGCAGTTGCTGATCAAGGCGCGGCAGACAGGAGCCTGCCTTGCAGTACTAGCTCGAAGCGGCGAGTTGCGAACCACCTTGCACCAGGCTCGGTTCGATGCGAGCCAGTTCTTCAGCGACTGCATCGACGGTCAAACGAATTTGCTCGTCGGTATGCGAGGCGGTGATGAAGAACCGCAGACGGGCCTTCTCTTCTTCCACAGCGGGATAAAGAATCGGCTGCACGTTGATGCCACGCTCGAAAAGGGCTCGCGAGAGGAGCAAAGCGACCTTGCTGTTGCCGGTGATGACCGGAACGACAGGTGTGTTGTTGCTCATGCCGGTGTTGAGTCCGCGTGCTTTCGCTAGATCGAGAAACAGCTTGCTGTTGTGCTGCACTTTGTGCACACGTTCGGGCTCGCGCTGGATGACACGAACCGAGGCCAATGCAGCTGCGGCGTTCGATGGGGTGAGCCCCACGCTATACACAAACCCGGGGGCGGTGTACTTCAGGTACTCGACCACTTCCTTACAGCCGGCGATATAGCCACCGCAACTGCCAAAGCTCTTGCTGAGCGTTCCCATCCAGAGATCGACTTCGCTCGACTTCACGCCAAAGTGTTCGGCGATACCGCGACCGGTCTGCCCCATCGTACCGATCGAGTGCGCCTCGTCGACCATCAGGATCGCCTTGTGTTTGCGTTTCACTTCAATGAAACGAGGGAGATCGGGGAAGTCGCCATCCATGCTGTAAACGCCTTCGATCACGATTAGCACGCGGCGATATTCGTGGCGAATTTCACTCAGCAGTTCGTCGAGCGCTTGCCAGTCGCTATGCGGGAACGCGCGACGACGAGCGCCCGACAGAATAGCTCCCTGGATGATGCTGTTGTGAGCGAGTGAATCGTGCGCGATCAAGTCGCCTGGCTTAAAGAGGTGACCAATCGTGGTTTCGTTGGTCGAGTGACCACCGACATAGACGATCGAATCTTCCACACCGAGAAAATCGGCGATTGTTTTTTCGAGGTCGCGGTGAATCGTCTTCTCGCCTGATACGAGTCGACTGGCCGAAACGCTGGTGCCGTACTGATCGATCGCTTCCTTGGCAGCCTGGCTGACCGAGGGATCGCCCGACATGCCGAGGTAGTTGTAAGTGGCGTACGAGAGCATCTCGCGGCCACCGATCATCGCGGTGTCGCGCGTCACTCGTTCGTGCGGACGGAAGTACGGATTGGGGACGCCCGTCGACGACAGGATGCGCATCGTTTGCTTCAGCCGACGATATTCGGGCATCTGTGCAAAGTCGTAGTTTTCGGCAGGAATCTCGACAACTTTGGGAGCGGTCGAGGTCGACGACTTCAGCTGACGTTTGGGCTCTTTACCGATGTAGGTTTCGATGGCCTGCGCCACTTCGGCGATGGTTTCGATTTCGGCCAGCACATCTTCCGGGAAGCGGCCGCCAAAGGTCTCTTCGAGTTCACTGGCAATCTGCAATCGCTCAAGCGAATCGAGTCCCAGATCGGTGACGATGTTCGAATGGGGCTTCAGATCTTTCGCGCGCTCTTTGGCAATGCCACGAACGTGTTCCATCACCGCTTCGAGAACTTCGGGCGAAACGTTGATCGCCACCGATTCTTCGCTCTTGGCAGGTGTGGGAGTGATTGTGGCTGTCGGTGCTTCAGGTTCCCAGGCGAGCCACTGTCCCATGATAGTGAGGCTGTCGCTGAGGAAGTCGGCCTTGCAAGCGTGACGCTGAATCTTGCCGCTCGATGTCTTGGGAATGCTGCCGAAACGGACAAGCACGACACCATCGGGTGGAAGTTCGTGTTCGGCTGTTACATCTTTGCGAATCGCAGCGATGACGTCGGACCAATCACTGCGGCGCGTCCGCTCGACTTCGGCGACGATGATCAGCCGCTCGCGCCCATGGAGATCGACTGCAAACGCGGCAACTTCGCCCGTTTGAATCGTGGGATGGGAACGCTCGACGGTGAGCTCGATATCCTGTGGATAGCGATTCACACCGCGCACGATGATCAGATCTTTCAGACGCCCGGTGACGAACAATTCACCGTTGTGCAGAAAGCCAAGATCGCCCGTTCGCAGGAACGGACCTTCGCCACTGCCGGCGACATAGGCCCCGAAGGTGTAATTGGTTTCTTCTGGCTTGTTCCAATAGCCTGCCGCGACGCTGCCGCTCTTGACCCAGATTTCGCCGATGCGGCTGGGGGGAAGTTCTTGGAACGTCTCGGGGTCGGCAATCACCACACGTTCATCGGAAAGAACGCGGCCACAGCCAACGAGCGTACGCACGCCAGGTTCGCCAGCGACTCCGGAGCGGACGATCCGATCGTCGAGCAGTTTGCCATCAAAATGGAGCATCACCGGTGGGCGAGTTTTGTAGCTGCCAGTGACGATCAGCGTGGTCTCGGCCATGCCGTAGCAGGGGTAGAACGTTTCAGGACGGAATCCGAACGGCGCGAAGCGCTCGGTAAAGCGTTTGAGCGTATCGGCGCGAACTGGTTCGGCACCGTTGAACGCCACTTCCCAAGTGCTTAGGTCGATGTCGACCAACTGATCGTCGGTGCACTTTTGAATGCAGAGATCGTAGGCAAAGTTCGGACCGCCACTGATCTCGACACCATACTTGGTGATCGCCCGGAGCCAGCGCACAGGTCGCTGCAAGAACGACATTGGCGACATCAGCACGGCAGGGCGTCCGAAGAACATTGGGGCGAGCACGCCACCCACCAGTCCCATGTCGTGATAGGTCGGCAGCCACGACAGCGAACGTCCTTGCCGTGTAGGCTCGAAACCAGCGGTGATCAGCTGCACGTTATCCATCAGGTTCGAGTGTCGCAGCATCACCCCTTTGGGCGTGCCGGTCGAACCGGAGGTGTATTGCAGCATCGCCAGGTCGCTTGGGGCGATCGGGACAGCTTTGAAAACGTCCCCCACTTCTTCGGGAATCAGATCGGTAGCGATCCAGGTGAGTGCTTTGAGCTTGGGGGATTCGTTCAGCAGATCTTCGCTGCGGGCGGTGACTTCGCTGACCGTGAGGGCCACCTTGGCTTGGGCATCGTCGCTGATCGCTTGAATGCGATTCATGTTGCGATTGCGACGTGGGGGATACGCAGGGACTGCCACGCAACCGGCAAGCAGACAGCCGAAATAGCCAATCGTGAAATCGGGTCCCGGTGGATAGAGGAGCAGGGCACGTTCGCCCGAGAAACCACCTTCGACCAGCACTTGCGCCACAGCCTGTGCTTTGCGCAGAAAGGTGCTGTAGTTCAAGGAGATTTCCGACTCTTCGCCGTCGCTGAAGTAATAGACCACTTCGCTCGGCTGAACTTCGGTCCAATACCGTAGACAGTCGACCAGGGAAGTGGTGGGGGGCGAGTAGGGGGCGAGGTAGCGTTCGAGATTCACGTGATTTCAATCTCCATCCATCAAGCGATCACAGGCCGTCGGTCGCTGGCACGAGAACTATCGCGCATCGGCAACTTCGGCAGCAAACCATTTCGAAAAGCAGCAAGTCCGGACAACTCCGCCGCAGGTGACACTTCGCCGCAGCCCGCTGAGGTCGAGCGATGAGTCTCACTCCGAGCAAACTCCACAGATATAACATCGGCCAGCGCGGGGCCGCCCCCGCATCGAAGTTGGCTTTAGCGGTTGGCAATTGGCCATTCAAACGCTAGTGAAATCAAGACTTAGCAATTGTAGAAAGCAAGGCAAACACCCGCCCGAACAACATCGATAGCAAGGCGTGCTAGCTGAGCGAATGACCGCAAACTGTCCGGAAACTTTGCGCAAAGCCCCCAGCAATCCACAGATCAAAATTCTATCGACTTCCCTGAGCACCCGAAAGCGGTCGGAAGATGCTCGGTGGCACTACTTTCAGGGAAGCGTGGGCGACTTCGCACGGAGAAAATTGATCGATCTCAGCTGGGTCACAAAATTCGGCCAAGCAAGCGTGCGTGAGAAACTGTAAGGATTAGCTCGCTTGGCGATGCAGCAGCGATTTTCCTTGCTGGACTAGTCGACGTATCTCGCGAATCACAATCTGTCGGACCGATTTTCGGCGTTTCGCCTCGGCCAACAAAGCCAACTGGGAAGGTGGCCCCATCACAGGATCGAGTTGCTGAACTTCCAGCGCTCGCAAACGGTCGACCAGCGCCCCTCGCTCTTCATGCAGTTGATTCACGTCGGATCGAAGTCCCTCGGCAACTCGCTGCCAATGCTGCACCTGACCAATCAACCAATCGCGATGGGCCAGCACATCTCCTTGCGATGCTTTGTAAAAGATGCGGGGCGAACTTTCCGCCAGGGGGGCATACTTGCTGGCCAGCACCAGCCGACTGGTAAGGGCCGAGACTAACGAGAGTTCCTGCGGTAGGAAATCGGGGATTGGATCGCCAGCATGCTCGAGCAAAAATTTTCCCAAGGCAGTGTAAATCGCTGCCGAAGCTGATTTCCAAACGCGTGCTGCCTCGACAACGTCTCCACGACCCAAATGCAGATGCCCTAAATGCCAAGCTGCTTCCGCTGTCTTTGTCAGGAGTGTGGGGCTGTAGTCGGCAGCTGGAATCTCGAGAACTTCTGAAAAACAGTGCGCTGCCCGATCATGGGCCCCGCGCTTAAGCGCCAAAATCCCGAGCACAAATTGCAAACTGACATGCCACCGCAGAGCGTTGGGATTGCAGGGTGGGATTTCCAGGTAGCGTTCGATCTCAGAGATCAAATCCGCAGTCAACTCAGGCGTCGATTGCTTGATCCGCCGGTAAGCCTCAACACATAGTGCCGCCCCTCGATCGGCACTAGCTGCCGAAGCCACTTCCTTTGTGGCAGCGATCCAACGCTCCATGACGGCGTCGCATTCGCTGCGCGCTCCAATCGAAACCATCGACCAAAGGAGCCATGGGTTTTCATAGTCCCGCCCAAACGCCAAAGCGTTTCCGGCGGCCTTCATTTCCGCGGCGCTGGCGTAGCGTTCGTGGTACGGGACCGCTCGACCGGCATCGACCGGACTGCTGGCGACTGCCAGCCACCATTCCGCTTCCACATCCAGCGAATCGACCGACGAAAGTCGCTCCAAAGTGCGTGGTTTTGGCTTCCAGGCCAGGGGCATATCGAGGCGTTTACAACGATCGGCGCTTTGGGCAAACAGCCACTCGACATCAAACTGGCTGGCGATCTGCGCTTTGAATTTCTGACCGTCGTAGACCTGCAGATGGTGCGGGTTGGGATCGTGGCCCGATTCGTCGCGCCAGTCGTTGGGAACGCTCGCGATAATCCGGCCACCAGGCACCAAAATACGCCGAAACTCCGCGAGTAAACTCTCGGGGTCTGCCACATGCTCGAGCGTCTCAAAACTCACCACAGCATGCACCGAGTGGTCGGCAATCGGTGCCAAACATTCGGGGAGAAACCCTACGCGAAACTCGGTTCGCTGTCGCTCGTCGGTAAAATTCGCCTGCGCGTAGTCGATAGCAAACGGACTTCCATCGATGCCAATCACGCGTTCCGCTTTGGTGTTGCGCGCTAAGAGGTGGCTGCCGTAACCAAGTCCGCAAGCAGCATCGAGCACCGTGTCGCCCGGTCGAATGTACTGCGCGGCCAAGTGATAACGGACGACATGAGCATCGGAGCGGCTGCCGCTTTCGCGGAGCATGTCCATGTGCAACCCACGTTCTTCATTCAGACAGGCGAGTGGATAACGCGCGAGTGTCGCTTCGGGAATCTTCTCGAGCGGGATCAAAATCGAGTCGGGATCGCGCTGCAGCGATAGGTAGTCGTTGAGCCAGTAATAGTCGGGATGCTTCCGAAATCCGGCCGAAAAACAGAGCGATTCCCACGCCTGACGCAGTTGCGCCGAGGGGTGCGTTGGATGAGCTTCAGTTGCTTTTGTGCGAACTCGCAACAGAAGTGTGCGGCGGGTTACTCGGTACAGTTCGGCTAAGACAGCAGGGAGATCGCCTGCGGCGATATGCTCGAGCAGATGCATCGCCACCACGGTCGAAAAACTTTGCTTGGCATAGGGCAACTGGAACGCCGAACCGACCTTGAGTCGACTCGCCAATTCAGGGGCAGATCGGCTGATCGCGACGCTGCTCAGATCAATCCCCTGGGCGTCGACCGCGCGACTTACCAGGGCTGCAACGAGATGCCCCTCACCACAACCGACATCGAGCACCTTGCCACGTCCCGCATGTTCGATGATCGTTTGCGCAAATTGTTCGAAGAACTTGATTTCGGCGGCTGTGGCTGGTTTCGCATCACACCAGAATTGGTCGAACCGTTGCGCATCGTTCATCACACATCCTTCCCTGGTTTAGCGCACGAACTATGCCGCGCTTCGTTCGTGTTTTACTAGCAATCAATCGAAAACCTGCTTGCTCCTTCTTCCTGCTGTTCCGCCGGATGGTTTACTGCATGCAACCCGAGTCGCCCACAGCAAATACGCCGCCAAGCCCCTGACAAGGAAAATTTTCCCGAAAAAGCGGGAAAGCGCACACCACCGAGTCCTGATTGGCCAAGAGCCCGCTTGATCGCCGCCAAAGTCCACCAGGGAGATTTGCAATCCCCTGCGCCACGCACACATCCTCGATTTGCGCAGTACGCGGTTAGATCAGCAGCGATCGCTGCGGTTTGAGAGGCGCGTAAACCACCTGATGGAGCATTCAGCGTGAAGACTGCAGGAAATAGGCTGCGAAACTGCCGGTGGAGTTTAGCAACGCTCTTCCTGCTGACGCTGCTCGGTGTCCCGCTGGGGACCATGCTCTACGCCGGCATCGCAGGGGCCATCGCCACCTTCGTTTTGCTCACCCTCTTCATCGCCGCTCAAATGCCCCTCTTTTACGGAACACTCTGGCTACTGAGATATTCCAAGCCTGACCCCGCCAACTCGGATCGAGCTTCAAGAGCTGGGTGATTGGCTGCAAGCAGGCCTACTCCGTGCGTCTGGCAAAGACAACGTCGGCAAATCGTGGACGAAGCTCACCTGCAGGGTGCGAGATGGTGAGAATCGAGTAGAGATAAAAGCCGCGACAACTCAGGAAGTTAAAAAGATCTCCAAATTCGTAGCTTCCTTCAAACCGCTGAGAGATCGAGGCTTCGAGAATGACAAAGTCGGTCCGTTTCAAAACTTCTTCAGCCCCTCGCAATACGTTGAGTTCATTTCCTTCGGTATCAACTTTCAGTATGAGCGGCCGTTGAATTTGACTTGGCGTTCCGACGATTGTGTCGAGCTTGGCGAGTTCGACTTTCCGCAGTTCGATACGATGCCCTGGCCGCTCGGTGAGTGCCGTACGTTTGAATTGCGAGCTGAGCTGTAAACTCGAGAGGTCTACCTGAAGATCGATCGTTCCGTTCTCATGCCCCACAGCTTTGTAGTGCACACGCCCTTGGTATTTCGCCAAGATCTTGTCGATTGCACTTTTGTACTCTTCGACAGGTTCAACGAGAATAAATTCTGCGTTCGGGAATGCTCCATAGAGGGGATATGTTCCGTAGCCAACCCCAACATCGATCACAGTTTTGGGATTACAGATTCTCGCAAGGTAGGCAGAATTATAAAGCGAAAAACTACTTGCCGCCCCCTTTTTGGTAACTGCATATCCGATCGTCCCCAAAACGCGATTGAGAATACCTTTGAACATCGGTGCTTCCATCGCAGGAACGCAGCGCCGCGCGATCACCTCCCCGCGTAAGGTGATCGAGATCGATCGAAATAGAAGGACTCTTTATTGCAAGTGGACGGATACATGACCTTCAAGCAGAGCACTTTTGTGACAACTTCGTGCCCTGGAATACACTTCACGGCAAACACTAGCAGTGATAATACCAGTGTTTTACCCGCCTCGATCTGTCAGATCGATGAAATTGGACAGGTGGGAGACAAACTCTAACTCTTCAATCTTTGCTGGGTGATTTCGATGGCTTTGAGCAGGCCGCGGGCTTTGTTAAGGGTCTCTTGATATTCCATCGAAGGGACACTGTCGGCCACGATTCCAGCGCCGGCTTGAATGTAGGCCTCGCTCCCTTTCACCACCAGCGTGCGAAGGGCGATGCAGGTATCCATGTTGCCGCAGTAGTCGATATAGCCGACAGCGCCAGCATAGGGGCCGCGACGATGAGGCTCGAGTTCGTCGATGATCTGCATCGCACGCACTTTCGGGGCACCTGAAACCGTTCCCGCAGGCAAACAGGCTCCCAGAGCATCGAAGGCGTCGTTCCCCTCGGCTAGTTCCCCCGTGACGTTCGACGTGATGTGCATCACGTGGCTGTAGCGCTCAATCACCATCACGTCGGAGATCTCCACGCTGCCAAATTTGGCCACGCGCCCCACATCGTTCCGGCCGAGATCCACCAGCATGACGTGCTCGGCTCGTTCCTTCGGATCGGCCAGGAGCTCGTCGGCTAAACGTCGATCTTCTTCTTCGGTAGCTCCGCGAGGGCGCGTTCCGGCAAGCGGGCGAACGGTCACCTTTCCGTCGACTACGCGGCACATGATTTCGGGCGAACTGCCGACGAGTGTCACCTCGGGCATCCGGAGGTAGAACATGAACGGACTGGGATTAACGACACGAAGCGTGCGGTAAATCTCGAGCGGATCGCAGTCGACCGTCAGTTGCATGCGCTGGCTTAGCACGACCTGAAAAATGTCCCCTGCGCGGATGTAGTCGACACACTTGCGCACCGCAGCTTCGTAAGCCTCTTGCGGGAAGTTCGACTTCACTTCGAGCCCCACGCTCGATTTGGCAGCGGGGATGTCGGTAATCGGCAGATCGACAGGGTGTGCTAGTTTGGCCACGATGGCATCGATGCGGGCAGCAGCATCGTCGTAAGCGGCTCGAGGATCGGATTTTTCGTCGAGCCGGGCCATGGCGATCACGTAGAGCGCCTTACTGACGTGGTCGAACACCACCATCTCGTCGTAGAGCGCGAAGGCCAGGTCGGGAAGCTGCCGATCATCGGTCGGCGCGCTCGGGAGGTTCTCGACGTAGCGCACGACGTCGTAGCCGGCGTAGCCAATCGCCCCACCTGTAAATGGGGGCAACTCGGGAAGATGGGCAGCTCTGAATCCAGCGAGGCGGGATCGCAGGTCATCGAGCGGAGATTTACTCGTAAATTTTTCGACCTCGCGCCCCGACTTACGAATGGTGACATTGTTGCCGTAAGCCACGATCTCGAGGAACGGCTCGGCTGCGACAAAACTGTAGCGGCCAACCTTCTCGCCCCCGATCACGCTTTCGAACAAGCAGGCGTGGGTGCCGACGTTGATTTGCTGAAAAACCGAAACCGGCGTCAGGGAATCGCTCAGCAGTCGGCGATAGACCGGCACGAGGGTGTGACCAGCGGCGTGCGCGCGGAACGATTCGAAACTTGGCAAGTGCGACATGAGTGCGATCGGCTTTCGGTGCTAAGCGATTTCGGAGTATGCAAGCTTAATGACGACCAACGTGCTGAACAACGCCATGCTTGCCATCGCCATGCTTGCGAGTGTCCAGTGCCGTTCATCGGTCGGTTCCTTTCCTAAAGCTTGTTGACTGAGCGATTTTCGCTACCCGATCGGGCCGAGCCGGGTTGCACTTCGTAGTAACTAGAGCAGCTTTCCCCGAAAAGGATCGCGCGGCAGCCTGAACTTTCGTCGCCGCGAGGGGCTGCTGAGGGCTGTGCTGATGGTCACATTTTGCCACGAACTGGGGGAATGCCAGAAGGGGGCTGCGAGTTCAGCTTGACACCCCCCGGTGCACGCCTAAAATCCCTCGCGGCAAAGAAGTTGCACCGATTGGACTCCCTGGTCAGCAAAACGGCGGAAACGGCCAAAATGGCCCCCGCTCGATCGATGCGTCAGCCGCAAGTGTCTCGCAAAGTAAAGGCGGGTGGGTTGTGAAATGTCAGCAATGCGAAAAACCGGCCACGTTCCATATCACGGAACTCACCGGCTCCGAGCCGCAAGAGCATCACCTGTGCGAGGTCTGCGCCAAGCAATATCTGATGCAAAGTGAAGGGGCCGCAGCTCCGGTGGAGTCGTCCCCGGCCAATGTGCTCGCCAAACAACTGAAAATTGGCCAGGCAGCCGACGAACTCTCGAAGCTCGACCAGCGTGCCTGCCCCGTTTGCGGCATCACGTTCTATGAATTCCGGAGCCAAGGGCGCCTCGGCTGTCCCCACGACTACGTTTTCTTCGAACGGGAACTCACTCCGCTGATCATGAACATCCATGGCGAAAACAAGCATGTTGGGAAGCGTCCGGTCGGAAGTAGCGAAGGGACCGACGCTCAAACCGACCTGATCCGCTTGCGACGTGAAATGAAAGAAGCGGTCGATCGCGAAGATTACGAGCAGGCCTCGAAACTTCGTGATGAGATTCGCCGTGTCGAGACCGAGGGGAAGAAGACGTAAGCCCTGCCTCGATTGAATCGTAAGTCGCTCCTTGGGCTTGCCCAGGGATTCATTGCCGAGTCCAATGCCCTTTGATGAAGGCCTTGGGAACGTGTCACCACCGAAATTTCCGCGTGAAACCGCTGCTGTGAAACTCGAAGAACTTGCCGACCGCTGTGGAGAATGGTTGCGAGGATCCGGCCCCCAATCGGATATCGTGATCAGCAGCCGCATTCGACTTGCGCGAAACCTCGCCGCATTTCCGTTCATTCGTCGCTGCAGCGAAGCTGACCGACAAGCAGTAGACCGCGCATTTCGCGATGCAGTGGCTGCCGTGGAAGAGTGGAAAGACATTATTTTCTTCGATGTCAACTCGCTCGGAACGCTAGATCGTCAGTTCCTTGTCGAACGACAGCTGATCAGCCGCGAACTATCCGAAGCTAGTGGCGCTCGTAGCGTGTTTGTCGATCGTCACGAGACGTTCAGCTTGATGATCAACGAAGAAGACCACCTGCGTGTGCAAGTGATGCACAGCGGGCTCGATCTCACCGCCGCTTGGGAACAGATCAGCGCGATCGACGATGCTTTGGGCAAGAATGTTAGCTTTGCGTTTCATCAGCGTCTTGGTTACCTCACCGCCTGTCCCACCAATGTCGGGACTGGTATGCGTGTGAGTGTGATGCTGCATTTACCGGCGCTCGTGATTACGCAGCAGATCGAAAAGGTCTTCCGTAGCCTCCAAAAAATGGGGCTCGCTGTCCGCGGCCTGTATGGCGAAGGCTCGCAGGCGATGGGCGATTTCTATCAAATCAGCAACCAGATTACGCTCGGCAGCAGCGAAGTCGATCTGGTGAAGCAGGTTGGCGAAGTGATCCCGGTGATCATCGACTACGAGCGTCAAGCACGCGCGTTCTTGGTGAAAGAGAGCCGCAAAGATCTGCACGACCGAGTGAGCCGCGCGTTTGGCATTTTGTGCACCGCCCAAACGATCAGCAGCGAAGAAACACTGCACCTTCTCAGCAGCGTTCGGATGGGGATCAACATGGGTCTGATTCAGGACCTCGAGATCCCGACGATCAACAAGCTGTTCATTCACACCCAGCCAGCCCACCTGCAAAAATTGCGTGGCATTACGCTCGAAACAGCCGACCGCAACGTCGAGCGAGCGCTCTATTTGCAAACGCACCTCCGCAAACGTACCGATCAGAACTAGCCCACTGTCATTAACTCACTGCCACTCGTCGGCTGTGACTTGCCGACAACTGCTCGTCAGTTGGGGCTCATTGGTTTCGCTTGCAGCAGTAGCAGACACCATGTTCCGGCTGCTTGAGCAGGACAAACGATGCCGTGGTCTGCCCCTCGTGATTTGATAAACGAAGTCCATGAACGAACCAGCTTCAAGCAACGCTCCCCGGCCCGTGGAGCATAGCCCGGAAACAACGGCTTTTTTCGAGGCTGTGGCCCGCATCGGCACACCGGCGCAAGCTGCCACCGCGATGAGCAGCATCGCTATCGATGCCTATCTGATCGACCATGGCGAAGCGATCAATGCCGCGATGGAAATGGTGAGCCCCTCGATCAAACCGAAACTTCAGTACCACATCGACGATGTGGCCCGGAGTGTGGAATTTCTCGAGCGGCTACGCAATCTATCGACAGCACTTTCGGTGGCGCTTGAGCGCGAAATTCGTCGCGAGGCTTGGTACGAAGTTGCTAGGCTGTCGATCGAGCATTTGGAACTTGCGACCATCGCTTCGCGCGATGCGTTTGTGCTGAACGTGCTTTCGGGTGTGGGGCTCATCAACAAGTCGCTACAGAGCCTCGTTACGCATCGCGCACAGTTTAGCCCCGACCTTGTCAAAGCGATCGTCGCCGCGCTAATGCACTACGACAATCAACTCGAATCGTTCGAGTCGATTGCCGCACGCGACGACGACTGGGAACGAGTCGTCAATAAACGGACGGACCTCGATGGTGGTCAGAAATCGAGTGGAAGCTCGACGCGTGAAACAGCGCGGCGGTGGTATCTGGGTAGTAGCAACACGATGCGCTTGCTGGCTACCGATTTAATCTTGCGGCGCTACTTTGCTCAGCATCAGCGCTACCCCGCATCTCTCGCGGAGATCCAGGAAGACTTCTTTCCTGAAGTTCCCCGCGACAGCTACGTGGGGCTTCCGTTTCGTTATCGCCTGACCGAAGACGGCTTTGAACTCTACAGTGTCGGTCCGCAGGGGGCCGACTTCGGCGGCATTCGCGGCACCCGCTCGAATGTTTACAAAGGTCTTTGCGACCACTTTCTCGACGCTTAAGCGATCGCTTGTCTCGCCGCATAGCACTGTGCTTGTTTACCGACGGCCAAGTTTTTAGAGCCAAACTTCCATGCGGTAGTTGGTCAGCGACTCGCCCCGCACATGCACGGTTTGCTGAGCGAGATTGGTGAATCCCTGCGACAGAAAGAAGGGGAGGGCGGTGATGCTCGCCTCCAGATGCACCCGTCGCTGCGACCTTGATTTTGCTTCGCCGATCATCGCCCGCAGTAGCGCCCGCCCCACACCTTGGCGCTGATGGTTGGCTGATACAAAAAAACGATCAAGGTGGGCGCTCCCTAATTCAGGAACGTCGGACTCAAGGTCGCTGAAACCTGCCACGTCATTCTCGATCTCAGCCACCAGACAGAGTCGGCCTGCCAGCTTGTGGGCCCAGACTTCACGATCCATCTCATCGGGTGCCCAGGCGCGAACCTGCGACAGCGAGTAGTGGGCGATGTTCACGCGGCGAATGGTGTCGCGAAATAGCTCGAGCAGTAAATCGGCATCGCTCGGGCGGTAAGGGCGTATCAGAACTGGGTTGTGTGTCACGTCTCACCTTGCCTTGAACTGCAACTGCCAGCCGTGCGGGGGACATAGCCCGCACTAACCACCGATTGATCGTGCGTTGACACTCAAAAGTTCGTTTCTTTTGAGTACATTAGAGCCTCTTTTTCGTTTGACACATGGATGCGGGAATTGCGCTGCGATGTCCCAATTGGTTCGATATTCGAGCAACCTGCGGCCCATACGGCGCGAGATCGAACCCATCGAAGCATACTTGCGCATTTTCGCACGGTTATCCCGACGCAAACTGCTCCATTTTGCGACAACCAAATGGGGAGTAACGACCAAGCCCTCCATAAATTCGCCGAATTTAATTTGCGGAATCCCGCAAACAGATTCGACAACTCCCCCCTTCGAAGATACAAGGGGGGAACCACGACACCTGTAGAAGAGATGATCGAGTTCATATTTAGGGGGGTTAGTTTCCCATCGATGGTTTCAAGCTACGTGCACTTGATCCCTCATTAACCCATTGTCGCTACGAATATTACATGCAATTTCAGCCAGCTCCCCAGAACCTCTCCCATCGTTACCTTTCGAGGGCATAGTGGCGTAACGAGAGCCTGACTGATCTCTGTTTCAAAGGTAGAAGGATTCGCGAAGCCGTGGCAAGTTATGGCAGATTCTACTCCGGTAGAGTTTGCATCAGCTGCGGTTGACCGAAGCAATTGCCGGTTTTCAACACTTGCGGAGTTTGAGGCCAGAGATTTAGTTTATTGACAGTAGTGTGGTTTCGGGTTGAATTGTTGTTGGAGATTTCCGCAAGTGCCGTGTGGACTGCGACTTGTCGCTGAATGTTTCGCTGTGGGATTTTTCCCAATATCGATACATCTCGAGCGAATGAGCCCCCAGGCTCACGGGTAAGTGAGTTAGTCCGATAGCCTAGCTCTCCTCGATTTGACGAGGGAGCTGGCAGCTTGGGGAAGGATGGAGGGTTCGCGAAGGGTCGATTGGGTTAAGAGGTGGTTAACCGGTCGATTACCGCAACGCTCTGCTAACGACCCTTCGTTGGGTAGTGGCGCAGACTTTGCAACGCGAGGCTTCCAAACGGATCGAACAGCATGCAAACGGTTCTGTTGGTCGTGTGATTGAACTTGGCCCGCGATCATGTAAGCCAAGCAGCTCTTGTGGAGCTCGTGGCTGAAGATCGTCACCCTTTACCACCCAAACCATGGACCCCACCAACCGACTTGGATCAGGTGTCGACGTGCTAGATGCCCCCCCCGAAAGTTCGTTTCCATCGCAGCCCTCCGGTGCCACGGTTTACATCGTTGACGACGATGCCACCGTGCTCGCGAGTGTGGCCGCGCTCGTGGATTCGATGGGAATCGCTTACGCAGCCCATTCCTGTGCCGAGGAATTCCTCGAAAACTGGAATCGTGAAGCGGGGGGATGCCTTGTCACCGACTGGCGGATGCGAGGCCTAAGCGGCCTCGATTTGCTCGAGCGATTGGCTGCTGAATCGACCACCATTCCGGTGATCGTGATCACAGCCTTTGCCGATGTGCCCATGGCGGTGAAAGCGATGCGCAGCGGGGCACTCACGCTGCTGCAAAAGCCGTGTCGCGAACAAGAGCTCTGGGAAGCGATTCGCCAAGCGCTGCAGCTCGACAAGTCGCGTCGCGAATCGATGAGCCATCGCGATCAGATTCGTCAGCGACTCGAACAGCTCACCCCGGGCGAACGTGAAGTGATGAATCTCGCGGTGGCTGGCAAAGCCAACAAGGTGATTGCGCAGCAGCTCGATATCGGCCTGCGAACGGTCGAAAAACGACGTCACTACATCTTCCGCAAGATGCAGGTCGATTCGTTGCCCGAGCTCGTGCAGCTGATCATGTTCCTCAACGGCACGAGCCCTCAAGATGGGACGACGCCTCTGGGTGGATCACCGCCGGAAGAAGAGTAAACGAGGCTGCCCTCGCGTACGCTTGGCCTAGCCGACGTTTTACCTCGTCAGTGCTGAGCTGTGCCTGTTTAGTGTGGCGCACGCACGTCGCGCTCGGTGCGGACCCACTGCTGCTGTCGTTTCACCAAAAACGCCAAGTAAATAGGCATCTTGCTCATCGCATAAACTGGTGCAGCCACCAGCGAAAAGAGCTTCACTTGCTTGCGGCAATGGACATACCAGCCGACAAGCACAGCCGATCCTAGCAGGAAGCCTCCGGCCGCTAGGATCACCAAAGGCCAAGTCGAAATTCCCACAAGAGCAACCAAGGTTGCCCCCATCAGCGCCACGACCCACGACAACACGAGGAGTGAGAGCGGGGGAATCGCCAAATCGACTGCAAGGCACAACAGGTCGAGTCGCAAGTGTCGCAAAGCAAGCAGCGCCAGTTGTGGTGCCTGCTTAAGTAGCGTCGCTAGGTGGCCATGCTCCCATCGCGTTCGCTGTGTTCGCGCGGCTGCTTGTTGCTTCGGGAGCGGGCTGTCGACACGCGCATCGAGACAGAGCAGCGGTTTGCTTCCCGCTAGTGCCAAATCAATGCCGAGCTGCATATCTTCCACTACACAAGCAGTCGCCATATCGGCGCGTCGAATCAAATGCCAAGGGAGCGACATCCCGGTTCCTGTCAGATAACAGAGACCTGCCAGACGATAGAGCCCGAGCGAACGAACCAGATTCTTAAAGCGAAAGGCGAGTCCTGAAATCGACTCCCAATGTTTGGCATCGGCACTGGGATCACACAGATTCAAGCCTTGCACAGGTCGTTTCGTGCTGGCAGCCACGGTTGCTAAGGTGCGCACGGTTTGCGGCTGAACGCGGCAATCGGCATCGAGGAACACCACCACATCGGGCGGATTGCTAGTCAGATGCGCAATGCCAAAATCGAGCGCAAAACCTTTGCCACGCTGCGACAAATCATGACGACACACCACTTCGGCCCCACATTCGCTGGCAACGTCGGCAGTGCGATCGGTGCAGTTATCGGCGACCACAAGCACGCGATCATGCGGGCCGATCGTCGGTAGAATCGACTCGATCGTGCCACGAATTCCAGCCTCTTCATTATGAGCGGGAATAAGCACAGCCGCGCGAACCGAGCGATCATCGACGAGAGGCTGTGGCCGGCGCGGCCAAAGCGACAGCAGCACTTCCAAGCTGAACATCGCGATCGGAACGAGCGCGAGGCAGGCTAGGGCGATGGTTGTGACAGCAGCGATATTCAGGAGCATTGGAAACACCTTCTCAGGGACTGACATGCTTCAGGCATGAGCCTCGCACTGGAGCGCATCTCATTTTGTGTAGCGGCTGTTTCGTCAATTTTCGCTAGGATTATTAGCGTCACGCACACTATTCGTCCGTGCGACTCGCACTAGTCGTTCAAAATCCACTTGCGCAGCGGCGCCACGATTTTCTCGGGGAGCCCCCCCATCGACTTCATGGCCGATTGATCGAGCCAGGTTCGTGTGCTGCGCCATCGTGCGCGGAGCCACACTCCCAAGCAGTTCGTCGTCACGCTCCCTTCCATCATCGAGCAGGAAGAACTGGCGAGACTCTGCTTATAACGCTCGTCCCCTTTGCCGAGATCGATGAGCGTAATCCCCTCGCGCTCGGCCACTTCAGCAAGCTTCAGGAAGAGAATGAGACCTGGCGAATAAGCTCCGAAATCTCGATCGTAAGCAGTAAACCAGCCATGCAGGACGCCGCGAGACCGTAGTGAATAGCAAATCGCCACAGGCTTTTCGTCGACGCGCAGCACAGTCATCACACCGCGCAGCGCCGTGGAATCGCTAGCCAATAAGTTTTTAAGCAACTGAATGGTCCAGTCCGAAGCCAGCACATCTCCGATCCCTGTGCGGGCAAACTGGGCTCGCTTCCACTCCACCAGCAGATCAAAAATCTCGGCAGAGGGATCATGCACGGTGAGTGTCACAGCGCCACGTTCGCGCTCGAGCTTTCTCGCCTTCTGCCAAGTTTTTGCGACAACGTCGCTGCCACTTGCTTTGCGATCGCGGCAGTAATGCTCGAAACCTTCGTGGAGCCAAAGCTGAGGCGACTCCCCCTCGCATTTTGCGTGCGGCACGAAGGAGATTTGTGATTTCGGAACATGCTCGAAATCCCACGCGCCGAGAAAGCAATCGCGAACGATCTGCCCCGGATCAAGCGCGAGTCCCGGGGTTCCGATCACGCCGTGGTAGTCCGACAACTTACCTCCGACAGGTTTACCGAGGTTAAATGCGCCACGCTGAAAGGGGAGCACTCCGACGAGTTCGCCTGCTTCAAACAGCTGCGCAATTTCGACATCATCGCGCACGAGCGAAACGGCCTGCGTAAACTCGGGTGTGAAGTACGGGCTCTGTAGCTCGGCTTGTGTCGACTGCCAACGCTCCCACGCTTGCCATGCAAACGTGGTTAGGTCGTCGGGAATCGTAAGAATTACTTGAACCATTGCCGTCCGATTCCTTACTTCATCGAGAGCCATTCGCGCATCCGACGAAGCCAACGCACGGGTGCGCGAGCCGGACCTGCGAGAGGTGAGTTCTTCACAAGATCGCGGGTCGTCGTCCATCCTTTGCGAATGACACTGCGAAACGGATGCGACTCGACAATCCCCTCGGCCACCATCGCCTCGGAGTTTGCATACGAACGTTTGTACTGCTCATCACCTTTTCCCAGGTCGATCCGATGCACGCCATGCTGGTTGGCATGACGAGCCATCTGTGTCAGCAGTACGAGCCCCGGCGAATGCTTGGCAGCGTCAACATCGTACGCCGGAAACCACGAGTGGAGCGTCGATCCCGACCGCATACAAAAATGCATCGCCACCACACGGTCTGCTGCTCGGAGCGTGCACATCACGCCGCTGAACTGCGGTGAATTCCCCTGCTTCCAGATGTTTTCGATCAGCTTGCGGGTCCAGTCGAACGAGAAGATATCGGTGACTCCAGTGGCGTTGTACTGAGCCGATTTCCACTGAAACAGCAGCTGGAGAACCGCATCTTCGGTGGTGTTCCACTCAAACGTCAAAGGCCCCACTTGTCGCGTGAGCCTGTCTTCTTTCTTGAGCGAGTCGGTCATCAGCCGCGCGTTGTCGGCGCGTCGATTTTCGAGGTAGGACTCAAAGCCTTCGCTTACATCGATCGTGGGAGAGGGCTTCAGATCAGCATGAAACGGTTTCCAAGCTTTCTGCGAAGCGACGAGGTGATCGAACTCGAAGGCCGAGAGCTTACAGTCGCGCAGCATTTTGGTGGGAGAGAATTCGAGCCCTTCACGCGCGATCACACCGTGATAGTCGGAAAGCCTTCCACCAACCGGTTTCGCCACGCCCCACATCGTCCGCTGAAAGGGGAAAAAGCCGACAACTTCACTCCCCTCGCGCAGCAAGGCAACTTCGACGTCATCACGCACACGGGCCACATGCTGCGCAAATTCAGGCGTAAAGTAAGGGCTCACGAGTTCTGGATTGGTCTGCTGCATCTCGCCCCACAGCGCAATCTGCTCGGTCGTTAACTGCGAGAACGGCACTACTTGTGTATTCATAGAAAGCAAGCTTCCTTGGCTATTCGTTGGACTGGCTTCTGCGAAGAAGAACGAGTTGGCTACGGGACCTTGTGATTATTTGGTGGTGGTTGCTGCCTGGCCCCCGCGCACCTCTTCGGGAGCGAAGACCAGTGGTTGCGATGCGGCTGAACGTTGGACCGGCTCGGCGGTCGCGAGAGAAGCAACTGCGGTCGCTGAACTGCCAGGAACTGGTGCAAGCGCCCCTTCGTCGATCGTTCGCGCCACTTTGCGGCCAGAGGGGAGCAGCAGTGAGAGTCCCTTGACGTAATGACCAGCCCCCATCTGCATCTGACACTCTCGTTCGAGCACCATTTCACGAGTACCAGTGAGCATGGCGAGCCACTGAGCCGGGCGATGGACCAGTTCTCGGCGGGCACGTTTGGCGAGCCAACGCAAGACAAACATCCAGCGCGAGCGGTCGCGAAACTCGTTCCACGCCACGCCCTCACCCATGCGATACGACAGCTTGCCGAGATAGGCTGGATCGAGACGCTCGGGTGGAGTCAGGTGATGCACGATGGCCGAAGGGACGTACCAAAACTGATGCCCCCGCGCGACGATGCGGCGATAGAGATCGGTATCTTCACCGCGCCCATGCACCGAAGTTTCGAAGACGCCAACTTCCTGAAACAGGCTGCGATGCACCATCATGTTGCCGCATCCTGGATTCACTTTTCCGGCGTAAAGTCGCGGCGATTGCGACCAGCGCGACTCTCCGAGCAACATCCGAACTGTCGGTGCGAGATCGCGCTCGGCACCACTGGTAAACAGCAAGTGAACATCGCCACCCACCGCTTTCACGTTGTGCATCGTGGCAAACAGATAGAGTTCGAGGAGCCAGTTTTCGTCGGCCAGTTGGTCGTCGTCGAAAAAGGCAATCCACTCACCACGCGCCTCGGCGACACCGCGATTGCGGGCCGGCACAATTCCCTTACGCGGCTCGTAAACGCCCCGAATCGGTGCTTCGGAGAGGGCCTGGACCTCTTCGATCACTTGATCGGTGTGATCGGTCGAAGCGTTGTTCACCACCAGCACTTCGTAGGAAAAAAGTCCCGCGCGATTCAAATCAAACAGACTTGCAATCGCCGTACGTAGCATCTCGGCACGCTGAAACGTGCAGAGCACAATGGTGATGTCGGGGCACTGGCTAGAGGTCATGGCATTATTCTCAAGGCGGAAGTGTGGCGATCGCTCGCCGTTGTTTTGTGGTTAGTGGGCGGATGAACTCGGTGCTTTGCGCTCCGTTGTTGGCTCGGCAAAGAGTCCGATATGCAGCAAGTAGCTACCGAGTAGAAACGTGCCGAGCATGATGTTCACCATGCCCGACTCGAGGAACGAGTTGAGGAGTGCAAACACGATCAAGCCGAATGGCAGGGCGTAGGACGAATCGCGCAGCTGGAGATAGCCGCGTGCTGAACTCCAGAGGCCAATGAAAGCCATCACGACTCCCAGTAGTAGCCCGACTTGTCCCACGCTGAGCATCACGTCGAGATAGCCGTTGTGAGCTTCGCGTACACCCCACTGCAGCGTTTCGGAAACTGAATCGATGTTGTCGGCAGTCCAAAACGACTCGAAGCCGTGTCCCAGCAGGGGACGTTGAGCAATGTGATCCCACATTTCGGGCCAAATCAGGTGGCGTCCCGAAAGGGTGTCGGATTCCTCGGCGCGACCCAGCAGAACGGCATCGCGAAAATCTTTTTTAGGATCGATCCCGGTGAGCCAAAGCAGCAGCAGCGAAGCTGCGCCGCACCAAGCGATGGCAAGTCCGCCGAGCAACTTCGTGCTGAACTTCGTTTGCAGGAGCAGAATCGCTAGCAGCGAGACCAGCACAGCCGCTGTGCTGGTGCGTGATTTTGTGAGCACCAGTAAGAGGAGTCCGGCCATGCCTGCCGCAACAATCCACGAACGCAACTGGCCGCTCTTCGTCGCAGGCCACAGCGCCGCGGCGGAGAAAATCTGAACCGCCAGGATCATCCCTTGCGTATTGGGGTGTACAGTTCCCGCGAATCGAAAGTCTCCCGACCATGGGCGAAAGGTGCCGAGTCGCAGTTCGTTGAGTACACCGAACGATGAGAGTGCTACGGTAATCAGCAATGACAAGAGCGCCAGCTCGCGCAAATTGAGGTACCGCGCAAGCCCCAGAGAGCCAACGATCACGCAGCTGAGCACGATCAATCGGCGCAGCGCCATCGACGGATCGATCGCCCAAAAATAGCTGGCGTAGCAAATCGCAAAGAAGCAGCCGATCGAACCAATCATCAGCAGATTGATATGAAGCTTGGTCTTACTGCCGACAAGCAGCAGCCCCCCGAGCATACCGAGCGCGAGAAAGACAAGGCGCCGGAGGGTGTTGCCCCCTCCCGCAGTCGCCTGCATTTCGTCGGCTGTCTGCGTGTAGGCATCGGCCAAGGCTACCTGCAAACTGTGTTCGCACAGAAAGAACGACGCGCCTATGATTGCGGCCAAAACGGCAACACGCTGAAAGTTCACCGGCGGCACATTCACCAGCGGACTGCTCAACTGCTGCGTCGCGCAGTTCTCGGGCCAGTGATGGTAACGAGGTTCGGAGAGTGAGGCACTCATTGGGGAGCTACCTCAGGCGATTTCGCGAGCGCCACTTGATCTTCAGCAGCCATCATCCGTCGCAAGATCCAGGTGCGAATCACGGCATCACTTACGGTTCCACAGGCGGTTGCTAGTGCAGCGCCGAGCGTTCCGAGAAGCGGAATGAGGACGATGGTCGAACCAATCACAATCAGAAGCGAAGCCAGGTCGGCCCAGAAACTCGCGCTCGGCTTTTCCATGGCCCAAAGTCCATTGCCTGAGGTCACTCCCATGCTGTTGGCCAGCACGCTTAGCGAAAGCACTCCCATCAGTAGCGACGCACCAGGCATCGACTGTCCATACACCAGCGAGGCAACTTGCGAGCCAAGCAAAAACGAACCGATCATCAATCCACCAAGCGAAACGCCGTAGATCATCGCTGTCTGTCGTAGCACGCCGCGCAGCGCGCCAGTACCACCCTCGGCATAAGCGCGTGCAGCGCGGGGAGAGAGATAGTTGCTGAGACCCAGCATGAACATGTTCGAGAGCCCCACGAGTGTGGCGCAAGCTCCTAGGATTCCGGTTTCGGTTTCTCCCTGCGTGAGCGCGACGATCCAGGGCATGACATACGGTGTGCTGCAGGCGAGTAGCTGGCTCGCGAGCGCCCAGCGTGCAAAGGTCCAGTTGTGAATCCAGTCGCGATACGCGCGGATGAGCCCGACGTCGAACGTTTGCGACTTGAAAAAGAGCCACGCAGCGGCTGCAATTCCAGCCGAACCAGCCATGACCGCCAGCGCAATGGGGGTCGAGAGATTACCCGACAAAGCGAGTGCCAGCAGCACGCTGAGCTGAACTGCGGCGACTAGCATATCGACAGCGACAGCAGCGCGAGGCTCGAGATGCGCAAACGAGATCTGACGGACATACTCGCGCATCATCAAGAGCGGAACGATTCCTAAAAGGAGCCACAGAATGCTTGTGAACGTTGCGGGAGCGAGTCCCGAAATGCCAATCCCGAGCATCACGAGAGCCGCCAGCCCGCTGACGACAAGCTGATGAACGAGCGAACTTCCCGCGTAGTGTGCAGCTTCGTCTCCATGACGACGTCCGCAATAAATCATGTAGGGAGCAAACACCAGTTGCTCCTGAATGCCACGCACAAAAAAGACGACGGAGAGCGCCAAGTAGTACGCGCCGAGTTCGGTCGTGCCACAGGTACGGCCGACGATCACGCTGGTGACAAAACTAGTGCCACTCACCACCGCTTGATCGAAGATCGAGAGCACACTCTTTTGAAAGGTTGCGTCGGTTCCAAAGCGACTAGCAATTCGCCACACGCGCGACGACATGGCCCCACCGCGCTGCAGCGGAGTTGGCAGCGAGCTTTCGCATGTGTCGGTAGTTTCGGGTGTGACGGTGGTCGACATGACGAGCTGTGGTTTCTTCGCGGAAAGCGATGCGCAGTTTTGAGGATTCGTTACGAACCAATCGCGACAGGTGTCGCTGGCCGACCGAGGAGTGTTCGCCCCAACTTGCGAATGGCGGTGTACCAGCCACTCAGCTTGGAGGCGAGCATCGAGGGTGTGTCGTGCTCTTCCGCGGTGAAGCGGCCCCAATCAAAGGGATCGCTGGTCGGGAATACGAGTTCACTTTCGGTTGTCAGTGCGCAGCTGAGGCCCGCCGCCTTCACGGCGCCAGCGAGCAGTGGTCCCGAGAAGCCGGTCGAGCGTGTGCCGTAAGGAAACGCAAAGGTCGCCTCGGTGATGCCGAAGCGTTCTGCAAGGACTTGCTGATTGATGAGTAAATCTTCGTAGAGGGCGTCGGGACGACCACGAAAATCGGCATGCGTGTGGGTATGCGCGGCGAGTTCGATGAGTCCGCTCCGCTGCATTTCGCGGCACTGATCGGTCGAGAGGGGACGCCAGCTATCGATCGGCTGAGCATCGTCTCCCGCCAGTTCCCAGTCGTCACTGGGAAATGGATCTTGGGTATCGAGGTAGGCGGTTGCGAGAAAAATCGTGGCTGGAACTTCCAGCTCACAAAGGATCGGAAACGCTTCGGTAAAATTGTTTTCATAGCCGTCGTCGAATGTCACGACGAAGACAGTACGCGGAATCGGCTGCCCGCGACGATGGTAGTCGAGCACACGCTGCAGTGGCCAAGCCCGAAAGCCTCGTTTGAGAAGTCCTTCGAGTTGCAGGCGGAGCATGCGCGGCGTGACATTCCATGTCGGATCAATCACGGCGTTGGGACAACTCGAGATGCGATGGTACATCAGCACACCGAGCGCCTGACGATGCCGAACTCCTAGCAATTGATGCAGCACGCGTCCCGCTTCGGATTTGAGACGCTGGCGGAGACCAAAATGCTGATCACCACGAAATTTGGCGGGCGCTGGTGGGCTCGCGCTGGCAGCAGCATTCGTCGCTGATTCAGTCGACTCGGTAGGGGTGTCTTCGGTGCTGAGGCTCATGGCGTTCCCTTGGTGAACCAGTTTCCGGGAGAAGATGGTCAATGCGCGCAGGTTCGACCCATCACTAGGTGGCCGATAGAAAAACCTAGGTCACAGCTGCGACAAGGAAACCGAAATCGCCGGGAAATGGCGATTATTTGGGCTGTGACGACCGATCACGCGAAGCTGCCGATTCCGCTCGCGCCGCTGACAGGCGAAAGCGTGTGTAAACTAGCTCTGGCCGAATTGCGGAGCATTCCCAGCCTGCTGCATGCTGGCGCCAAACGACGGCATGACGCCCAGCATCGGAACACCCAGTTGCTGCAAATCGCGCAGCGCGACGAGTGTCGGGAAGAAGTAGTCGAGAATTACTGCCAGCCCAAAACCGCCGACGATCGCAACAAATGCCCCCAAAGCGAGCACCATCAGTTTGCGTGGTCCGAGCGGTTTGGCCACGAACGTGGCTGGCTGAACAATGCTCAGGCTGCTGATCCGCTCTTCATCGAGCGAGCGGTTGATGCGAGCCTGCTCGAGCTTCTCGGCATATGTGCGGTGACGCTGTTCCGACAAGTCGACCTGACGCTGAAGCTGAGCGAATCGGACCTCCGCGTTGTTGAGCGCTGCGAGATCTTGCACGAGTGCAATCTTTTGTTTGCTGAGACTCTGTGCGCGACCACGCAACCAGTTCACCTGCGACTGCTCGGTATGCAAAGCAAGTTCGAGGGCTTGACGCGCAGGATTAATCGACATGGTGGGCTGCGAGCGGCTCGATCCTTGCTCCTTTAGTAATTCGCGCAGTTCGGAAATCTGCTGACGAACCGCGATCAGCTGCGGATGACTATCAGTCGATCGAGCGGCGAGTTCGAACTCGCGGGCCTCGAGTGTGAAGAGCTGTGTGCGCATTCCATCGTAGGCCGCATTGGGTCCTTCGAGCGATTGCGTTTCGATGCGCTCGGGCAACTTACTGATCTGCTGCTCGATCCCACGGATTTTCGATTCCGAAGCAGCCAGTTCAGCGGTCCCTTGCTTCAAACGATTCTCGATCTCGGCCATCTGATCTTCAAGCTGCTTTCGTTTGCCTTCAATGGAGCTGATTTTGAGGAGATTCTTGGCATTTTCGAGCTCTTTGCTCGCCCTGCGCCACTGCTCGAGCGACTGATCGGTCTGCCGCTCAAAGAACTCATAGGAGCCCGCAGTTCGGTGTACCCGCACATGCTCTTCCATATAAACGGCAATCATCGTGGCGACGATGCGCTGCGCGCGGTCGGGTGTCTGCGCTTTGCAAGCCACGGAGATGATGTTGCTCTTCTTGGGGGCGAAAATTTCGAGCTCCTTTTCGAGCGCCAGGACAGCTCGTTGATGATCGCTACTCGGGACGACAATCACCGGTTTCGCAGGGGGACGAATTCCATCGACCACTGCTTCGAGTTTGGCGATCTCACTCGACACCAGCGCATCGCTGGTCGAGTTCTCAGCAGTCAGCCCCGTTTCGGGATCGATCTGCTTTTCATGGCCATGCAGGATGTACTGCGGCCCCAGCATCTCGACCACTTTGTCGAGCACGAGTCGGCTACGCAGAATTTCGAGGAGCGAGTTGATTTCGGACTCGCGCGATTCGTAAATCGAAATCAGCTGACCGTTTGAAGCGGTCGGATCGAGCGTCAGATTCTCGCGGCCAAAACGTACAAATACCTTGGCTTCGGAAAAGTACGACCGAGGCATCATCAGCGAACCAACAAACGTTAAACCCATCACCACGATGGCAAACAGGGCCGCCACATGCCAACGTTTGCGCAAGGCGCGAACGATGGTCATCACGTGAGTTTTGATCTGCTGTGGCTCGATCATTGCTTCGCTCGCTTCCATCATCGACTAGAGATTTTGGCCGCCAATATCGTTGGAATCACGACAATCGCGCCAAGCAGCACAATCGGTAGAAGCGCAACGCGCGACACTCTCCCGACTCTCTGCGGCGCGTAAGTCTAGGTTGCGGCTGGAGTGGAGCAAGAAATAGAAAATCGCACGTATCGAGTGTGCCGTTAACGGGCATGCGATACGTGCGATCTTGGATCGTGACGAAAGCTTAGCGGGGAACGCGATTAGTAAGGACGTGGCGTGATGCGGCCTTGCACACGGCCGGGAAGCCCTTGAATGCGTAGGAACCCTTCGGCGTCGGTCTGGTTGTACGAACCGCCACCTTCCATCGTGGCGATACCTTCGTCGTACAGGTTGTTCGGGCTAGTGCGCCCGGCGACCATGACGTTGCCTTTGTAGAGGGCCAGCTTCACTTCGCCAGTGACGTTCTTCTGCGCTTCTTTGTT
This sequence comes from Pirellula staleyi DSM 6068, assembly GCF_000025185.1. Taxonomy (NCBI): domain Bacteria; kingdom Pseudomonadati; phylum Planctomycetota; class Planctomycetia; order Pirellulales; family Pirellulaceae; genus Pirellula; species Pirellula staleyi. The sequence goes on from NC_013720.1 coordinate 5,001,985, forward strand.
GAAAGCGAGCAGGGCGTCCATCTTGGCGTGGTACCAGAAGCCGTAGTACACCATTTCGGCGACGACAGGCGCGAGCGAATCGCGCAGGTGCATCAGGTCGCGATCCATCGTCAACTGCTCGATCACGCGATGCCCGGTGTAAAGAATCGTCATGCCGGGAGCTTCATAAACGCCGCGGCTCTTCATGCCGACGAAGCGATTCTCGACCATATCGATCTGGCCGATGCCGTTGCGGCCGCCGATGGTGTTGAGGGTCTTCACGATCTCCAGTGGCGAAAGCGTTTTGCCATTCACACTGACAGGCACACCCTTCTCGAAGGCAATCGTCACTTCTTCCACAGCGTCGGGCGCTTTGCGTGGCGAGACAGTCATACCGAACTCAACGAGTTCGACCCCGTTAACGTTCAGGTCCTCGAGTTTGCCAGCTTCGTAGCTGATATGGAGGCAGTTCTCGTCGCTGCTATACGGCTTCGAGACACTCGCCTTCACTGGAATGTTGTTCTTATCACAGTAGGCAATCATCTCGGTCCGACCGGGGAAAAGCTTGCGGAACTTCTCGATCCGCCAAGGGGCGATCACTTCCACGGCTGGATTGAGAGCTTCAGCAGCGAGCTGAAAACGGCATTGGTCGTTCCCCTTGCCCGTTGCGCCGTGAGCGTAGGCCACAGCGCCGAGGTCGCGAGCAATCTGCAAGCAAACCTTCGAGATCAGCGGGCGGGCGATCGAAGTGCCGAGCAGATACCAGCCTTCGTACTTGGCCTGAAACTGCATCACTGGAAATGCAAAGTCGCGGCAGAGTTCTTCTTGAGCATCGACGATTTGCGAGCTCTTCGCGCCGCAGTCGCGGGCCTTCTTCAGGATCGCTTGGCGATCTTCGCAAGGCTGACCGAGGTCGACATAGACCGCATGGACTTCATAGCCCTCGTCTTGCAACCAGCCCAGAATCACTGAAGTATCAAGACCGCCGGAATAGGCCAGAACGCAGCTTGGCATGGATCGAACTCTTTCGTGGAAAACGACAGGCCGTAAATTAGGTCGGCCGGCGAACTAGTGGTCGTGCAAAAGTTGGCGAAAGTCTCGTATTTTGGACCGGTGTGGCCCGGCTGACAAGGCGTAGCTAGGATGAAGTGATGGAACTTAACGATGCACTGCAAATTGCCCAGCGACTGTTGTCGGGCGAACTCACTCCCGACAACTTTGCCAAACTGGCTGCCGATCCCAAACTCTCGACGACGGCGGAACTTACGGGGGTGACGCTCGATCTCGATCGCCGCCGCCGGTGCGGCTTTCCCGAGGTGATTTACGGCGAAGGAAAAGACGCCCGCACTATTGCCTCGATCATCGAGCGGCTTTTGGCGAGCGAGGTTCGCGTTTTGACCACTCGTGTCACGCGAACCATCGCCGACGAGCTTTTACAGATCTTTCCCGGGGCTCACTACAACGCCTCCGCTAGGACCTTTCGTGTCACCATCAAGCCAGACGAGGCCGATCGGGGCTATGTGCCGGTCGTGACTGCCGGGACCACCGACCTGCCGATCGCGGAAGAAGCGCGCGAAACGCTCGACTGGATGCAGGTGCGGACGCAAATTGTGGCCGATGTCGGTGTCGCTGGACCGCAGCGTCTGATTGCCAAATTGCCGCTACTTGCGGGGGCCGATGCCGTGGTCTGTGCAGCCGGTATGGAAGCCGCTTTGCCAAGCGTGCTAGGTGGTTATGTCGATTGCCCGGTCATCGCCGTCCCCACCAGTGTCGGCTATGGAGCCAGCTTTGGGGGCGTCACGGCGCTGCTCGGCATGCTCAACAGCTGCGCGTCGAATGTCACCGTAGTGAACATCGATGCGGGATTCAAAGCCGGTTACGTTGCCGGGCTGATTGCCACACGCGCCCACGACGCCCGACGCTCGCAGTAACGCTTGTTCGTCGCCGCCTCCCCTCGAAAAACGTTGTTTTTGAGTCAAAAATGAGTAATTCGCCACTTCCCAAGCTCTCGCCACGCCAGCGTGCGAGTCACAAAGGGGACTTTGGTCGTGTGCTGATCGTCGGCGGATCGAAGGGAATGGCAGGGGCCGTGGCGCTCGCGGGAATCAGCTCCCTGCGGATGGGAGCAGGGCTCGTTCGGCTAGCTATCCCTGAACCGATTGCCAATCTCGTCGCCAGCTTCGAGCCGTCGTATATGACGGTTTCGCTCCCCACCGACGATGGCGTGCGGGGCTCCATTCGCGCCTACCACGAACTGGTGAAGGAGATCGAGTGGGCCGATGTCGTGGCAATCGGGCCGGGTCTAGGACAATCCAAAGACCTGGCGCAGCTGGTGCGTTGGCTCTTCGACCGGACTGAGAAACCGGCGATTTTCGACGCCGATGCACTCAACATGCTCTCCCCTCTCGATCTGTCGGCCCGGCCCGCAGGACCACGAATTTTGACGCCTCATCCCGGCGAGCTGCGACGATTGGCCGGAAAACCTCTCGCCTCGCGCGACGAGCAAATCAAAGCTGCTCAGTCGATCGCTGCCAAACTGGGCGTGATTGTTTTGGTCAAAGGGGAGGGGACAGCTATCACCGACGGCCAGACCACTGCCCTCAACACCACCGGCAACCCGGGGATGGCGACTGGCGGCAGTGGCGACGCTCTGACCGGAATCATCGCCGCTCTGGTGGGGCAAAAACTTTCGCCTCTCGAGGCCGCTATTCTCGGAGCCCATCTGCACGGGCTCGCTGGGGATCTTGCGGCGGCCGAGCTGGGAGAAATTTCGCTCATCGCGAGCGATTTGCCACGTTTTTTGCCTCGGGCTATTCAGCAGTATCAGCGCGACACTGCATCGCCCGTTTAGCTGAAAGTCGGTACCGGAATTGCCGATTTTCGCGTCTAGCCGCATACTAGCGAAAGATTTCCCGCCTCCACGAAAGAGTTGACGCAGCTGGCCCCAGCCTGTGGTGCCGACAATAGTAGAGTTCGTTACGATTCTTTTGTGGCGACCTCCGCAGACTAAACATCCCCACCTATCTCCATAGCATCCCTCACCTTGCAACTTTTTCGTACCGCCCGTGACCTGCCTGAGAGCCTCCTGCACGGAGCAGTGACCATCGGCAACTTCGATGGAGTGCATCGTGGTCACGCCGCGCTGCTGGAGCGGCTGAAAGCCCAGGCGGAGCGTGTGGGAGGGCCGGCTATTGTGTTCACGTTCGATCCGCATCCGGTGCGGCTGTTGCGCCCCAGCGAAACGCCGCCGCCTCTCACCTGGACCGATCGAAAAGCCGAACTTCTGTTCGACCTCGGTGTGTCGGCTGTGATTTCCTATCCCACCGATTTGGCCCTTTTGTCGCTCACCGCAGGCGAATTTTTTGAATCGATTTTGCGGCAAACGCTCGCCGCTCGCGCGGTGGTGGAAGGCCCCAACTTCTACTTCGGCAAAGGACGCGAGGGAAATGTGCACACGCTCGCCAAGCTCTGCGAATCGGCAGGGATGACCTTCGAAGTGGTCGAGCCGACGATTGAAGCGGGAGCGATCGTTTCGAGCAGCCGAGTTCGCCAGCTGATTGTCGATGGCAATGTCGGCGAGGCGTCGCAACTCCTCACACGTCCCTATCGCATTCGAGGGATGGTGACCCACGGCGCACAGCGCGGCAGCAAGATCGGCTTCCCGACAGCGAACGTCGATGCCATCGATACACTGCTCCCGAAGCTGGGTGTTTACGCGGCCCGGGCCATCACCTCACAAGGGACCTTTGCCGCAGCGCTTAACTTGGGCCCCAATCCGACGTTTGGCGAACATGCCACCAAAGTGGAAGCACATCTGCTAGGCTTTAGTGGTTCGCTTTACGGTCAGCCGATCGAACTCGATTTCCTGGCTCATTTGCGCGATATCCGCCCGTTTGCTTCTATCGATGCCTTGAAACAGCAACTAGCGCTCGATGTCGCAGCAACCCAAGCAATCGTTGCTCGGCACAGTTCTTAGTTCCGATTTATTGACTAGCGATCCACTCGCCACCCAAGTTCGATCCCTTCTCTCCCGCCACGACTTTTTGCTCGATTCGAGATCTTCATGAGTATCGACTGGAAACGTTTTACCGAACTGATTCACGCACACCAGCGATTTGTGCTCACGAGCCACATTCGCCCCGACTGCGACGCGCTCGGTAGCGAACTGGGGATGGCGGCCATCCTGCGCTCGCTCGGCAAAGATGTCAAAATTGCCAATGGCCACGCCACGCCACCCAACCTGGCGTTCATCGATCCGCGCAGCGAGATTCGGGTGATTGGCCAAACCATCACCGCCGAAGAGTTAGCCGATCGCGATCTGCTAATGATTCTCGACACCAGTGCCTGGGCCCAGCTCGGCGCCATGAGCGAGGTTGTGAAGACAACCAGCGCGAAAAAAATCGTCCTCGATCATCACGTCAGCGAGGATGATCTCGGAGCTGAAAATTTTAAGAACACCACGGCAGAGGCAGCTGGCCGATTGGTTGTCGAAGCAGCCGATGCTCTGGGGGTCCCGCTCACCGCAGAGATTGCCTTCCCTCTGTTCGCCGCCATTGCCACCGACACCGGCTGGTTTCGGTTTGGCTCTGCTTCAGCTGGCACTTACCGTATGGCAGCTCGCCTGATCGAAGCCGGCATCAAGCCCTCCGCAATCTACAACGCTCTCTACGAACAGGACACGATTGGCCGCGTGAAACTGCGTGGCGAGATCCTCGCGCGCGTCGAAGCACTCCTAGATGGGCGACTCGTGCACACTTATGTCCTGAAAGAAGACTTCACAAAGACTGGCGCCAATGCTGCCGACACGGAAGATGTCATCAACATGGCGCTCGGCATTGCCGGGACGCAGTTTGCCGTGATCTTCGTCGAGCAAGCCACGGGGGGCTTCAAACTGAGCTTCCGGAGTCGCTGCGCAGTCGATTGCAGCAAGATGGCCGAAAAGTTTGGGGGCGGTGGTCACAAAGCGGCTGCGGGCGCTTTTGTCGCCGGAGAACTTGCCGAGGTGCAGAAGCAAGTTCTTGACGCCGTTCTCGCTGCAATGCAATAATCCGGCCCGCAGCGGGGTGGCCCCACAGCCACGGTATCTCTGCTCCTGCAGATGCCGCACGCTCGTTGGTTGACTATATTACGAAGTAGAGCATGACGATGTTGCGACAATCTCGCAGCATCACCTCTGTCTTTACGCAGTAAGAGTCATCCCTACCAGCACCTCCCCAGCGACCGACCCACCCCAAGGAATTCTTCCTGTTCCATCGATCGAGCCTCTTACCAACTTTTGTGTAGCGATAGCGGCTGTCACAACCATCTCGGTTAGAGGCACACGCTAGAGCTGCGAAGCGAAAGGCTTGCGATCGATTTTTGCCTACCAAAGTCCGGCTCATCCCACAGCGGAGTTAACGAGCGATGGCCAAAAGTCTCAATCCTCATGCGTCGGGCAAACCCAAAGCCGACGAGCCTACTGCGCAGGGACATGGTGGCGAGCCACCCCGTCGCAATCTTCTGGTGGCCACACTCGCCGCTGCGATTGGTGGTTTCGTCGGTCTCTTTCCTGTGGGTGCTGGCATGGCACTCTTCCTCAATCCTCTGCTGAAGAAAAAAGCGGCTGCCGGGGAAGGGGACGACAAACTGAAACGTGTCGCCACCATCGAATCGCTTCCAGCCGATGGCACCCCGATTCAAGTGCCGGTGATAGCCGACAAAATCGATGCCTGGACCGGCGAGCCCAATCAACCTGTCGGCGCGGTTTTTCTGCGACGAACGAGCGACAACAAAGTGGAATGCCTGAACGCCATTTGCCCTCACGCAGGGTGCATGGTGTCGTACTCCGCCGATCGCAAACTGTTCCAGTGTCCTTGCCACACAAGCTCGTTTGAGCTCGATGGCAAACGCATTTTGCCATCCCCAAGTCCGCGCGACATGGATGGTCTTGTGGTCGATGAAACCAAACTCGCGAGCGGTGAAGTTTGGATCGACTTTGTGAACTACTACCCCGGCAAAGAGCATCAAGAGCCCAAAGCATGATTGGTTTTCTTACCGAGTGGGTTGAGCAGCGTACTGGTGTGAAGAAGCTGCTGCACGAAGCGCTCTACGAAAATATCCCGAGCGGTGCGCGCTGGCGCTATATCACCGGCAGCATGCTGGTCTTTGCGTTCAGCGTGCAAGCGATCACCGGCATTTTCCTCTGGATGGCCTACAGCCCGAGTAGCCAAACGGCCTACGAGAGCGTGTACTACATACAGCACGAAATGACCGGCGGTTGGCTCGTACGCGGCATCCATCATTTCATGGCGCAGGCGATGGTGGTGGTGCTGGCCTTGCACCTGCTGCAAGTGATTGTCGACGGAGCCTATCGCGCGCCGCGCGAAGTGAACTACTGGCTCGGACTCGTGCTGATGCAATTGGTGATGGGACTCGGTCTCACCGGCTACTTGCTCCCCTGGGATCAAAAGGGGTACTGGGCCACGAACGTCGCCACGAACTTAATGACGCTCGTTCCCTTTGCTGGCAAGGAAATTCAGCAAATCGCGCTCGGCGGCAGCGAGTATGGGCACCATACACTCACTCGCTTTTTTGCGATGCACACCGGCGTGTTGCCCGCAGCCCTGATCGGCTTTCTCGGACTGCATATTGCCGTGTTCCGCAAACATGGCATTACGGCAAAAATCACTCCCGGCCGTCCCGATCAATACTTCTGGCCGCATCAAGTCCTGATGGATGCCATCGGTTGCCTCGCGCTTCTCGGAATCGTGCTGCTGTGCGTGATTCACTTCGATGTGCAGGGACTCATTGCCGGCGATCTGCCGCGCGAACATCGTGGCGCGGAACTTGGTGCACCTGCTGATCCTGGCGAACAGTTCGCAGCTGCTCGTCCTGAATGGTACTACCTGTTCCTCTTTCAGCTTCTCAAGTATTTCCACGGCACCCAGGAAATCATCGGCGCGATCTACATCCCCGGCGCGGTGATGACCATCCTGGCGCTCGCGCCGATCATCGGTCGCTCGTCGCTCGGACATCGCTTCAACATCGTCTTCATTTTGCTCCTCTTGGTAGGGGCTGGTGGCCTGACGATTGTGGCGCTGCGCGAAGATGCTGCGAACCCTGATTTCCAGATCGCCAAAAAGCTAGCCCATCGCGATGCCGAGCGGACTTATGAACTGATCAACCGCCGCGAAGTGCTCCCCGATGGCAAGCTCAGCGAAGCTCGCTTGATTCCGAAAGAAGGGGCCGTTTATCTCCTCCGGAACGATCCCCTCACACGTGGCCCGCGGCTGTTTGCTCAGCACTGCGCCAGCTGTCACGACTACCGCAAACCCGACGGCACTGTTCCTGCAGCAACGGCCTTCACGCCGCCAAACGATGCAGCGACACTTGTCAGTCTTTTGGCCGATGAACCTGCTCCGACCCAAGAGAAACCAGCGGACGAGAAATCGTCGAGTAAGCCTTCGGCAAGTGAAGCGGCTCCAGACGACCATGCCCACGCGCACAACGATCATGCTGAACTCGAACCGACCAGCTTTAACCTGCTGCAGTCGCCCCAAGTGACGCCAGACGGAAAAGTTGTCCGCGATGCTGAAGGGAAGGTTGTTTACGCCCAGGGAGCCTTCGGTGGACCGAACCTGTATGGCTTCGGCTCGCGTGATTGGGTTCGAGGAATCCTTGATCCCCAAAAGATCACTGCGATTAGCTATGGCGAGCCGAAACCGGCCAAAGACCCGAAGGTTGCTGCCGACAGCGACAATCCTGAAAACCATAAGCGGCCGGTCTACGCCGACTACTTTGGCAACACCAATCACGTCGAAGGTCGGATGGTGAAGTGGGTGCAGTCGCATGCGAAAGAGCTTGCCGACGATCCCGCCAAAACCGACGACGATCTCGATGCTATTGTCGCCGCACTCTCGGCGCAGGCGGGACTCCGCGCTCAGCAGGAACTCGAAACGAGTGATGCCCAGCAGCAGTTGATCGGCCGTGGTGTCACGCTGATCGAAAAGCATTGCACCAACGAATGTCACCGTTTTGGCGACAGCGGACAGCTCGGACTTGCCCCCGATCTGACAGGCTGGGGCTCGTACGAATGGATGATGGGGCTCATTAGCGATCCGACTGACGAGCGGTTCTATCGTCGCGAAAACGATCGGATGCCCTCGTTTGCCAAGGACCTCGAACATCCAGCCACGCACAATGTGAGCCTGCGTGAACTCTCGCTCATCGTTGACTGGATTCGTGGCGACTATTACCAAGCCAGCGACGAGAAGCCTGTCCTTCCTCACTCGGAGGATCGAGCTCGCGAGTTGACGCTGCTTGCTCGCGCAACCCCTGTCAGTTCTGCCAGCGTGATTGGCGCCCAGCCGCGCACGCTGACACAAAAGGCTGAGCAGATTTTTGCGACCAACTGCGCTTCGTGCCACAGTCACACCGATGCGACAGGAGTCGGCATAGCTGCCAAAAAACCATCGGCCCCGAATCTGTACGGCATTGCCTCGCGCAGGTGGCTCGCAGGTATTCTCGATCCGAAGCAGGTCGATGGTCCGAAATATTTTGGCAATACAATGCACTTCGAAGATGACATGGTTGGCTTTGTGAAAGACAACTTGTCGAACCTCGATGATGCGAAGAAAAAAGATCTCGAGGCGCTGATCGCTGCCCTGTCGGCCGAGGCCAAGCTGCCGGCTCAAGCAGAAGCTGATGCCGCTGCCGCAAGCGACGGCACAATCGAGAAGGGCAAGACAGTCCTCACAACGTCGTGGGCCAGTTCGTCGTGCGTCGATTGCCATAAGTTTGGCGACGATGGCGACCTCGGCAGTGCCCCCGATCTCACCGGCTATGGCAGCCTCGAGTGGCTCGAGCAGATGATTGCTAATCCGGAGCACGAGCGGCTGTATGTCGACAACAACGATCGAATGCCCAAGTTCGGCGTGGGTGGACCAGGAGCGAAGCAATCGATTCTGGCCGACGAAGAGATCACGCTTCTGGCGCGCTGGCTACGAGGCGAAAAACTCGACGAACCCGCGACAGCAGCGAGCAAATAGCTCGCGTGAACACTGATTCTTGGATTTGACAATTCTCAGGCTCTTGCCGCTGGCCTTTTTCGCCTCGGCAAGAGCCTTTTTCATGCGCACCGTCTGCTTGCATCCTGCCATGCTAGCGACCCGTAGCGAATCGAGACGTACGACCGGCAGAATCAGTACAGATTGCCGCGCTCGAGCGCCGATGGAAGGATTATGCGAGGTCATGGTTCGCTGCATGCTAGCGGCACGAGCCGCTAGCGTTAAAGCGGCAATCGATCTTGCACCACTTTTCCTTTCGCCTTTCGCGAGGCTGTGCGGCATGACTTCTCCAGTGCGATCGCAGGTTCGACCTGCCGTGTCCCCGATGGGGCACGACATCGCCGAGTCGCGCGCCGACACAGCGAATGAATCGCCATCGCGAACATCGCACCAGATGCCCGAGCCGCTGTCGTTTGAGGCAGCGCTCGATCGGCTGGTCTCCCTGACCGAGCAATACGATCTCGCCGAACTCGATACCAAAATCGAAGCGGATCTGCGCGATGCCGAGCGGATGCTGGCGCGGCTCGGTGGAGCCTCGACTTCACTGCTGCAAACTCCCTCGAACCGAGCTACTCGTGAAACGGCCCAGCATGGCGCGGTAAACAAAGCAGGCGACTGGCAGGCTGCTCATCATGAGCTCGCGGATGAATCAGCAGAGAGAAGCTCGAACTTTGGTGCCACATTGGCGATTGGCCTCGGACTGATGCTGTTTGTTTGTGGCGGGGCACTGCTCGCCATCAGCATGATTCAGAAGCGGAACGAACTTTGGTCGATCGGACTGCCGCTGGTGGTGTTGGGTCAGGCCGGATTGATCGCCGGTCTGCTGCTGCAACTCGACTGGCTGCGTCATAGCTCTAAGAAGACGCATGCCGCTTTGGAAGCGATGGACTCGCATCTGAAGCGTCTCGAGGAAACGACCGGCCGCATCACGACGACACATAGCGGCCCGGCGCAAAACTTCTATTCGCACTACGCCCAAGGCGCGAGCCCTCACGTGCTGCTCGCCGATCTCAAGGGGCAACTCGATCTGCTGGCTCAGCAGATGCACGAGAAGTAGACCGCTTATTTGGCGGTTCTTGCGAAGCCTCGGTCGATCGCCCAAGCTTCGACGATACTCTCCGAGAGATTGAGCGCATAAAAAACGCGATGAAGCAGTCGAAAACCGCTTCATCGCGATAGTGAATCAGGGCTCGTCAGCCGCCTGCTGCAAGCTGCGTTAGATCTCAAGTTCAGCTGCCACAGGAATTACGTCCTTAGCATCTGCGGCGGGCTTCTTCGCGGGGAGAAAAGCGGCCAGATGCTTGGCATCGCCATCGGCCAGCTTGGCAGCAGCGGTGAAGAACGGAGCAGCGCGATCGGCTTGTCCTTGGTACTTCAGCGTGACCCCGAGCAGGAACAGCGAGTCGCTGTTAGCGCCGTCGACGAGAGCCACCGCAGCGAGTGATTCGAGATGCGAATCGCGTGCGACCGTGGCACCACCGTAGAGCTTGTTGAGGTCGAAACCTTCGCGAGCCACTCCCGCTGGCGATAGGGCAATCGCGCGACGAAAGTTCTCGGCAGCTTCGGGGTAGCGATTGCTGGCCACATAGGCATGGCCCAGTCGCCAGAATGCTTCAGCCTGGTCGGGAGCAGCTTCGCCAGCCAGCTTGTAGCGCTGAGCAGCCGAGTGATACTTCTGTTCCTTGAAAAGAACATCGCCTTGGGCCAACCACTGATCGGCGCGGGCCAATTGCGTGGCGTTGGAAGGTCGCACGGTGGAGGGATCGAACGGTTTCTTAGCCACGAGTGGTGGCATCACAATCTTCGGACTCACAACCACCGCTGGAGTCACAGGGCGACTAGTTCCGAGAAAACGCTCGACCGCTTGTGGGCCAAAGGCATTCTCGGCGGGCTCGAAGGTGCTACCAAAAACACCGTACGTGGCAGCAGGATAGTAGTAGCTGTTGTAGCGATAGCTGGAATAGCCATACGACAGACAGGGGTCGTAGCAGCGAACCGGTGGACAGATTGGAACCGACCAGCAGTAGTTCACCGGACGACAGTAGGTGATCGGTCGGCAATAGGTGCGAATGGGGGCACAGCCGATCGAGAAGCTGAAGTTATTGCATCCCCAACCGCCGCCCCAACCACCGTAGCCGACGCCACGATAGCCATACCCACAGTGACGTGGGTGTCCTGCCTCGGCAGAGACGGGTGCAAGAGCCACGGCCAAGGCAATCGCCAAGCTCGCAATAAGAAACTTCGAAACAGTGCGCCAATGCATCGCCCAGGCCTCCATGTTCACGGTAGGAATGCTTGCAACCGCCGCTGTTGGAAGCGGAGTCGCTAACTTCGTGAATTATCGACCTGCGAGCTGGAAGAAGCAAGCCGAAAGCGATCGGTATCGGTCGCGCCAGCAGCTAGCCTCAGCGGAACTAGCTGACTGGTAGAAAGTTAGGCTGCGGTCGGAAACGCAAATACGCGTCCCCGATTCAAATCCAGGAAACTAGCGACCTCGGCTGCCACGTCCGCCGCCACCACCACCTGGAAATCCGCCTCCGCCGGGGAAGCCGCCACCTCCGCCGCCAGGAAATCCACCACCACCTGGAAATCCGCCCCCACGTCCGCCGCCACCACCATCTTGCATCGCACGCTGAATGTTGTTGAACATTTCCACGCGCTGACGCATTTGATCCTGGAACTGCTCGTTCTGCGGCTGGAACGATTGCTCGCCACTAGGGCGGCTGCCACTCGAGGGACGCGACGTCGTGCTGGAAGTCGAACCCGACGTGGTTTTATTCGTGGTGACCGAACTCCCCAGCATCGAGCTAAGCGACTTCTGCAATAGATCGGGATTCGTACGTTTGATGGTAACAACGCGGACCGTTTCGTCGCTGTTGACCGTAGCGGTATCGAGTTCCTGAACGAACAGCTTCACCGCTTCGAACAAATAGTCGGGAGCTGACACGATGACCGAGTTGGTTCGTGCATCGAAGCTGACGGTCATCTTCTGCTCTTCACCTTTATTGGCATCACCGCCACCACCACGTCCACCTCGTCCGCCACCACCACCACCTCGCAAGGCGCGGATGAAGTCTTCGGGCGAAGGCTGACGCTGTTGTCCGCCACCAGCATCACCGGAGATCACTGCGGCATAGGCCTGCTTCACAATCCCCGCGACACTTTCAGCCGACGTGTTGAACACGGGGATGAATCGCGGAGGATTCACGGTTTGGACTGACTCGGGGCTCGCAGGTTGATCAATAACTTTAAGCAGTTGCTCGAGCGAATCGAGATCGCGTGGCGAAGCTTGAACGACGAGCGCGTTGAGACGAGGATCGGCTGTGACCGTGATCGACCCACTGGTGGTCGACGACGTGAGTCCGCCACCACCACCGCCACCCAGAAGACCTCCGAGCAACCCGCCACCGACATCGCCGAGCATGCTCGACGCCAAATCTCCCATCAAACCACCTCCGCCACCCGCATCGCCGCCACCACCAGCACTCGCGCCACCCATGATCTCGGTGAGCAAAGCGGCTGCGATTTCTGCTTTGGCATACTTGAGGTAGTAGACGTTGAATTCCGTGCCGGTGGTCGCCGTGGTATCGGCAATCGTTTGCAGCAGTTGTTCGAAATCATCGAGCGCGTCGAGATCTTCCGAAGCGATCATCACCCCACCAGGTCCCACTGTCACCACAATCTCCGAACCCTTCTTGGGATCGACGAGCGTGGTGGTTGTGGTGCCAGGAGCCGCTGGAGTCGCAGGCGCACCTGCTGCAGGAGCTGGCACCGTTGTCGCAGGAGCTGGTTGAGCTGCTGGCTGAGCGAGCGAGGCTGCTGGAGCAGCAGGAGCTGCCGAAGAACCCTCTGGCAGAGGTTGATAGACGAAGTAGTCGCCCGAGCGAGCTCGCGCAGCCTCCGTGGGCTCAAGAGTGGGTGGAGCAGGCTCCACCTCAGGCTGAGTCTCGGTCGGCTGTGACTGTGGCGGAGCTGGCTGCGGCGCGGGCCGAGTGGGAGCTGGCAGTGGCACAGCAGGGCGCACTGGAGCAGGTGCCGAGGGAACGGCTCTTGGTGGTGCAATGTCCCGCGGCGTGTACTGCTGAAAATAGCTTTCCAGCTGCATCAGTGGATCGAGGTCGGCACCGGGCATTTCACCCTGATAGCCCCCTTGTGGGATGCCTGTTGGTGGAGCTGTGCCGTTCTGCAATTCAGTCTGCGTCACGACGCGAATCTTGTTCTGATGCATCGTGGGCCAAACCGTTTGCAATTGGTCGAGAGCATTGCGGGCAGCGCGTCCGGTAATCGAAAGGACACGCACGTTGCTCCGCTCCGTCAGATCGTCTTCGAGCAGCGTATCGCCGAGTTCGCCCATCTTTGTCAGCAGATCGCGAATTTGGGTCACTTGTCCCGTCGTGCCGCGAATCATGAGTTGCATGTTCACCGGATCGGCGTCGACCTTCGGACCAGCGTTGCCCGATTTTTCGTCTCCACCGAACAGCTTATTGATGGCGAGCACTGCAGCGGCTGGATCGACTTTTCGGAGCTGAATCACGTCGATCTGTGTACCATCTTTTTGCAGCTGTTCGAGCGTTGCGCGAATCGTCGCATGTTCCGATGGTTTAGCGAGCGCGACTAGATTGCCGGTCTTGGGATCGGTCGTCAAACGGACATCAGGCAAACCAGCGAGCAGGGTCGACATCACTTGCAGAACAGCCGTTGGATCGGCTTGCGTCACACTGTAAACCTCGAGCTGAGGTTGCTCAGCAGGCGAGCCACTTTCGCCCAACGATTCCGCAGGGACATCGATCAGCTGAACAATCTCGTCGACCTTGGCAATCCGATCGGCCTTGCCAGTGACGAAAATCCGTCCGCCGAGTTCATCGACTCCGAGACGAATCGCCCCATCGGGAGTAGCCAGCGTGTTCTCCGGAATGCCGAGCAGTTGGCGGGCGAGCTGCAAAAACTCGAGTGGGCTGGCGTGCTTCAGTTTCACGACCACCACTTTCTCGTCCTTCGGAATCGTGGGGTTCTCGATGGCATCGAGAACTTTCTGAATCACACGCAGTTTGCCTGCCGTCTCGGTCACATAAATTTGCTTCGCCTTCGAGAGGAGCACAATCGAACCTTGTGGTCCCAGGAGCTTGCGAACCTCGGCATCGGCCTCTTCACTCGTAAGCTTGTTGAGCTGGAACAAGCAGCTGACAAGTTCGAACGATCCCTTCGACTCGAGGTCCTCGAGTGTGACTTGCGGAACCCAGCTAGGTGGAATTCCATCTTCCAAGTTCACCAGCAGCAGCATCCGTTCGCGACGAATGAGCGTATAGCCTTTGGTCAGCAGCACGCTGTTGATCAGGTCGATTGCTTCGGCTGGTGTATAGCTCTTCGTGTCGCTGTAGTTGAAAGTCCCTTGGGGAGGAGCTTCCATCGTTAGCGAAAGATCGGCCTGCGAAGCAAACCAATCGAGCACATCCTTCCAAGGGGCATAGCGGAAATTGAATCGCAGTTTTCCATCGCCAGCCACTTTCAGTGGCGCAGCTGGTGTTGTGGCAGGGGTAGCAGCTGGACCGACTGAGGGAACCGCAGGACTAGTTCCCGGAACAGTTGCTACGGGAGCACCTTCGGCAGCAGGAACCGCTGGCATTGGTGCACCGGGGCTCGGCATCGGAGCCACGGGAGCGGTACCCGCGACCGGCAAACCATCGGGACCAACGCTTGGCATGGGAACCGTCGGCATCGGATCTCCTGGCATGGGTGCGACTGGCATAGGAGTCCCCGCCGTCGGTTCGCCAGCGACTGGTGCGGGAGCGGCAGGGTCGACAGCAGCAGCGGGGTCCGCTGGTGGGCCGGAAATGATCCCGGCCATCGTGTCCCAGGTCGCCTTTTGTTCGGGAGTGAGGACAGTCGCCAACTTACGTTCATAAAACAGCTTGGAGAATCGGCGCGTCGTTTCGCTGGCTTGGGTGTTGGCGTTGGTTAGTTCGGCCAGATATTTGGTCACATCAGCCCGCTGCGCTTCGGTGAGAGCCAGTTTCGTAGCTACCTCGTCTTCGGCCAGCGATGCCAAACCCGCTTTGGCAATGCGAATCTGGGCCAGTCGGGCCCGTTGTTCTTCGCTAAGTACTGCCAGGCCAAGCTTTTCTGACTCGGCTGCGAACACGGCCAACTTCGCCGAACGGTCGGCGGGAGTGACATCCTTCAGCGAAAGAGCCAGCTCGAGAGCAGCCGACTCTCGCGCGTCGATCACATCGATCAACTTAAGCCGAGTTTCTTCCGTAAGCTTAAGCTGCGCTGAGACTTCGGGCTCAATCGCTACAGCCAAAATGCCCACAAACGCTGGATCGGCAGCCTGTAGCGCGTCGCCCGAAAATAGCGAGGCGGCCAGCAGGGTCGCAGCGGCGGTGTATTTCGAAATCGACCAGGAAATAGATTGCATTTCCCTAAGTTCCAATCAGTAAGAGACTTATCGCACTAGCAGCAGTGAAAACCGCCACTCCGTCGGCTCTTTCGGGAACGTTTTGCACCCGATCTACAGGCGCAGCGGTCCCTACACACTCTAACCCCTAAAGATAGCTGGACGTTTCGCACCCGGCGACGTTTTTCTTGGCTTCTCGGTCGAATCTCGCCCTAAATCGTCCTAAGCAGTTCGCAAGAAACGCTTTCCGCTCCTCGCAACCATCGCTAGAGTAGAATTACGGGCCGCTCAGTCCCAAGCAGAGTACCTCTCTAGACGCTCGTCAATTAGCACGTTCACGCTCTTTCAATCAGGCAGCTCTATGCTCCGAGCGAGACCAGTTCGACACCGTTGGCCGATGGCATGGTTGCCAGCGGTGGTGTCGTTGCCGCTACTGAGCTCGATCGTTGCCCTCTCGCTCAGCCTCACCTTCTTCACTGGCTTGGCGATCGCTCAAGAGGCACCCAAGTCCAAGGGTCCAGCCCCCCTCAAGACCACACTTGTCGACCCGCGCGAGATGGGCCTCGAAATCGAGCCCGGCTCGGTCCGAATCGGACGTGGCGAGAACGTCACCACCACCGACGCCGATGGGCAGTCGGTCGTCGCCAAACTCCATGTTGCGATTGGCAAGTCGGCTGTCGTACTGCTTCCCGATGGAACCCTCGCTGCTCGTCAGCCCGACCAGTTTGCTCCGACCGACCGGCCGTTTGCCCCCCTCGAGAAAAAACTGCTGGCCGAGCAACTACTGCGCGACGAAGTCCCCGGCTTTAAAGCCAAAGAGACCCGCCACTATCTCTACCTCTACAACACCAGCGAAGAATTTGCTGAAGCCACCAGTCGCATTCTCGAAACGATGCTTCCAGGTGTAATCGCGCACGCAGAACAACACCACCTGACGGTGCACGAACCCGGTCTGCCGATGGTGGTACTGATGTTCAAAACCGAAGACGAATTTCAAAAATATCGTCGCATGCCTGAAGGGGTTGTCGCCTACTATCACTCGCTCACCAATCGCGTTTGCATGTACGAACAATCGCGGCTGGCGCAAATCCGCCCGGATCTCGCAATTCAGCAGTCGATTAGCACCATTGCCCACGAAGGGGCGCATCAAGTGCTGCATAACATCGGTGTTCAGCAGCGGCTGAGTGTGTGGCCGATGTGGATCTCCGAAGGCATAGCCGAATACTTTGCTCCGACGCAAACAGGTGCCCGCCTCAAATGGAAAGGGGCAGGGCAGGTGAACGACATGCGCATGCTCGAGCTCGAGCAGTACCTCAAGAGCCGCGGAGCAGGACCGGCCGATGGAAAGATGATCGGTCAAACTGTTCTCGCGGCGCGACTCACCAGCACCGGCTATGCATCGGCTTGGTCCCTCACGCACTACCTGGCAAAAAACAAACGGACCGAGTTTGGGAAGCTGCTCCGCGAGCTCTCGCAGCTCGGTCCCCTCGAGACCTTGGGAGAGATTCAAACACCTGGCATCTGCCGCGAGAATCTCGATCAGTTTCAGCAGATCTTTGGGGATGATCTTGCCGACACGGAGACCCGTCTGGTCGCCCATTTAAAGAAACAGCCTTACACCGATCC
Source organism: Pirellula staleyi DSM 6068 (assembly GCF_000025185.1). Taxonomy (NCBI): domain Bacteria; kingdom Pseudomonadati; phylum Planctomycetota; class Planctomycetia; order Pirellulales; family Pirellulaceae; genus Pirellula; species Pirellula staleyi. The sequence goes on from NC_013720.1 coordinate 5,019,028, forward strand.
GCTCGCGAATTTGCCACATTTTGTAGCGATGGTGCAATCGGGCGAAGGACGTCTGATGCGCCGCAGCGCGAACACGTTTCATCAACGTGCTTTCGCAGAAAAGTGGATTGGCGACATCATCACAGGCTTGCCCGAAAAAGTTAGGGCGAGCGCTCGCAGCAACTTGCAAATGTTTGCTAACCGAGCCCAAGCAGAAGCCGCCGCACGCAGTTATCTCTCCGGCCGTTAGTGCGCCCCCATTTGCTGGCTTCGAGCAGCCACTCTCTTGCTGCTTCTGTGACGCAGCCCGAGGAGCGCGGTATAGTAGTCGCTAACCTCTCACCGGTTTCGCGTTACTCGTTATGCAGAATGCTCCATGACCATGACAGCTTGGCGATCTTCCGTCTCCACACTGCAGCTGAACCCACTCGCTCCAACCACGAAGTCCTTCCGCAGGAAACTGTATCGGCACTTACTTCTCGCCATGGCAGCCTTCACATTTTTTGCTAGTGCCATTCATTCTTTCGCGGAAGAGATGGCTGTCGCGGATTCGCCGAAGCCCGAAACTATCCGAGTCGGCGTTCTTAGCAGCGCACGAGAGCCTGGAGAAAACACGAGCCAAGGACTGTTCATCAGCATCCTGCGTAAGGCGGGAATGAAGGCCCGCGCCGTCTCGGCCGAAGAAGTGAAAAACGGCGTTCTCGAGGAGCTCGACATCTTTATCATCGGTGGGGGAAGTGGCACCGCATTCAACGCTTCGCTAGGTCCCGATGGTGGCCAACTGGTGATGGAGTTTGTCAAAAAAGGGGGAGGCGTTTTGGCCAGCTGTGCTGGTGGCTATTCGTTTGTGCGGGGTCACAACGAAGCGCTGAAATATATCGAAATCGCCAATGCCCGCTGCATCGATACCGCTGGTGGTCGCTGGGCTCGTGGTAAGGGGGTCGTGGAAATCATTCCCGAAGAGAGCGACGCACCAACTCGCAAAATGTTCTATGCCAACGGACCACTGTGGGAGATCACCGATGCACCCGGCTTTGGCCGCATCGCAGCACTCGCTCGATTTAAAACCGACATCAAACAAGAAGGGGATGAAGGGGGCATTATGCCCGGCACACCTGCGATCTTGGGTGGATCGTACTTCGACGGCCGCTTCGTACTCTTTAGCGCCCACCCTGAGTTCCATCGCGAATTGGGATCCAACAGCCTCATCGTCGACGCCGCTTACTGGGTCACAAGCGGCCCCCTCAGTCCCGACGATAAAATCGACTGGAACTCCATCTTCCCCAGCCAAGCTCCCGAGCCCATGCCTTAAGCTTGCGAACGGCTAGTAAGTCCGGTTCCACCGTACATCGCGGTCTACAGATCTGAATGAGCATGGACGCCCAAGCAAACTTAGTGCTAGATCAACTTGCGCCGCTGCTGCGAGGTGCAAAGCGCCTTGTCGTTTTGACAGGAGCCGGGATCTCTGCCGAGAGTGGCCTCGCCACATTTCGCGATGCCATGACGGGGCTCTGGGCCAACTTTCGCGCGGAAGAACTCGCCACTCCCGAAGCGTTTGAGCAGAATCCCAAGCTGGTGTGGGACTGGTATGTCTGGCGACGCAAGCTGGCACAAGCTGCCAAGCCGAACGGAGCTCACTTCGCTCTTGTAGAACTGGAGCGACTCGTACCCCAGCTGACCATCGTGACGCAAAACGTCGATGGTTTGCATCAGCGAGCTGGTAGCGCGGGCGTTATTGAACTGCACGGCAGTCTCAGCCGATTCAAGTGCTCCACAGACAACGAGCCCGTCGACGCCAAAGACTTTGGCGATTCGCCCGACGGGATGCCTCCTCGATGCCCTCGCTGCCATGCATTCGTTCGCCCCGACATCGTATGGTTTGGCGAAATGCTGCCGCCATCTGCACTACAAACAGCTTTCCAAGTGACGAAAAAGTGCGATCTGTTTTTCTCCATCGGAACGTCAGGCGTGGTCGAACCTGCAGCCTCGCTGCCGCGCCGAGCAATCGAATACGGCGCATCGGTCATGATCAATAATTTAGATGTCGATACCGCCAGCGAACCTCCGCTCTACTCTCTCCAAGGTAAAGCAGGCACCATCCTCCCCGAACTCCTACGCCGTGCTTGGCCACGCTTGTAATGCCAGTGTCCCTCGATGCTGGGCGAGTGGCTGGAGACGATCAATATGTCGTACAATGCGGGACGAAATATGGTTGATCCTCTCTTCTGAAAGTGCTTTCGATGCTCAAGCGACTCTTGGCCTTCGCCGCAACTCTGGCGATGCTTGTTATTCCACTCTCACTTCGTGCCGAAGATCATCCAGGTCATCGCGTGATTGCGCAGGACAAAGGGAATGTCACGATCTTTGCCAAAGATGGCTCGGTCGAGTGGCAGTACGAGTGCAAGCACAACGCGCACGATGTGCAGGTGCTCGCTAGTGGCAACATCCTGCTGAACAGCGGCGGCGCGACGGTGAGCGAGATCACCCCCGAGAAGAAAGTGGTTTGGAGCTACACCGCCCAACCGATCGAAGGCAAAACCGATCGTGTGGAAGTGCACGCTTGCCAGCGCCTCGAGAATGGCAACACGATGGTAGCCGAGAGTGGTAATCGGCGGATTGTGGAAGTCGATGCCGAAGGCAAAATCGTGGCCGAAGTGCCACTGACGGTCGATAAGCCCAACGCGCATCGCGACACGCGTCTCGCACGCAAACTGGCGAGCGGAAACTATCTTGTGGCGCACGAAAACGACGGCTGCGTGCGCGAGTACGATCCCTCGGGCAAAGTGGTTTGGAAATATGCTCTCGATCTCGGTGGTCGTCCCGCAGCCCCTGGCCATGGCCCTGAAGGTCACGGCAATGAGCTATTCGGCATGCTCCGACTCGAAAATGGCAACACGCTGATCGCCACCGGCAACGGCAATCGCGTGATCGAAGTCACACCTGAAGGAAAGCAAGTTTTCAGCATCGAGCAGGAGGATCTTCCTGGCATCAAACTGGCCTGGGTCACGACACTCGATGTGCTGAAGAACGGCAACATCGTTATCGGCAATTGCCACGCTGGCGAGGGACAGCCGCAGCTCGTGGAAGTGACCCGCGAAAAGAAAGTGGTCTGGAAGTTCTATAACTGGAAGGAACTTGGCAACAGCACCGCCACAGCGCGTGTGATTGAGTAACGAGCTGCATTGAGCTCGGTTCTTGAGATGAACGTTTGCTCGAAGGAATCGCCGCCGGTGCTTTGCGAACATCTCCAAGCGATTGAGCAAGCGATTCTTCAGCAAGGAGTTTGCGAACTTTCGCGCGGGCAAGCCTGGTCGCTTGTTCGCGAGTGGGTCTACTTCGATTGCTATATCGATGTCGACGCCGTTCGTAGAACCTGGCCGCTCGACGCATGCGTAGTCAACCACGTCCATCAAGGAACGCATGATGGACAAGAGCAGGGGCTGGCTTGCTCTCAGTGCGGCGACGGCATCATGGGGACCATCGAGCCCCGCGCCGGAAAACCGATCTTCACCGGCTAGCTAGAAAACCTTTATTTCCCTCGAAATACGAGGTTTTTCAGGCTGCATTTCAGAGTCTGCGATGGCGAAGGTCGTTACTTGGAACCGAACGTTTTTTTAGCAGGCTCAGCAGCGAGGCACTCGGAGGGAGTGATCAGTCCATCGCCATCGAGGTCGTACTTGGCAAAGTCGGCTGCTGTCGATTCGCTCCAACTGGTCGAGTATTCGTGCATCATGATCTGACCATCCCCATCAGCATCGTTACGGGCAAACCAGTCGGGCAATCCCTTGGGCAAACGCTCGGTGGCCGAGAGCATGCGATAGGTTTTTACTCCTGTGGCACTATCCGACTTGGAATCGCCCGATCGGCCACGACGATCGTCATCTCGACCACGTTCACTGCCACCCGAATCACGTCCCGTCGAATAGTTCGCAAGGCGTGCGGTCAATTCGTCGAGTGTCAGCACACCATCTTTGTTGGTATCCGAGGCTGCTGGATCGCCACGCATGTCGGCCCATTCATCTTTCTGGAGCATGCCGTCTTTGTTTTTGTCGTACTGCTTAAGCAGCCCCTCGGCATAGCCTTTAAAGCGGCTCGGATCACCACCAGGAGGTCCGCCGGGACTGCTTCCGCTGCTTGGGGCCGACGAAGGCGCAGCGACAGGTCCACCAGTGGCAAGGGTCGAGACAACACGCCCCGGGACGTCGTACCAGCCAAAGCGTTTGGCAATGCGCTCACACAATTCTTTGCGGTCGAGCTTGTTGTCTTTATTGGTGTCGGACTCTTCAGGAGGTGTCGACCAGCGACCGTTTTTCCACTCCTCGCTGTCGACCACCTGATCTTTATTTTTGTCGTAGTCGTTGAGCATCCGGGCGACGTATTCGATAACGCGCGGGTCGTACTGCTTATCGAGCGAAACTCCCCCTGCGGTGGTCGAAAGTGGCACGTTAAAGCCGAAGGCTTTCGGAGTGGCTGATTCCGGTACATCAAAGCCTGGCACCAGTGGAGCGCTCGAGGAGCCGCGCGAGGATCCGGAAGAGCTCCCCGACGAACTTCCGCTCGACGATCCGCTGCTGGAGCTTCCGCCTTGCGAGGCGCTCATGGCGGCGATCATTTTGTCGAGAGGGACAGGCTGATCGAGATTGATTTTGGCTTGCTCAGCAGCCCGCGACAAAAACCCGCGCGCTCGCCCCGAGATCTCATTGGGATCGAGCACACCGTTCTTGTTCTCATCCATTCGTGTTAGGAAGTCCTTCGGGTCGAAACTCCGCCGCTCGCCGCGATCTTCGTCGCGACCACGTTCCTCGCGATCCCGATCCCCGCGCTCCTCGCGTCGCTCTTCACGACCACGATCTTCCTGAGCCATAGCGGAAGTGGTCAGCGAGCCACCGGTCACAACAACACCCACCGCCAATATCGCGCGACCAATTCTGTGGCGAATGGTCGGCCACAAGTCGTTGGCTGGCAACAGGTTGTTCATCGTGAATACTCCGTATTTGGGCTACGATGGTTGGCGTCGCTAGATAGCCGATGTTTCCAGCCACTATCCTAATCAGAATCTAACCCCTATCGCCAGCGAAAGTTCCGCCGCTAGCGGAAACCACAGGAACGATGGAAAGCCGCAAACGCCGTGGTACTGACGCTGGGCCGTTTGGCACGCTGCGCCTCGGCTGGCCGATGGTAGTGCTGTGCCTAATCCCTATCGCCGTAAGCCTTCTAGTAACCATAGCTTGTGCAGTATTGAGCCCATGGGATTCCGATGCTAATCCGTTGCTACTACTCGCAGGGTTGATGGCGTCGACGGTGGTTTATCTGCTCGTCCGGTCGATTCGCACCGGAGTTCTGCAACTGAAACACCAAACTTACTTACGCGATCAACAGCCGATCCGTTTTTGGTTGCACATTGCTGGAATGTCACTTGTGCTGGCATACCTAATCGCCGCGATGATCTATTCCATCGTGAAATTGTCTGTGTCAGGCAACTGAATGGGGCCATGGCACGAGTCGTTTGATTGGTCAAAACGTACTACGCCCTAACTGCCAACTACAAGACAAAAGCTGGTTTTTTGGTGTAGTCTGTCTGTGGGCGTGATAAAAACATGCAATGCCATGCAATCGGGCATTGATGTCTCGCCCACTTCACTCTCCCGAAGAAAAGGCCCCGCGATGCTCAAGCTCACTGGCAAAGGGACAGCCACCACTTGCGACGGCATCACACGCCGCGACTTCCTGCAGGTCGGAGCGCTCGGCGGCATCGGCCTGACCTTGCCGCAGTTGCTCGCTGCCGAAGAGATTGCCAAGCAATCCGCCACGAAAGATCCCAATGACGATCGCTCGGTGATCATGATCTTCAACCTCGGTGCGCCGAGTCAGATGGACACCTTTGATCCCAAGCCCGACGCCCCCGCTGAAATTCGCGGACCTTTCAAACCGATCGCCACACGCGGCGATTTTCAGATTACTGAGATCCTCCCGCTGCACGCCGAAGTCGCCGATAAGTTTTCGGTCGTTCGCAGCTGCTATCACACCGGCGCTGCCGTGCACGACACCGGTCATCAGATGCTGCAAACCGGACGGCTTTTCTCCGGTGGCATCAACACGCCGCACGTCGGCTGTGCGCTCGCTTACTTGCGTGGACCGAAAACCGATCTGCCGCCACATGTGATCCTTCCCGAGCCGATGGGGAGCACCGGTGGAAATCTGCCGCATGGACAAGATGCTGGCTTCCTGGGCAAAGCATACGATCCCTTCGCGCTGATGGCCGATCCATCGAAGCCCAACTTCAAAGTCCCCGATCTTTTGCCGCCGCAAGACATGGGCGAAGCGCGACTCGACCGACGTCGACGCCTGCGCTCGATTGTCGAATCGCAAGTCGATCAGTTCGAAACGTCAGCCGCAGCTAAGTTGATGGATAGTAATTTCGAAGCGGCCTATCGCCTGATGACTTCGCCTCAAGCGCGCGAAGCCTTCGACCTCTCGAAGGAACCTGAAAAAGTTCGCGAGCGTTACGGCAAAAACCGCTTCGGTCAATGCTGTCTCCTCGCGCGTCGATTGATCGAAGCTGGCGTACGCTTTGTCACCGTCAACACGTTCCTCACCGTCTTCAACGAGATCACCTGGGACATCCACGGCAGCAAACCTTTCACCTCGATCGAAGGCATGAAAGACATCGTCGCGCCAATGTACGACCAGGCCTACAGCGCGCTAATCATGGACCTCGCTGATCGAGGCATGCTCGAAAAAACGATGGTCTGCAACCTCGCCGAATTCGGTCGCACACCGCGAGTAAATCCCGCTGGTGGACGCGATCACTGGCCGCAATGTTTCACCGTCTACTTCGCAGGCGGCGGCATTCAAGGTGGCCGCGCGATTGGTCAAAGCGACCCGCAAGGAGCCTTCCCAGCCGAACGACCTTGCGAGCCTGCCGAAGTGGTGGGGACGATCTACAAGAGCCTCGGATTCGATCTCGAGACTACACTTCCGGGCCCCGCTGGGCGACCATTTCCGCTCGTCGACTTCGGCAAAGATGCGATTCGCGAATTGTTCTAAATCGTGCGTTTTACCAGCATTTTTGCACGTTTTTGTTTTGAGTTTGGTTTGAATCTACTGCGAGATGCCTCTCATGCTCCGCTTCACGCACGCCTATTTCGGTACGTACTGCCTTGCGTTATTCCTTGCGGCAACTACCCACGCTCGGGCCGACGACGCGCAGGCACCAAGCACTCCTGCTGTGCCGGGAGATGTTCAGCTGGAACTTCTCCCCAAAAGCATCGTGCTCGAGGGGAAAGAAGGCTCGCAGCAGGTAGTGCTTCAGCGATCGATCGATGGAGCCTACATCGGCCAGCAACGCGAATCTGTGGTGCTCACAAGCGATAACCCGAGTGTCGCGAAAATCGAAGAGAGCCACGTCATCGCAACCGGCAATGGCACTGCCATGATCGAAGCGACGCTGGATGGCAAAGTAGTCGCCCGCAGCAGCGTGACGGTCACGAAATTCGATGCGCCGTTTGAATGGAGCTTTCGTAATCACGTCGAGTCGGTTCTTTCGAAGCAAGGTTGTAACGGCGGCGCTTGTCACGGCGCTCGCGCGGGACAAAAAGGGTTTCGACTCACGCTGTTTGGCTTCGATGTCGACGCCGATTACTCCTACCTCACGCGGCAAGCGCTTGGCAGGCGTGTGGTCCCCACCGATCCCGGACGCAGCTTGATTTTGACGAAGCCAACCGGGCTGTTGCCGCACAAAGGGGGCGTGCGACTCGATGTCGCCTCGAAGGAATATCGCGTACTGGCCGAGTGGATTGCTTCGGGAACTCCTGGTCCGAGCGATGCTGATCCGCAGATCACGCGTCTCGAAGTGCTCCCCGAGCAAAGTGTGCAAAAGCTTGGCGACCATCAGCAAATTGTGGTCCTGGCCCACTTCAGCGATGGCCATGTGGAAGATGCCACGCGTTGGTCGAAATACACGTCGGTGCACAGCACGGTGGCAACTGTCGGCGAGCATGGCGATGTCGAAATCGTCGGACCCGGCGAAGGGGCAATCAAAATCTGGTACCTCAATTATTCCGCGATGGCGTTTGTTACGGTCCCGTATGCCAGCAGTGATCCAGCGACGGCAAATGTGACTACCGATAAACTCGCGACGCGAAATTTTATCGACGAGCGGATCAACGCCAAACTAGCAGCCCTCCAGCTACCAGCGTCACCTCGCGCCAGTGATGCGACGTTTCTGCGTCGGGCATATCTCGACACCATCGGCGTGCTTCCTACGGCTGCTGAGACGCGAGCATTCCTCGAGGATGTCTCTCCCGACAAACGGGATCGTGTGATCGATGCACTTCTTGCGCGGCCCGAATTTGTCGATTACTGGAGCTACAAATGGTCCGATCTGCTGCTCCTATCGGGCGATCGTTTGCGTCCTAAAGCGATCGAAACGTATTACGGCTGGATTCGCAAATCGGTCGAGGAAAACAAGCCGTGGGACGTGATGGTACGCGAGATTGTCACGGCGACTGGCAGCACGCACGAGAATGGTGCGGCGAATTTTTACGCCCTCCATCAAGATCCCGAGATGATGGCCGAGACCGTGGCGCAGGCCTTCATGGGGCTCTCGATCAACTGCGCGAAGTGCCACAATCATCCGCTCGAAAAATGGACCAACGATCAGTATTACGGACTGGCGAACATGTTCTCGCGCGTCCGTGCCAAAGGGTGGGGTGGCGACTTTCGTGGTGGAGACGGGATGCGAGTGGTCTATAGCGATACGCAAGGAGAACTTGTTCAGCCAAGCCGTGGCACCCCTCAAGCTCCGCGCCCTCTCGACGGCGCAGCGCTCGAGTTTGCTGATCCGATTGATCGCCGCGTGCCACTCGCTAGCTGGCTCACCTCGCCCGAGAATCCATATTTCACCCGCGCGATTGCTAATCGAATTTGGGCCAACTTCTTTGGTGTGGGACTCGTCGAAAAAGTGGACGATATGCGGGCTACTAATCCTTCGAGTAATGAGCCGCTGCTCGATGATGCAGCGAAGTTTCTCGTCGAGAAAAAATACAACCTTCGCGAACTGATGCGGGCCATTCTGCAATCGGAGAGTTACCAGCGCGATAGCCAATCGCTCCCGGGCAACAAACCCGACGAACGCTTTTACAGCCGCTACTATCCCAAGCGACTGAAGGCGGAAGTGATGCTCGACGCGGTGTCGCAGGTCACAGCCGTCCCGACAAAATTCAAAGACAAGCCAGCCGGCACTCGCGCGCTGCAATTGCCCGACGTGGCTGTCGAATCGTACTTTCTCTCCACGTTTGGTCGTCCGCAGCGATTGATCACCTGCGACTGCGAACGGAGCGATGAACCGAGCATGCCGCAAGTGCTGCACCTTTACAATGGCGATGTGATCAATCAGCGACTCAAGGACGAGGCTTCTGTCGTGAAATCGCTGGTCGAAAAACCAACTCCAGAGATTATCGACGAGTTGTATCTTTCTAGCTTGTCGCGGTTCCCCACCGCTGAAGAGAAAGCGCGACTAGCCACCGAGATTGATGCTGCACCAGCGGAAGAACGTCGCGCGGTGATCGAAGATTTGTACTGGAGCGTCCTCAGCAGCCGCGAATTTTTGTTCAATCACTAGCCCACACTGGCCCCACCTCTCGACTATCGAGTGTGCCGCAATTCGCACTGTCCCAAGCGTCCTGGATTTCACTCAGAAACGGCCGAATATGCGTACTTTTTTCCTGCTCAGTCTGCTGGCTCTCGGGTGTATAGCTCCTGCGATTCTCGTGGCAGAAGAGACAAAACCAGTTGCTGCGGCCAGTGCCGATATCGATTACGCGCGCGATGTTCAGCCGATCTTTACGAAGTATTGCACAGCCTGTCACAGCGCAGATGAGGCGGAAGGCAAACTCGCGCTCGATTCGTACGCGGCACTGATCGCCGGTGGCAAAAGTGGTGCCTCGATTACCGCCGGTCGGGCCGATACGAGTCGACTGATGATGCTTGTGCGTGGTACACAAAAACCGGTGATGCCGCCACGCGACAACGATGCTCCCACCGCAGCCGAGATCGCGATCATCGAGCAATGGATTGCCGCAGGCGCTAAGCCTAGTAGCGGCGAAGCTCCCGATCCGACGATGCTGGTTGTGCCCAAAATTGCTCTTCCCAAGCCACCTCGATTGGCTGTCACGGCGATCGCGGTTTCTACGCAAGGTGACCTCGTGGCGATCGCGCGTCCGGGGGAGATCGAAGTCCGCTCGCTCGCCGACAACCAAACGGTGCTCCACCACAAAAACTTGCGTGGCAGTGTGAACGCGATTGGTTTCTCGCGCGATGGAAAGATCGTTGCTGCAGGTGCTGGTGAACCAGGGCTGATTGGCGAGACGACGCTGCTGAGCACTGCAACGGGTGAAGTGCTGCGAACGCTTCGCGGACAAAAGGATAGCGTTTACTCGCTCCGTCTTAGTCCCGATGGTTCGATCCTTGCCACCGGCAGCTACGACAACACGATCGCGCTTTGGGATGTCGCCAGTGGCAAACTCCTTCGATCGCTCGACGGGCATGGCGGCGCGATCTACGACATCGCCTTTCGGAGCGATGGGAAAGTACTCGCGTCCGCCAGTGGCGACCGCACGGTGAAGCTGTGGAATGTCGCCGATGGATCGCGCCTCGAGACACTAAAAGAATCGACCAAAGAACTCTATTCCATCGCTTTCAGCCCCGATGGAAAACGGGTGGCTGCAGCGGGTGTCGACAATCGCATTCGTGTCTGGCAAGTCTCCGACCAGGCTTTGGAGGGGACCAATCCGCTTCTCTATTCCCAGTTTGCTCATGAACTAGCGGTGCTACGACTTGATTGGTCGAGCGATGGGGAAACGATCGTTTCCACCGCAGAAGATCGCCAGATCAAAGTCTGGAATGCCGACGACATGACAATTCGGGCCGTGCTCGAAAAGCAATCTGACTGGGCAACAGGTGTCGCGATCGTTCCGAGTGGCGATCGCGTGGTTGTGGGGCGTATGGATGGTACGACAGGCGAACTCGCCCTCCCTCATAATGCCGGAAAACTGGCCGATTTTAAGCCTCTTGAAGAAACTCCCACCGAGGTGGACTACGGGAAACAGCCCGCCGAAAATGAGCTCGCGAAGTTCGCGGAAGTAGAGCCCAACAATGCTCCCGATCGCGCGACTCCGATCACAGTCCCCGGCATTGCTCAAGGGAAGATTCATGGCGAGGGAGGGGCCAGCGATGTCGATCTGTTTCGGATCACCGCGAAGCAAGGTGAGCAGCTGATTTTCGAAACGCGGGCTGCCAAAAAGGGTTCGCCTCTCGACTCGAAAATCGAAGTGCTCGACCTCACAGGCAAGAGCGTGCCACGACTGTTGCTCCGCGCGGTGCGCGACACTGAAGTGGAGTTTCGCGGAATGAGTAGTGAGCAGCGGGGCGTACGGCTGAAGTATTGGGAAGAGATGTTGCTGAATGACTACGTCTATCTGAATGGCGAAGTGATCAAGCACTTTCAGCAGCGACGCGGCCCCGATGCCGATGCTCAGTTCTATCCCGAAAATGGAAATCGGTTCGCCATCTTCGACACCACTCCGCGCACGCATGCACTCGGTGAGCCGGGCTATCTTGTCGTTCCCTATGCGATTGGTACGCCACTTCCCTCGAACGGATTGCCGGTTTTTACGATCCACTACGAAAACGACGACGACGCGCAGCGCAAGCTGGGGCGAGATTCGAAACTTCTGTTCGTTGCGCCTGTCGATGGGGACTATTTGGTGCGTGTCACGGATGTGCGCAACTACAGCGGCGAGAACTATACGTATGATCTTCTAGCGCGACGTCGCGCTGCTGATTTCAGCGTCTCGATCAATCCGGCCGATCTGAAAGTGAATGCTGGTGGTGGTCGCTCGATCACCGTGAAAGCCGAACGGGCCGATTATTATCGTGGACCGATCACCGTGCACTTCGAAGGTTTTCCCGCCGGTTTTCAGGTGAAATCGCCGGTCGTGATTCCGGAAGGACTCAGCGAAGCGCAGGTGGCGATCTTTGCTCTCGAGGATGCCGTAGCACCGACGAGCGACGCGCTCGCCGCGATCAAAATTCGCGCCGAGGCACAGGTAGCGGGGCAACTAGTTTCTAAAGAAGTAGCGTCACCCAAATCGTTAGTACTCGAGCCCCGCGCGAAGGTGCAAGTGTTCCTCGAGCGAATCGATGAGAAGAATCAAGCAGTTGTCCCCACGCTCTCGAGCGGCTTTCCAGAACCAGCCTCCATCGAGATGGAAGCGGGAGGGAGTGTCAGCTGTCATCTTCGCATTCTGCGGCATGGGTTCGAGGATCGCGTGGCGCTGGAAGTCCAGAATCTGCCGCACGGAGTGATTGTCGACGACATTGGCCTTTCGGGCGTATTGGTACGCGAGAAAGAGACCGATCGCTCGATCTTTTTGCGGGCCGAACCGTGGGTGCAGCCCCAAACGAGGCTGATCCACGCCGTGGCGCAGGTCGAAGGCAACCAAGTCAGCCTGCCGATGCTGTTGACGATTAAACCCCGAGGCAATCTAGTCACGCGTGCTTCGGGAGAGTAACTTTTCGGGGGTGTAAGGTCATAACTGACTGGATAGCAATTCCGGTCTGCCTTGAATCTGGTCAACTCCCAAGGACTCTCCACGATGGTTCTCACTGCACGAAATTACTTCGCACCCTGGGTGGCCACGCTGGCCGCGTGCGCACTGGTCGTCGCTTCGATTGGCGCCGCATCGGCGGAAGATAAAGCTGCTCCTGCAGGCGATAAACCGGCCAAGGGATATCGCATCCTGATGCTCACGCAAAGCGCCGGCTTCAAGCATGGCAGCGTGAATCGCAAGGAAGGCAATCTCTCCCCGTCGGAGCAGGTGGTTACCGAAATGGGTATCCGCAGCAATCTGTTCCGCGTCGATTGCTCACAAGATGCCGCGAAAGACTTCACCAAAGAAAACCTGCAGAACTACGACATCGTCTTCTTCTACACCACCGGCAATCTTCCAATCAAAGAAGAGGACCTGAACTACTTCTTTAAGGAGTGGCTCCCGACGAAAGGTCACGGTTTCATTGGTGCCCACTCGGCTGCCGACACCTACCACAACTACGAGCCTTATTGGGACATGATTGGTGGCACATTCAATGGTCATCCTTGGGGTTCGGGCGAGACAGTCACTGTGACAGTTCACGACAAAACTCATCCCGCTTCCAAGCCCTGGGGAGATGAGTTCGAGATCAAGGACGAGATCTACCAGTTCAAGAACTGGCAGCCGAGCAAGGTGCGCGTGCTGATGAGCCTCAACATGGCCAAGACCAAGCTGAAGAAGCCCTACCATGTTCCTGTGCTGTGGGTAAAGAACTATGGCGAAGGTAAAGCGATGCACATGAGCCTGGGACACAACGAAAGTGTCTGGACCAACGAGACCTACCAAGCCTCGCTGCTCGGTGGCATTAAGTGGGTGCTGAACCTGGAAGAGGGAGACGCCACTCCCAATCCCGATCTATCGCAGGCGCAGGAAGAGAAGGCCAAGGCCGACGCTGAATCGTCGGGCAATAAATAGCCCCAAGCCCAAAGAGAAAAGCCCTCAGCGTTTATCGCGTGTGAGGGACTAAGCAACCAGCAAAACGACAACCAGCGGTCGCTCGGCTCACTGAAGTCGAGCGACCGTTTTTTGTTGGCAGTTCGGGTGCACAATCGACCAACGGACGCCCTATGCTGCGCGGCGGGATTTCATGGCGTTTGCGCGCTTCTGAATCTCGTCGACGGCAATTTTTCGGTAGGCGTGCTTGCTGCTGGTGCGCTCATACTCTTCTTGGAAGATGAGCGTCTCGCCATGAATCATGCGCGGCAGATAGCTCATCGCCCGGTCGAGCGACTCGCCCAACTGGTCGGATCCGATCAGCAGTAGGTCGGTCCCGGCGAGGCTGTTGGCCGTGCGCGCGAGTGCCGAGTACGGATCGCCCGGAACGAGCTGAAACTTCGCGCCGGTCTCTTTGAAGTGCTGAAAGGCACTCTTGAGCGGCATGCGTGGCTGCGAGGCGGGGCGGGCTTCGAAGAGATCGATACCGGTGTAACGGATCGGCTCGGGCTGGTTATTCCAGCCGAGAACTTCGAGGACTTTGCCGATGCGTGAAGCATCGCCAACCCCAATTTCAACGATAGAACGAATCGTACGCCCCTTAATTGCCTTAAGGAGTTGTCGATCGCCAGCTGGTTTTGAAAAGTACAACAGCCAGGTACTTCGAATCAGGCCGGAGGGACTCAACGCCGCATTCCTTTGCGCCTATGAGAGAGCCTTGGATACCTGTGTTTCGGATCGTGGAGGGGAGAAAATTCAGAGCATCCCCAGGTAGTCGCTCGAGGTGGTCTAGAGGAACTGTAACGGGGGTGCGATGTCGAGCTGTACGTGAAGTGAGCCAGTTCTGGCAAACTTTAACGGTTGTGCTGCCTGTTCAGCCGAGAACTGAATTGTTTCATGGTGAGAACCCCCGCCAGCGGCAACGCGTACGAAGTGTGACCTAGATTTTCTCAAGTTTTGGCCGGCAGGACGCGCGGTCATGGATCACCCTCCAAGGCCCGGTTCCGGGCAACTGGAGTTGCGAGGCCTTTCTCCCCAGGGCCGCGAGCAGGTGAATTGCGAGTGACTCGTGCGACACATTTGGTCGCACCTCTCGCCCGACGATTCACGACGCTCAATCGCAATTCGCGCGGAAAAATATTCCTGCTGATGAATCTGCCCCATCACGCGAGCGCCACCGGTGCGCGCGAGAAGGGGAGTGCCATGCGCTTGCGCTAGGCGGGAATGCTCTGCGAACGATCGGAACCGTGCCTGTACCTCTATCGATTGAGGGCCTGGCCCGATGCAGCGTCCGCAGGACAACCCGAAGCAGCGACACGAGAAGCAGAGCCTTCTAGCGCGCCTTCGTAAGTTTGAAACCTACGAAGATCGTCTCGCCATGACCGCGCAGTCGGCTGTGGCCGACTTCTGGATTGCCAGCGACGATCGCGCAATCGAAACACATCAACTTCCCACTTCGCAAGCCAGCGATGCGCGCGGCTGGACCGATCTCACCTCCGCTCGCGCCAGTTACGGGCTTTCTGGTGCTGGTCAAACGGTGGTGGTGATCGACAGCGGCATTGCCTACGACCATATCGCCCTGGGGGGTGGATATGGTTCGAGCTACCGTGTGGTGGGAGGCTGGGATTTTGCCGAAAACGATGCCAATCCCTACGACGATGGCCCGGGAGGCTATCACGGCACGCATGTCGCTGGCATCATCGGCGCCCAGGATTCGCGCTACAGCGGCGTGGCAACAGGTGTCGACCTCGTCGCGCTGCGTGTGTTCGACGATCAAGGGAACGGCTACTTCAGCTGGGTCGAACAAGCGCTCAAGTGGGTACACAACAACAAGAACTCGTTCGAGAGCCCCATCACCACGGTGAACCTGTCGCTCGGCACCGAGTGGAATGCTTCGACACTGCCGCAGTGGGCCACTCTGGAAGACGAACTTCGCCAGCTCGAACTCGACGGAATTTTCATCTCCGTTTCAGCGGGCAACTCGTTCCAAACCTATCAGCAAGTGGGGCTGAGCTATCCGGCAGTTTCGCAGTATGTGGTGCCAGTGGCGAGTGTCGGCAATAGCGGACAGCTGAGCGCATTTAGCCAACGCGACAGCCGCGTGATCGCAGCGCCGGGCGAGAAGATTCAAAGCACGCTTCCCGACCATTTCTACGGAGGCGACGGCTATAAAAATGACTGGGGAGCAGCCTCCGGAACGAGCATGGCCGCTCCTTATGTTGCCGGCGCAAGCACGCTGATTCGCGAGGCGATGCAATCGGTCGGTTATGTCGGGATTACGCAGGATCAGATCTACGACAAGATGTACTCGACCGGCGATCTGGTCTACGACTCCGTTACAGGTCAGTCGTATCGCCGCCTGAACATCAGCCGCGCGATCGAATCGGTGATGGGACAAGATGAGTTCAGCAACGCCCTAGCCAATCCAACGTCGCTGGGGACCCTCACGCAGTCGATCACCACCACCGGTGTGATTCAGAATCTGAGCGACAAAGATTTCGTTTCGTTCACCGCCGCGCAGTCGGGATCGGTTACGTTCCGGTTCACCACCACCGGCGATGTTGCGCCGCAGTGGCAGGGGGCTGCTGCTGGTCAAACGGGAAGCACGTTTACGATTCAAGTGGTCGCGGGACAAACCTACGCAATCGGACTTGGGTCGACCGACGGCATTGGAAAATACACACTCTCCGCCACACTCGCCGCAGCTGCTGGCGGTGGTAACAGCGGATCGGGAGGCTCGTCGGGCGGTTCCAATTCGGGTGGATCCAATTCGGGTGGATCCAATTCAGGTGGCTCATCCGGTGGCGGATCATCGAGTGGTGGTGGATCAACCAGCGGCGCGCCGACCAATGCGGTGAACTGGGGCTCGGTTACGCAGTCGAGCTACCACAATCTCACTAGCACGTCAGGGGGAAACTGGTTTCAGGTAACCACCTCACGAAGCGGTAAACTAACCGTCACTGCCGGCTTTAATCAGCAAGCAGGCAATGTCGACCTCGAACTCTACGACGCGGCTGGCAAACTCCTGGCGAGCAGCCGCTCGACTTCGTCGAGTGAGCGGATCGACTTCGATGCAGCTGCTGGGACCAAGTTTTTCGTGCGGCTGGTGGGGGCCCATAGCGACGTCGATGTGCAGGTGACGAATCTCGTTTCGATAAGCGGCACCACAGCGACGATTGGTGGCACCAGCGGCAACGACAGCGTGACTTACTCGGCGACATCGCGCGAGCTGGTAATCAATGGGGTGTCGTACTCACTGGCTGGCACGACGAACATCACCATCCTTGGCGGTACCGGGCTCGATACGCTGCAGCTCAGTGGCCATGCCGCAACGACCGAGGAGTTTCGACTCGCCCATGGCTCGGCCTCGATGATTTCGGGCAATGTCCGTCTCTCGGCCAGCGGGTTTGAGCATCAAGAGGCGCTCGGCCAAGCCTCCGATCGCGCTCTGCTCGACGACAGCAGCGGCGATGATCTGTTCGAATCGGTTCCCGAGTGGTCCCGAATGACGATGCAGGGGCAGGTGAACACAGCTCGAGGTTTTGGGGTCGTCATTGCCGGGGCGAGTGGTGGCAACGATGCAGCATGGCTGATCGGCTCGACCGGAAGCGATACGCTCAACGCGGGACCGCAGGTTGCGACATTCCACCGTCCCACGAGTGTGGTGCAGACCTGGAACTTCGAGAGTGTCCATGTACGCGCCGTTGTCGGAGGCTACGATGTGGCCAACATCCAAGATTCGACGGGAACCGATTGGCTCGATTCGACCGGGCAATGGAGCTGGCTGCGTTCGGCAAGCTATAGCTTGTCGGCCGAAAACTTTAGCAGCAGCACGTTCCAGTCGCTCGGTGGTCACGACTATGTGACTCTCAGTGGTACGGCTGGAAGCGACCAATTCGCCGTGCAAGGTGCCTGGCGCACGATGACCACATCGACCGGCTATAGCACCAGCGTCGGCGGTTTTGAAAGTGGTACGATTCGTGGGAGTGGTGGCGTCGATCGCGTCGATATTCGCGACGTGCTGAGCAACGACTATCTCTACGGTCGCGGCGGCTATGCCCACTTCGCAACGGGCTGGTATGCCACCGAAATTCACGAGGTCGAGTCGTTACTCGCTTCGGTTCGATCTGGCCAGAAAGCCAAAACCGACCTCAAATCGCTCGACTTCTACTTCGAGCGGATCGGTGGCAAGTAACGTTGAATTTGGGCCTGCTGATGCCTAAAGCACTAGCTGCGGGGCAGCGGTTACGATTCCTTGCGCGCTAACGAGCATTCTCGGCAAAGTGCGCGAGAAACATCGGATCGAGTGCTGGAAGACGCTGCCTTAATAGCCGACTGAGTGGCAGCGATTCCTCGCTGCTATCGCGCACGAGAAACTTGCGCAGTTCTGCGGTGGCAAGCGGCGGACCATGCATAAGAAAATGGACCCAGCCCCACGCTTCGCGATATTCATCGCGCCCCATCGACTGTAGATCTTCGAGCGCTTCGAGTTGCTCGAGACGCGGAGCTTGACGCTGTCGCACCTGCTCGATCATCACTGGATGATGCGGGTTGTCGGAGGCACGTCGATCGCGCGGCACTTCAAAATACTCGGCAAGTCCTTCATCGAGCCACAGCGGCACGTGGCTCGTCATTGTGTGCAAAATCGCATGCGTGGCTTCGTGGCGCACATCGATTTCGAAATCGAAACTGCGGTAGGCAAACACCATTCCTGGCCCACGCGCTTTGATAAAGAGCGCGCGTCGCGCGGGGACCTTGGGAAAGTACTGCTTCATGTAGGCTTCGTACACTTCCTTGCGGCTGAAGAGAAACAGATGCACTTTCTCCTCTTGCGGTGGAAGTTCGAGCATCGCTGCGATGTCGAAACCGAGCTGCGCCACCTCCTCGAGCAACTGCTGATGCGGCTCGAGAGAAAAGTCGGCATGCCACAGCAGATTGCCCACGGCTTGTTCCGCAGGCCAAGTTGCCGCCGCATGTCCCTCGCGCACGATCGCACATGCACCAATGAGTGCCAGGAGCATTTCGCGACGTGTCAGGGATGGAAGCATCACAGTAGCTGGGTGGTCGGAAATTACGGGAATCGGAAGAGCGCTGCGGTTATGTTTTTAGGCGACGCGTCGCCAGGAATTCCAAAACGAAGTCGGTTTCGAAGCCGAGTTCGATGTTAGCGGGGTGGTGCTGTCGATCATTTCCCCGAGCAGAACACGGGAAGGATTGGTGCAGAACAACGCAGTAGCGCGATCGTCGCCACACACGAGCCGCACCATTTCGTAGGCGCGACCCAGCAGTGGTGGTCGACTCCGTGGATCGCAGGCCGCGGACGCTACGAAGTGTGCGAGCCCCGCCTTGAGCATGGCAAGTGTCCGCTGTTTTACTGTTGGGCCGTGATGGCCAAGCAAGCTGTGACTCCCTACGAGTACCAAAGCTCCGCTCCCAACAAGGCGCTCGACGAGTTGAAGATCGCCACCGATCGCTGGCCAGCGCTCCGGCTGCGACAAAATTCCGGTCACACCGAGTCCCGTCAGCTGAGCGAGCCAGTTGTCGAGCGACATACTGGTGTGAACGGGGAGATCCAGCAGCAGGTGGCGACCTTGATCGGCCACCGTCATGAGCGCGCCATCATGCAATCGTTTGAGCGTGGCATCGTCGATACGCGCCCGGCCACCTGGAAGCAGCACGGTGCGATTGCCGATCTCGCGAAGTCGCAGCTGCAAGTCGCGCGTGCGCGAGCGAATGCGGCTGACCAGCGCGCGGCTGCTATCGGCGGCCAGCGGCGCCGTGCAAACGATGGCAGAAATTCCGTCGGCCGTTCCGATCTCAGCCATCGCGAGAGCGTCGTCCCACGACGGTGCTCCATCGCCAATGCCTGGCAAAAGTTGAGCATGCAAATCGATCATCGCAGGCAATCGAGGCACGATTTCATCCTCCTTCTGCTAGGGGAGTAACCGACTTGTACATGCTGCCACGTGGCCCGAAACATCGGGGGCCGGGACTCTACGGAGAAGTGCCACCGCAAGTCAAGAGAATCTTGGCGAACTGGGAATCCTAAAATCATTCTCTTACCCAGCTTATGCCACGGTTCCCAATTGACCCTAGTCGGTTAAACTTGTAAGTTCTCTGCGATCTTTTGGTGAGCGGAAAAAGCATCGGCCCGCAAGCAAGTGCTAGCGTTGCGGACGCGCTTCTCAAGCTCGCATACTCTGGCGATAACGCCGCTTGAGATCGCGAGAAAAACGAATCGCGCGATTCCTCCCGAGCTTCCACGTTGCCAGTTGCTCGATCCTCGATTCTCACTTTTTGAGCGAAGCTGTCGTTGATGTACGCAGCGGTCGGGCCGATTACGGTGCATTTTCCGGAACGTGTGGAAACTAATGCCGAACTCAAGGCAGCCTTTCCCCACTGGGATATGGATCTGATTTACGAGAAGACGGGCATCGGTTCGCGACACATCGCTGCGAAAAACGAATGCTCGTCGGACCTGGCCTATGCTGCTGCGCAGAAGCTGTTTCGCGAGCACGACATCGACCCGGCCAGCATCGACTTTGTGTTGCTCTGCACGCAAACACCCGACTATCCACTCCCTACAACGGCCTGCCTCTTACAGTCGCGACTGGGACTGCGAACCAATGTCGGGGCCCTCGACTTCAATCTCGGCTGTAGCGGATTTGTCTACGGACTTTCGCTCGCCGACGGACTGATCCGCGCCGGTAGCGCCAAACGTGTGCTGCTGCTGACCGCCGAGACCTACTCCAAATACATCCACCCGGAAGATCGCAGCCTACGAACCATTTTTGGCGACGCCGCTGCCGCCACGCTCGTGGAAGCAGCCGAACGCCCCACGCTCACCGCGTTTCAATTTGGAACCGACGGAAGTGGTGCCGACACTTTGCTGGTGGCACGTGGGGGTGCTCGCCCGGTGGAAGATGCGATCAAGCCTCGCCATCGCCATCGCTGGGGAAGCGACCTCTACATGGATGGCCCCAGCCTCATTAACTTCACCGTCGCGGCTGTTCCGCAGCTCATCGAAAACATCCTGACCGCAGCGGAACTTGGGGATAAAGATATCGATCTCTATCTGTTCCATCAGGCCACGCTGAAAATGCTGCAGCAGCTGCGCGAGCGAATGAGCTTCTCGGAAGACCGAATGCCCCTAGCGCTCGAGCATTGCGGCAACACCGTTTCGTCGACGATTCCGATCTTGATTGAACAGCTGCGCCGCGAGAAGCACCTGACGATTGGGATGCGAAGCATGCTCGTCGGATTTGGCGTCGGCTGGTCGTGGGCCGGTTGCATCTGGCAAGAATCGTGGAAAAAGGCTTAGAAAACCGCGTTTTTCGGGGTCTTCGCAAGAGAGATGGCGGCTCGCTATTTTTCTCTGGGGCTGTTCATATCGCGGCGGCCAGGTCGCTTCTACAATGGTGTGATAACTGCGCGACACTCTTAGCGCGGTCGATCGACCTTTTGCTTTGTGCGACGAACCTCTTGCGACTATCACCATGACTTCGCTGCAAGGTCATTTCCTCGCTGCATCGCCCCACCTCGGCGATCCGAATTTCTTTCGTACCGTCGTGCTGATGATCAAGCACGATGCGCAAGGTGCGCTCGGTTTGGTACTCACGCGCCCGATGCAAGAGACCGTAGCCGAGCTATGGCAACGCGTGACCGCTGAAACGATTGCCAACACTGGCTCGGTGCATCTGGGGGGTCCTGTGAATGGTCCTTTGGTGGCCATTCATCGGATGGCATCTGCGGCGGAAGCGGAAGTGTTCGACGGGGTCTATTTTTCGGCCCATAGCGAGCAGATCAGCCGCATTGTTCATCAAACGAAGAAGCCATACCTGCTCTTCGCGGGCTATTCTGGCTGGTCGGGTGGTCAGCTCGAAGCGGAGCTCGAGCAGGGGGGCTGGCTCATCGCGCCCGCCACCACCGAGCTTGTGTTCTCCAGCACCGATGACCTTTGGGAACGTGTGGTTCAGTCGATCGGGCTAGCGGTTCTGTCGCCCGCGATTCGTACGAAGCATGTACCGGAAGATCCGACACTGAACTAGCCGCGAGCATTCAGTGCGGCACGCATCAGGCTGATCGTCTTAGCTGCCGCGCAGTTTGGTGCGAGGTAGCTCGAGTGTAAACTCGGCACCACCACCAGCAGCGGTTTTGTATGTCAAATTGCCCCCCAGTTGCCGCGCCATGCGCAAACAAAGGGCGAGCCCTAAGCCGACACCAGGAGCAGTGTCGGCCGCTTCGTGAACGCTCTTGCTAAAGGGCTCGAACAGTCGCACTTGCCCTGCTTCGGGGATGCCTGGACCGTGATCGCGGATCACAAGTTTCGCCATCCCCCAAACTCCTTCGGCAGCGGTGAGCTGCAATGTGCGATCGGTCGCCGTTTTGGCGTATTTGCAGGCATTATCAATCAAATTCGAGAGGATTTGATCGATCGCAGCGGGATCGGTGTCGACCATCATCCGTGCAGCTTCGGGGGACATCACGACATCGAGCTGCATATTCGATTCACGAAGATGCGACGCCAGTCGCGAGCGACTACGATCGATGAGTGCGCCGAGCGCGATCGACTCTTTTCGGGTGGCTAGTCCCGTTCTTTCGAGCCTCGCATATTGCAGCACATTCTCGACCAGATGTGCGAGCCGATCGGCCTCGGTGCGGAGCGTATCGAGATACGACTTTTGCTGCTCGGGAGAACTGACCATTCCTTCCGCGAGCATTTCGGCATACATGCGAAAAGTGGTGAGTGGCGTGCGGAGTTCGTGGGTCACCGCAGCGACAAAAGCGCCGCGACGTTCACTAAGCTGCACAACACGGTCGAGCAAAACTCCGGCCACCACAATCGCAACCAGGAGCGTGATCCAGGCGATGCCAAGCGCTGCGCGAATCGGTGTGAAACCGGGGGCTACCGCCTCAAGAGGTGGCAGCACCAGCTTGGCCGGAACGGTGGCGAGCAAGCGACCGAGGGGTGCTTCGGATTCGTCGTTCACCGGCACGAGCTTCGCGTCGGGTAAAAGGTCGGAGACTTCGCTCGACAAGCGCGATTGAATTGCATTCCAGTCGAGCCAACATCCTTGCACAATGGTTTCGCCGCGCACCATCACACGACGGGCCAAGATCAATTGACCTCGAATCCACAGAGGTCGGCTCACACCTTCCACGGCGGGAACCAGCGGCGAGATCCCTTCAAACGATTGGCGCTGCTCGAGGACTTGCCGCTGTGCATAGGCCTGAAAAACCCGGTCGCGATTGGCGAGGTCGTTACTGCCGCGCGGCAGCGATTCGTAGAAGGTTCCGACCGAACTAGCAGGCTCGGCGCGCGACTGCGCTGCGCTAGGGACCATCCATCGAGGAGAAATATAGCCCGATCCCTGCTCGCCGGGACGACGCGGAGCTGTTGCACTGGATTGATCATCGTAAGTGCCGGTTTGCGACTGTCCGGCGCTTGGTGCCTGAGAAGGTTCGGCGGGCCTTGGCTGATCGGGAACTTGCGACAGTTCACCCGTCTGCTGCTGAGGCCCGTCGTTCAGCTCTTTCTCTGGTCGGTCTTGCTCTTGCATCTCTCCCTCCGACGCACCCCCGGAGCCGAATGGATCTTGAATCACAGGACGAGGCGCACCGAGCGGTGTTGTGGGCTCGCTTAGCGGGGGTTCGCCAGGAACAGGAAGCCCGAAGGGATCGGCCGGAACTGGCGTTGGAGGCGTGACGTCCGAAGGAGCTGCGGTGGGTGGCCGTGTTACCTCGGAAAATCCTCCTGGCTGCGGGGCCGATGCGGTGTCTAAGGGTGGTGTGCTCGTCGGTGGAAATGGTGCCTGCGATGGCGAATTGGTCGAAGGAATTTCTACAGGTGGTCCCACTTCATTTTCGCGCATGGAACTTTGAACCGACGGGGATTGCGCTTGGTTGCGGTAATTCGAGCGCGGCCCATAATCGCCTGCGTCGCCCCGACCCGGCAGCGACTGCTGCTTTGTGATCGCTTCATCGATCTGCTTGAAATTGTCGCTCCGATAGACATTCGCAATCACCGGTGGATTGTTGTAACTCTGCAGCGGATCGGTGCGGGCAACGACCCCCGATGCTGGATCGGCTTCGAGATCGATCGATTCATTGGGAAGTTCCGCCAGCAATTCACTTGCGCGCAGCAGATCGGTCAATTGAGCCAAACGAATCGTCGACTCGGTGATCTGTTTTTCTGAAACACCCTGCTCGATCGCTAGTTCGCGCGTTGGCCCTTGCGGCACTTGCGGCGAGGTGAGCCGTCCCCCTTCGCTGAGCTGGAAATGAATCAGCACAAATCCTGGAGGCTCTTTGAGGAGCGGAGAAAGCTCGAGCCCACCGCCTCGTGTTGCTGGAACCGTAAGGAGGGCGTGATAGACCGGTTCAGGACGCGCTGCTTCTTGCGCGAGGAGTGGTGTGAGAAGTGTATCCATCCGCCAAAGCGCGCGGCTGACATCCTGATCGAGTTCGGCATCTTGCCGAGCCTGCGATTGCTGCTGATCGAGTTCGAGCGCTTTGATCGTCAGCCAGCTGAACGTCGCGAGCACCAGCACCAGACCGGCGATGAACAAACTCCAAATCTGCCACGGACGCTTCATGACGACTGCTCCGCGGGCAACTGCGCAAACATATAGCCCTTTCCTCGCACGGTGAGCAACACGCGCGGCTGTGTGGGATCATCGCGCAACTTTTCGCGCAGTCGCGCAATCTGCATATCGATCGTGCGGGTGGGAAGTCCATCGGGGCTGATGCGCCACACGTTCACCAGCAGCTCATCGCGACTGATGGCGCGGCCAGCATGACTTGCCAAATAGCGAACCAACTCGCATTCGCGCTCCGATAGATCGAGCCGCTCCCCATCGGTGAAGCGGAGTTCGCGACGGGCCAGATCGGCAACTCCGCCAGGGACTTCCACCGCTTGCACATCGGTGGGCCGCTGCGGTGATCGACGGAGTACAGCTTCCACACGCGCAAGAAGTTCTTTCACGCTGAATGGTTTTACGACATAGTCGTCGGCCCCCGCTTCGAGACCTTCCACCCGATCGGCTTCTTCCCCACGCGCGGTGAGTATGATCACCGGCAACAGCGGACGGACACTCCGCACGGTTCGCAAAATTTCCATCCCACCACAACCGGGAAGCACGAGATCCAAGAGCAGCAGATCGCACGCTTGTTGCACCGCCATCTCGCGTCCTACTCGCCCACTGCCCGATTCCAAAACGTGGTAGCCCGAGAACCTAAGTGCATCGACGATCCCTCGGCGAATCGCACTGTCATCTTCGATCGTGAGGATGGTTTTCGTAGACATAAAGAGGTCCTGGAGAAGTTCGCCTCAAGCACTCGCCCCGAACTTGAGATTTCACTTCCTTCCAAGTGTACCCGACAACCTTGGCCAAGCACCTGCCAGAAAATGGGGAGAACGGCCCGCTGGGAGTAACTCGTTTGTAACGCCTAGCTTTCCAGCTACCTAAAAACACCCTCAAAAACGTGTGCGGCACTTCGATGTACAACGCGTTACACTAGGTGGGATCGCAGCGGCAACCTAACGCCCGCTCGCACTAATCCACTTCCGATCGCTAGGGGCTATGCGGATGTTTGGGGTGAAATCGTTTCGCGCAGCTGAACTGTTTTTGACCTTAGCTATCGTGCTACCGGCGCTGCTGATTTCAGCCGGTTGTCGCGATCGCCTTGCTCCGGGACTGGCCGAGGCACCACC
Organism: Pirellula staleyi DSM 6068; assembly: GCF_000025185.1. Lineage (NCBI taxonomy): Bacteria > Pseudomonadati > Planctomycetota > Planctomycetia > Pirellulales > Pirellulaceae > Pirellula > Pirellula staleyi. Next base: position 5,044,303 of record NC_013720.1, read on the forward strand.
CGACCCCAATGCCTACAAAAACCGCAAAATCCTCAAGCCGAAGGTCGAACAGCCGGTCGACGTTTCCGAGGAAACAGCGCTCATCGAAAAGGCCTACGAATCGTCGCGCACCGCGCGCCGCAACTTCGGATCGCAAGAGTCGGGTGGTGTTCGACTCGCCACCACCGCCATCGAATCGAATCTCGATATCGCCCCCACGCTTGTCATTTGGCTCTTTGACGCATCACCAGCGAGCCAAAAGATGGCAATCGAATCAGTCTCGGCGGCCAAGGCTTATTACACCTCTCCCACGACGAAATCGAAACTCGATGATCCCGAGCAGCCGCTGCTGACGGTGGTGGGACGATTCGCTGAATCGCTCGAACTGCTAACGCCGGAGCCAACTTCCACCGAAGCGGATATCTCGGCGGCGCTCGACAAAGTGCTCGATGCTCCGCCGATCGAAGCAGCCACCACGCAGCCACTCACAGCTGCTCAGTCTGCTGCAGAAAAGTTTCTTTCCACGCGCACCGAGGGTGGCCGCCAAGTGCTGCTGGTGATGGTCACTGCGCAAGCTGGTAGCGACGATGCCAAAGCAGAAACACTAGCGCCGATGCTGCAGCGAATGGCGATACCTCTGTACGTGATTGGCACGGCGGCTCCTTGGGGTCAGCCAGGACCTCCGGCCAATGTCGGCGCACGCCCCAATGAACGTGAAGCTGCAAAACCGACGCGCTACGGTCCGGAGTCACGCTACAGCGAACGGGTGCTCGTCCACATGAGCGCCACGGGGAACTATCGCACCAACGAGAATCTAGCCATCGAATCGGGCTTCGGACCGTTTGGTCTTGAGTGGGTCGCACGAGCCAGTGGTGGGATGTTCTTTGCCTCACGACCTTTGACCAGCAGCTTTTCGAACTTTCGTCACGGCAATACCTACACGGTTTGGCCCACCGGAAGTGAATGGCGTTTTGAGCCTAACGTCGCCAGCAAGTATGCCCCCGATTATGTCTCCGAAGCCGAATATCAAAAGCGACTCGGTAATGCAGCGGCTCGCGCGCTACATGAAGCTGCGAAACTTGGCGACTTGGTGATCGACGAATACCCGGCTCTCAACTTCGAACGGAAGTCGGAAGCGCAGATGGCTCGGTCACTCAGCACCGCGCAGCAGTATGCCGCTCGGAACGTTCCACCCGTCGATCGCCGCTACGATCTGCTGCTCGCAGGAGAATCGGGACGCGATTCGCTTCCGACCGCGCGCTGGCAAGTGCAGTACGATATCGCGATGGGACAAGTCCTCGCGGCGAAGGTGCGACTCGATGGCTACAACGCTATGATCGCCGCGCTCAAGCGTGGCAAAACGCCGACCGATCCCGAGAGCAAACTGTGGCTGCTTGAACAATCCACCAACATCGAAACGGGAAGCGCGATGCAGAAAATGGCGGAAAAGGCAACGATGTACCTCACCCGCGTGAAGCAAGAGCATCCCGGCACACCTTGGGCCAAACTCGCCGAAGAAGAGCTTCTATCACCACTGGGCTGGAGTTGGAAAGAAGGCTAGTCTTTTCGCTGGCGCCAGAAATTGCTCGGCGCACTAGCCACTCGCCTTGCTTGAGCTAACATTCAAAGCATCGTCACACGGAAATGGACTTCGTATGTCAGTGACCATTACGCCGCGCGTTATCGCTTCGCATAACGGACTCGCAGGGGCCGAGCGAACTTATGCGGAACTTCTCGCCGGTGCACGCCCGGTGGAAGCTTGTGTGCGCGGCGTGACGCTCATCGAAGACGATCCACTCGAGCACTCTGTTGGTATTGGCGGCATTCCTAACGAAGAGGGGGTCGTGCAACTCGATGCCGCTGTGATGGATGGAACGCTTCATCGTGGCGCAGGAGTCGCGGCTCTCGAGGGGATTCGTAACCCGGCTCAAGTCGCGCTCAAACTCCTCGAGCAAACGCATCGTGTGCTTCTCGTTGGCGAAGGTGCGCAAAAGTTTGCTCTCGCGAATGGCTTTCCTACCGAGAATTTACTCACCGATAAAGCGCGACGCATCTGGATGCACTGGAAGCGTACGCGGTCGAACATCGACGACTGGAAGCATCCAGAACAGGTCGACGACGATGTGGCCGAGTGGTTCCGCACGCAGTACACCGGCGCGTCGGGCTATGGCAAGGTCGGCACTGTGCATGTCGCTGCGATCGACGCCACCGGCCAGATGGGATGCTGCACCAGCACGAGCGGGCACTCGTTCAAATTGGCCGGAAGAGTAGGGGATTCCCCTATCCTTGGCGCGGGGCTGTTTGCCGATAGCGAAGCGGGGACCTGCGGCAGCATTGGGCACGGCGAAGCAAATCTCGAGAACTGCTCGTCGTTTGCTTGTGTCGAAATGATGCGTGGTGGAATGTCGCCGGAAGCAGCAGGCATGAAGATGCTCGAGCGTATCGCTCGGATCACACGCCCCGAACAAAAAGATGATCAGGGGCGACCGAAATTCAATTTATGGCTCTTTCTGCTGGCGCCCGATGGTCGCTATGCCGGCGTCACGATGTGGGGCCCGAAAACCTACGCCCTCGTCGATGCCGACGGCGCTCGGCTGCTCCCTTGCCGAGCGCTCTTTACGCGCTGATTGTCTCGCAACTGCGAGCAGCGTTGGCGTGCGCTAGATTCCAAACTGATTGAGCACCAACTCGAACAGATCGGTGTCGGCGATGGGCCGTTCGACGAACACACCCTTTTGACTCGACAGTAGGACGGTCCGCTGAGCGTCGCTTACTGCTGGTGCGCCGTGCGATCCGCCAATCAGCGTGGCATCGAGCGGAATGCACTTGTTCGCGCGATCGAAGTGCAGCTCTACCGGGTCGTAGCCCGGTTTACGATGGATGTCGACGGTGCGGGCAAACTTCGGTGCCTTCGCGTCGTCGAGCCAGTAGTAGTAGGCCTGCCAGCTTTCAGCCGTGCTGATCAAAATCACTTCGCCGCTGCGCTCGTGATCCATGCCATATTTTTTACGTTCATCGCCCGCCAGAACTTCGGCAATCCCTGGCTTTCCTTTGAAAAGATCGACCACTTTCGCGATGTTCGCGCTATCGGCATCTTTCACAAACACGTGGCTGAACTGATGGTCGACGAGCGCCCAAGCAGGCGTTTCGCCATACGCAATCACTTCGCCCGTGCCATCGTCGGTAACGCTTAGCAGGCCTGCTTCTCGGAGGAGACGATTGGGGTAGGTGACGTGGTTGACCGGCGTGATGGCGTATTCGCCAGCCACGAGCCACAGTAGTCGATGGCCTTGATAAGCGGCTGCTGCATCGGTGGCGAGCTTGCCAATCACGTTATCGAGTTCGATCACCGCCTGCAGAGCGGCTGGCGAATCGGGACCAAGTTTTTGCGCGGCGTAGTCGAGCTGCGGCAGATAGATATGAAAGAAACGGGGCTTATACTTCTCCATCGCCAGCGCCGCGGAGTTGGCGATCCATGCGGTCGAGGCAATGCCAGCCATCGGCCCCCAGAAGTTCATCAGCGGAAAATGTCCGAGAGCGTCGCGCAGATCGCCGTAGTATTCCTTCGGCTTGGTGTAGCACCAGAGCGATTCGCTGCCGTCGGGATTATGCACTGGCGCGGGCATGCAGATGTAGTCGGCGCCACAGCCTTTGGTCAGCATCGGAAACCAAGTGGCCGACGTCAGCTGCGGATCGTGCTTGTGCAGCACGTCCCAAATTTGCGGCTGCTGAATCTTGTCGTTCCAAGCGGTCCACATTTCCACTTTCGCGGTGTCACGCCAAAAGAAACCGTTGCCGATCACACCGGTTTCGCTCGGCAATTTGCCGGTGAGCATGGCCGTTTGCGAGGTCCAAGTGACCGCGGGAAAACTGGGGACCAGCGTCGCGATGTCGCCACCCGACGTGAGTGCTCGAAGCTGCGGCATCGAGGCCAGATCCTGCCTGCGCAAGCCCGGAATCGACAAATAAATCACGCAGTCGCTCATCAGCAAAAACTCCGATTCGAAGAGGCAGTGGCGCGTCCGCTGCGAGCGCGCTACGACAAACTAACCAGGACCGAAAGTGCCACGCTACTTGCCCAGAGCGCGATTGAACAGAGGGGCGAGGAACTCCCACGCTTTTCGGGCGGCCTGCGGAGCCTCGTGACTATGCCGGCTCAGCTCGACATGCACGCCTCCCTGATAGCCGCACCGCGCGAGCGCCGCAATGATCGGCGGGAACTCCATTTCTCCTTCACCGAACATCAAATGCTCGTGAACATCGGCGCGCATATCCTCCAAATGCACATTCACCATTCGGTCGGACCAGCGTGCCACATAGTCGGCGATCGGCAACTCTCCTTGGCAGTAAAGATGGCCGATGTCGAGCGTCAGCTTGAGATGCGTGTGATCGATCCACTGCAACAGTCGCGTGAAGCGACTCATCGTGTCGATCACCATGCCCGGCTCGGGTTCAAACGCAATCCAAACGCCTGCCGCAGCGGCGCGATCGAGCACAGGAGCCAGCGACTCGGCAATACGCTCGAGCAGCTGCTCTTCCGTAGCTTGATCGCGAGCAATACCCGACCAGAGTGACACCGACGAACTTCCAAGAGCACGCGCGGCATCGATTGCGCGGTAGTAGAAATCGATGCGACGCGACCGAGCTTCCGGCGCACTGCTGACGAGTGTCGGCTCGTGCTTCATTTTCGGATCGAGCAAAAATCGAGCGCCGGTTTCGACAACGCTCGTCAGATTTCGCTCGTCGAGTAGCGCTCGAGTGCGGCGCAGTTCGTCAGGAAAGCGTACGTCAAACGGATTCAGCCGACCGTGATCGAGGGTAATCGCGATGCTCTGGTAGCCAAGGTTCGCAAGTTCTGCGATCGCATCGAGCGGATCGTGATGCGCCCAGCCGTTGGTGTTGTAGCCCAGTAGCATGATTGACGAAGCAGGGGGCGAATGGTGGTGCGATTAGGTGGAGTAGATGAACCGCTGCAGCGCAAGGGTCGGGAGCATCAAAGCCACGATCGCCAGCGAATATCCCGGGGTCAGCACGGTGAGAACGACGGCAGCGTGAAACATGATGAGAGACAGAATAGCCTGCTTGATCACTGGTTGCACGGTGCTCGGCTGTGGATCGGCAATCGCGCGGACACCTCGCAGCAAAATGCTGACACCCAGGCACGACATCAGCAGCATGAACATTTGCGCTGGTATCCGTTGACCAGGCAGAGCAAGGGCCTGATACACAACCCCTGCTACTCCGGAGAGCATCAGTAGCAGTCCGATGGTTAGTTGCCAGCGCGAGCTCTCCACTGCCTCTTGTCTCGAAAACCAAGTGACGCCAGCGATATAAAGTCCGTAAGCGATCGCCAGCAGCAGCCACACCGCTGGGTATCCCATCACCACCGGCTCGCTTACGGCCGGCGCAAGGCTCATCCCCAGCAAAATGTTGAGCGTGCGACAGGCACCCATGGCAAAGGGGCCGGCGAAGGTGTGCTTCAGCCAGGCGTTGTAAAGCAGAATCATCCCGGCCAAGAGGGTCGCAACACCACCGCTGTGGAGCATCGAGATCGTCTCAGCTTGATAGGCAATGCCAACCACCCATGCCAGCAAGCATCCGAGCACCAGCAGACCGGCACCAAATCGTTTGGCAAAGTCGAGCGAAACAGCGCCGCTGGGGAGTGGTCGCGTAGGACGCTCGACCCGATCGATTTCGATATCAAACACGTCGTTCAGCACCATCCCTGCGGTGTAAAGCATCGCGCTGGCTATGGCGAGCGCGATGAGCCCCGGCAAGGGCTGAGCATCGCCCCGAGCGAGGAAAAAACCGAGCAGGATATCGGCTACTGACGTGAAGACATTCGACAGCCGACAGAGTTTCAGCAGTGGCAACAAGCTTCCACTGGGGCCGCGATCGGCCGCTTCAGGCAACGATTCGATCGTGGGTGGAAGCTGACTGTTCACTCGCTCACTCGCAGTTCGCCGGCGGGCACTAGAATTCGCATCAGGGGAGGGGAGACTGACGGCGATATTCTACCGAGCGCCCGACTCTTGCGCGAGAGGTACGAGCCGTTTTGCGGCGAGCATTCGCTCGTCGGGAAGTTTGACATTCCAGGCGAGTCCCACGAGTTCCATGGCCCGAATGATCACCCAGCTGGTATCGAACTGCCACCACCGCAAACCGTGACGAGCCGACGTTGGAAACGCATGGTGATTGTTGTGCCACCCTTCGCCAAACGCAAGAAAACCACAGAAAACGTTGTTGCGGGATTCGTCTCCCGAGTCGTATTCGCGCTGGCCAAAGACGTGGCAAATCGAGTTGATCGACCAGGTGACGTGGTGTGTCACGAAGATCCGTACAAACCCGCCCCACAGTAGCGCCAGCAGCGCCCCTTCGACCGTTCCTGTTGCCAAATAGCCGATCAGGGTTGGCAGCCCCAAGCTAACGACGACCCACAGATAATAGAGCCGGTCGACCGCCATCAGCCAGCGATCGGCCACAAGATCAGGAACGTAGCGCTGCACGCGCGGCGAGGTCCAGTAGCCTGTAAAAAGCCAGCCGGTGTGGGCATACCAAAGCCCTTGCAGCATCGCTCCGAGCCCATTGCCATGCAGATGAGGCGAATGGGGGTCGCCATGCTGGTCGCTCAGTTCGTGATGCCGCCGATGCACAGCGCACCACGTGACTGGAGAGCCTTCGATCGACAAGCATCCCATCGCTGTCCAAAACATCCTGACCCAGGGATAGGTTTCGAACGACCGGTGCGTCAGCATCCGGTGAAAGCCGATGGTGATCCCCGCGCCGGTGATCGCCCAGCCGCTCAAAAAGAGCCCCAGGTTAAGCCAGCCGACCATGCCGTATTGCCACAGTGTGGCCATCGCGACGAAGAGTGAAATGAACGGGAGAAAGACAATGCCCAGCATCACGATTTTGTGCGTGAGGGGCGCTTCGGGAAATTCGACCTGGAGCTGTCGTTCGCCGGTCGACGAAGGGTTGGTGGAGGGTGTACGAACTTCTGCCATACGTGGCGTAAGGTCCCCATGATGTCGTGCCTCGCGGCGGCTCGACGTCTTGGTGGACTTGCTTCCTGTGAGTCTTCGAGACACTACACACCCTTGTTCAAACAGAGGAAACGAACGGGCCGCCGAATCCGAAGGCGAGCCGAGTCGAGTGCGTGAGAGGTTGCTCACGCAAATTGGCGTCTACTGTGAGACTACCCGAAAACGAAAAAGTCTGCGCACCGTTTGACACAACTTTTGCGCGATCGAGCAAAATGAGGAGTGGTGGGCGCAGAAAAAAACCACGCGACCTGTTACCGGGTGGCGTGGCTGTTGTCTTTTGAAACCTGGACTGATTCTTGGCGAAGAATGAATCTTGGAGCGAAGAACGGAGCCTAAGGAAGAGCGGCTTTTAATCTGGGGGATATAAACAGCGATCAGACGAGGTTCAGCGGGATGACAAGCATCGGCCGAGGAACCGAGGTCGATTAGTAGCGTCCGCCACCATCGCGACCACCACGGCCACCGCCGCCGCCGTAACCACCTCCACCGCCACCACCGTATCCGCCTCCACCGCCACCACCATATCCGCCGCCGCCGCCGTAGCCGCCGCCATCGCGACCACCACCGCCGCCGCCGTAACCGCCACGACCACCGCCGTAACCGCCACGTCCGCCGCCGCCACCACCGCCGCCGCCAGCTGGACGGGGAGCGCGTTCGCGAGCTTCATTCACCACCAGGGGACGACCGTTGCAGTTGGTGCCATTGAGGCCATTCACAGCAGGTTCGCAATCGGCGTCGTTCGCCATCTGGACGAAACCAAAGCCGCGCGACCGGCCGGTTTCCCGGTCCATGATCACTTCGGCAGCTGCCACATCACCAAACGGCTTGAAGAGAGCTTCAAGGTCCGATGAGGAGTACGTCCAGGGGAGGTTCCCCACATAGATCCGCTTCGTCATTCGACAAGTCCTTAGAACAGAATCCAAAATCCCAGCAAGCTAGATTGCCAGCCAAACCAATTGCCAGCCAAACCAAACCCAAACCGCAAACAGCTACCGAACCCAAAACCGCCAGAACGAGGCAGTCTTGTGCTGGAGCGCGGCAATCGCGGCACGTCGTTTCCTGGGACCCTATCGCTTGACGAATGGAACAAAACCCAATCAGCAAACTGGCAAGGGACTTTCAGCCGATGCGGACCACATGTACCAACCACTCGCGAAGCCAACTCCAAAGCGAGTCGGCAACTGTTCTTGATGGGAAATATACCCGGCCCGTTGTAGGGAAGAAAGAGCAGTTGACGGGAAATCGAGATTCACCGTCAACTTCGAAAATGCCGCTGAAACACGGAGTTCTCGAGGTCCGTGCGCGTGCTCCATCACCCAGCAAATCAGGGTTTCGCTGCTCGCCCTACCAAGCCTCAAAGCTCGCCCAGTTTGGCAATTTGGGGAGGGACACCACATCGCATCAGCACTCGTCGACGTGACGTATGGTTCGGCACCAAGCATGATCTCAAAAACGCTTGAACATGCTTCTTCGCCCCCTCTGCCAGCAACCTACTTGGGAACCTGGGCTGGTTTACCGTCGTTTTTGCAGCCGAGGTAGTTGTAGGTCCAGTGATCGATGGTCTGCGGCAGGAAATGGACCGAACCATCCCCCATCAGGAAATTCGCGCCACTTGGATGACGCGATTTGAAGGCGAGTTCCGTCGTCCAATTGCAGGGACGATTGCATGGGTTCGTTGCATTGGGATTGCACGAGTCGTAGTTGATCGGCACCAAGGTGCTGGTCAAACCACAGCCGTTGTTCGAACCGGCCCAGCCTCCGCTGTTGTGGTTGCTGCAGCCACGGCGGACTTCACCGAAGAAGATGGTGCTGGAGAGGCCGTCGGTGATGTCGGCAAATCGCGAGGTCGTTGAGTAGCGTGTGAAGGGACCGGCAAAGCTGGTGGTCGAACCATAGGGAGCCAGCTGATAGGTGTTCCAGCTGTTCGAGCAATCGCACGAGGGGGACGAAATGTGGCCCGTCGGGCCGATGCTCGCGGCGTAGTTATGAATCGCGCGGCCGTTGAGCAAGTTGTTGTTGTCGTCGCTCGGACAGATCAGGGTTTTGATGATCGTCGAGGCCAGGAGCACTCCACCGACCGATTCGTTTTCCGGCGGCTGTGTGAACGTGAACTGATTGTAGAGAGGCTGCTGTTCGATGAACGGCAGCAAGTGCACGTAGATGCTGCCGCGATTATTGGTCGATGCGCCAAACCAAATCGCCCCGGGTGGAAGTGTGCCGAGCACATCGTGGTAGTTGTGCAGGCCAATTCCGATTTGCTTGAGGTTGTTGACGCACTGGGTACGTCGGGCAGCTTCGCGCGCTGCTTGTACCGCCGGGAGCAGAAGGGCTACGAGAACTCCAATGATGGCAATGACCACCAGGAGTTCTACGAGCGTGAAGCCTTTCGACGCGCTCTTGTTCATGGAAAACTACTTTCACCAGCAGGAAATCAAAATATAAAGGGGCCCGAGAATCACCCGGGCCAAAAATCACTTTTTTATGAGCAGTCTGTACATGCGGCGCATCAAAAAACGAGCGCATGCTACTTCGAAGTCAGTTCAAGTTTCAGCGATGCCATGCCTGGTTCAATCGTGTACTCCAGGCCACTCGTGTCGGGCATCGAGTATTTTTTCGGCACCAGAAACTCTTCGCGAAATGCTGCCGGATTGAACGCACCACTCGTCCCATCTTCGTTCACCTCGACCCCATAGACCTTGGTCTTCACGACGGTGACACGATAGACGCCAGGCGCGACACCGTCGCCAGGCGTTTGTGTTTGAAGCAAAAAGTTACCAGTCGCATCGGTGTAGCCTTCAGCCGGTCGACCCTCGGCAGGCATGAACATCACAGCAGCCCCTTCGACAGGCTGACCATCGAGTGTCACAACGCCCGCCACCTGCACCATGCCACTTGAGCCGCAGCCCGTGGTGATAAGCGCGAAACAAGCAACGAGGCCGATAACCACGGCGCGACGACCTACAGAACTAGCGAGCGACCGCATGAAGAGAGAGGCTTTCGGAGATGAACATACTGCCACCGCCACGGGAGTGGCTCAGCGGCCGGGGAGAGATTGGTGCGTCGCAAATGATCAGGTGTGCGGTATTAGGCACACCTGCATGCACTAGCATCGACTAAGAATGGCCGATCAACCCGATTTTTTCAAGCAAACCAATGGCTTTTTTGCTTGAAACACGGAGTTAAACGGACATAGTTCGGCGGGCGAAACCAGCCTAGCGCCAGCAGCGATCGGTGCCTTTACAAGAAACGGACCGAACGGCACCACAAGGCAATGGAAACAGACCTTCCATTGCCTCGCGAAACAACAACTCGAAGGGGCCCAGAAGTCGCACTACCACCTGCAGCCCGGAGCTTTCTGGGTCGCTACCAAAGGGATCGCGTTACTCGGGAATGTAGTTCAGCGTGTAGTACGCCTTGTTATGCAGCAGAGGCTTACCTTCTGCCGACTTCACACCGGCCATGGTGAATTCATGGACGTGCCCTTCGACGATCTTGTCGATGTAGAGCCGAGCGCTGAGGCCATCAGCGGCAACTTCAACCTTGGTGATCGTCGGTTTCGTGTGATCGACTTCAGGGCTGCCATAAGCGGCCTGATAAATGTAGCAGTAGGTGCTTAGGTCATAGGACTTCGGATCACCAGCGGAGGCGGGATCGACCTTTTCGGTGAAGGTGAATTCGAAGCCATCTTTCTTGGCATGCATTTCGTGCACTTCAAACGGAACCTTGCCCGACCACATGATCCGATCGAGTGAGTGCGGCTGTGTCCCCCGCGACCCCCAACCACGATTGGTGCCGCCGACAAACAGCGCCCCTTCTTTGGTGAGGAGCAGCGAGAGCGAGCCTGAACCAATGCCACTGCGGAACGGGAAGCAAGCACCTTGGTAGTGTCCCTTCACCTGTTCCATGTAGACCCGCATCACGGTGCTATGGGTCTGATCGCCCACGAAGAGTTGATTTTGGAACGGACCAAACTTGCCACCGGTGGTATCGCACATGATGCCCGAAGCCGACTGCCCCATTTTGTTGTAGGGAAAGTAAACCGCTGGAGGTTCAAGCTGGGGGATCTTTTTGGCTTCTACCATCATGCGACTACCCGACTGAGGTTCCGTCGGCTTTTCGCCAATCGCGCCACCAGCTACATCGAACCAGCGGAAGCCGCCGGGATGACCTTGGAACGAGCCTGGCTTCAAATGTTTGATGCTGCAGGTTCCGTTCCAGGGACCTTGATTGTCGGTATAGAACATGTCCCCTGCGGCATTCATTCCTACACCGCCCGGCGAACGAAGTCCGCTGCAGGTCGGAATCACTTTTCCTTCGGGGGTGATGCGGAGGCACCAACCGCGATACTTGCTCTCGCTGCTGAACGACCCGGTGAGGCAAAGCGTGACCCAGATGTTTCCGTCTTTGTCGAACTTCGACCCGAAGGCGTATTCGTGATAGTCGCCGTTGATGCCCCAGCCATCGCTGACGGTTTCGAACAGATCGCCACGACCGTCGCCATCTTCATCCTTGATACGCGTGACTTCGCAGCGCTGAGTGGCGTAGAGCCAACCATCTTTTTCGGCGATGCCGAGCACTTCATGCAGCCCCGATGCAAACTTGGTGAACTCGGCGTTTTCGGGGTTTTTGACAAACGGTTTGTCGAGCAGAAAGATATCGCCGCGACGGGTCGAGATGGCGAGCTTGCCATCGGGCATCATTTCGAGTCCACCTGCTTCCAAATTGACAAATTCCGAGAGTGGAAACGCCACCAACGGATAGTAAGTCTCTTCGGTCTCTTGAGCGGCGGCAGAGCCGCACAGCAGGAGCAGGGCAGAGAGGAGCGAGCCAGTGAGGAGCCGAATATTCATCGTGATTTCCCTAGGAAATTAGGGGTTTCGTACCAACATGAAACGCGAGGACGTGCACTGCAAATCGGCGTGACTACCAGTCGTAGGTTTGCGTGATCTGCGCCTTACCATTCTCGATCACTACCGGAACAAGGAGTTCCGATTTGCCGCCACTTGATCGGATGACCGGCTTACCGGCCGACGTAATCTTGGTGGTCCACTTGTCGTCGATCAGGTAGGTACCACCTTCCTTCGCTTCGATCTTGCTGGCAACGATCGCGCGGTAATAGAGCCCTTCGACTGCTCCGGGCGCTTCGAGCGTGAATTGCCGCGAGAAGTAGACTGCGTCGCTATCAGCCACCGGATTCACATAATCGCTGATCACCACATCCCCCATCGCGTAACGGAATGTGGGCTTGCGAAGCTCTCCGAGGCGATAGCCCAGAAATCGATAGCCAGCTTGCTCGGCCGATTCACCGGGCCAAGCAGTGTCGGCCGCAGCCAATTTGGCAAACGCGATTCCTTCGGGAAATTTGAGGACGTTGTCGCCTAGTGGTGGTTCGTAGCCGACGCCACGTCCCGTCCAGTGACGAGCCGCATCGATGAACGAACCTTGCCAAAACATGGCCATTCGAACGTTGTTGGCATCAAACGCGAGGTTCAGTTTTTCGGCATAGCCGACACCAATGGCCCGCGAACCTGCACCTTCGATGAAGTTGCGATACATCACCGCTTCATCAAACGCGATGAGTTCCATCTTGCCAGTCACCAGACCAATCGGCAGGGTTGCCTGGTCCCCATCGGTCAGGTAGGCGTAGATCGACATGATCTGCTTATCGCTGTTGCCTTCGAGGATACTCGGAAGCTGCGAAACGCCCCCCGGCCAAGCGGCTGGCATGCGAGTTCCGGGGCGGAACTCTTGGGGGTTCAGCAGATAGTTATGGAACCATTCAGGACGTAGGCGTTTGGTCATGGTGGTCATGCTGAGAGCCTGAATGCCGGTCGCCTTTTTATCGGCGAAGGTGTGGCACTTCACGCACGAGTAGCCTTGCGAGCCAACCAGTCGACGGCCTGCTGCCTTCAGCTTTTTGTCGGCGAGGTCGACGTCGACCTTCGGTGCCGCCTTGGCTTTGGCGAGATCGACTTCAGCGAGTTGATCGATCAGGGTGCCGACGTTTTCCAAGCCGAAGCGTGGCATGCGGGTGAACATGTAGGGACGATCTTTGGCACCCTCAGCAAAAACGGTCTTCAGCCATTCAGGCTGCAGCTTGGCACCGACACCTGTGAGCGCTGGAGGGATCCGACCTTCGTCTCCCATTTCAGGCATGTCGGAGAGGAAGTGGGGATTGCGAGCTTGTTCGATGCCGCCGATTTCACCACGTGCGTGGCAGGCGTAGCAATTGAAGCGGGCCATTTGGGCCGAAATCAGTTCTTCTTTCGGCTGCTCGGCAGCGGGCTGTTTTGCGGCTTTGATTGCCTCCACGAGGGAGGTTCGCTGCACTGCTCCGAGAGCGTAGTAAGGAGTTTTGCCACGCGATGATTCGAGGCAACCACCTTCTCCCTTGAGGGCCGAAAGAGCAGGTGCCGTGGCTTTGGCAGCGACAGCTTCACCACCAATTTTCAGCTGATGGCAGTTGGCGCATCCAACCGAAGCAAAGAGCTCGCGACCTTTGGCAGCCAGTTCAGGCTTCACGACGAACTCAGCCGGCGTTTCGCTCCCTGCGGCTGGTTTGGGGGCAGGAATGGCGACGAAATCCGACAGCGATTGCTGAGGATGACCTTCGCGCTCGACGAGCACTTGCAGCTGTTCTTCACCAGCAGCTTCGAAATATTCGACGACAAACGGAATCAGCCCCGCTTTAAGTTTCAGCGGCTTTCGTTTTTGGCTGAACGGATGAACGCCATCGTTATCGATCAGCACCTTGCCATCGATTGAGAGTCGCGAGCCGTCGTCGGAGCCGATCAGGAAGAGGTAGTTTCCGTCGGCAGGAATTTGGAGCAAACCATCGAAACGCAAGGCAAAGTTTTCCTTGGCCTTCACGACCGAGACATCGATTACCGAGGCATCGCCGGTTGATTTGGGAGTCAACTTCGAGAAGTCGGGGAGTTTGTCCCAGGTTCCTTCGTAGTAGGCAAATTGCAGCCCCGATGCGAGTGGAAGATCGTTCAGCAGATACGAGGCGACATCGCGGGCATCGGTGCCATTAAGAAGATGGGGCATGCGGCCACCGGGGCGAACTTTTAGTGGATCGCTGAGGAATTCGGTGAGACCGGCGAGGGTGTACTTGCGCGAAGGAGTGCCGAGTGGAATCGACGTGGGGAGCGCGACTGCTCCTTCTTTGCGTGAATCGTGGCAGGCAAGACAGCCGACTTCGTGATAGATCTTTTCGCCCCGCATGGCAGCCTGGCGAAGCGGGGAGGTCTCTTGCGTGGTACCGGTGGTGGCGAGGAAGTGCACAATCGCTTCCGCAGCAGCGGCCCGTTCGGCGTCGGGAAGAGTGTGCAGAACGCCGGGCATGGTGGTTCCTGGCTTCACCGTTTGCGGATCGGCGAGGAACTTCATGAGATACTGCATTTTCACGCGATTGCCGACGGAATCGAGAATCGGCGCGGGTTTCTTTTGGACAGCGGAAGCAAGCGCGGCATCAGCTGCGTGACAGCTGGTGCAATTGAGTTCGCCCAGCAGCAGCTGACCACCACGGAGAGCTTGATCTCCCGACGCATGAAAACGTTCGTAGCCGATCACGCGCGGCGGCGCCTCTTGGGCCACAACCAGCGGGGCCCAAGCGAGCATCATGCTCAAAAACAAGAACGAGAAACCACGTCGCATGCGAAGAAGCTCCGAAGTCGGTGGGTTTGGGAGGGAGGGGAAGGAGGGAGCCTGAAGATCAGCGCCAACAACGATCGCGAACGATTCGCGCCGCTGTGATATCCATTCACCGCCGAACCATGGTTACCTGCCATGCATCAAGGCCGGCCTATCATGCGAAGGGGAAGGGGCCGATGTCAACCTACAGGCGCGAGAAATGATTAGTTAATTTCCCTTAGCGCTCGAGAAACGTTCACACGCAAGGTTAGCAAAATCAGCGAGGGCGGCCCGCAGGCAAAGCTGCCACGAGCCCTATTCCTAGCTGCTGGCGCTGCGATAGCCGCGCAGTGAAAGCTGGAAAACCCATCGCGACACGGCGAGGCAGGCGAGGGTCGCAAAAATGGCAAAAATCGCCAGTGGCCAAACCTGTTCACCCGTGGGACTCACCGGCCGCGCAATGATCCGGGCTGGCACGTTCACCACCACCAGCACCGGCAAAATGTAGGTGAAACCCATCCGCAGGGGAGTGCCGAGTCGACCTTCGTAGATCTCCATCGGATAGCGGGCAAAGTTGGTGATGTAGAACCAAAAATCGTAGAGCGATCGGTTCTGCCCGAGCCAAATGCTGGTCGCCGCCAGCGCGATCATCAGGCTGTACATCACCGCCACGCCGCACAGCACGTATAGCAAATAGAGGACGTACGAAGCTGGCGCAATCACTAGCGGACTGGTTTCGCGCGAGGTGAGTTGCCACAGGCTATAGCTGAGCAGCACCGTGCCGGCCGCAACGTTCGACAGACTCGACCAGTCGATCTTCCGCATCGAGATGAGAAACTGAGTATCAATCGGCTTGAGGAGTGCGAAATCGAGTCCACCTGTTCGAATCAGCTCACTCACCTCTTCGCAGTTGGGCATGAAGAACGTTTCGACAAGTCCGTTCACCAGCATGGTGGTAGCGAGAAAAGCGAAGAACTCGTACTTGCCCCAGCCAGTGTTGGGGCCGATCGAGGTGGTGTAGTTGAAAACGATCAGATAGAGACCAACGTTCATGCCGGTCCAAGTGATGCTCGAAAAACACTCGATCAAAAAATTCATGCGAAACGTCATGTCGCGCACGAGGCTGTTGCTGGCGAATGTCAGCAGCACACTCAGGTAGCGCGGATGGACCGCATCGCTAGCGATGGCGGAGCGTTTCGAGTTATCGATCGGAGGATTCATAAGGCGAGCAGGCCTGCCAAAGTACGAGAGTCTCGCGCTAACCACCGAAAGCCGAGTAGCGACGAACCCCACGCGAATAGAGAAGTCGCGAGAGGAACATGAACAGCAGCATCCACAAGAACTCGAGCAACAACCCTTCCCACAGGTCGCGGCCTTGCACCTTGCCAAGCAGCACATTCGCCGGGAAATAGGCGAGGTACTGGAGCGGCATTAAGTCGACAATCGTTCGCCACGGCTCACCGAGCATGTCGAGCGGGAACATATGTCCTGACAAGAAGAAATTGAAGAGCATGTAGATAAACAAAAGCGAACTGACCTCGAGCCACCAAAAACCGACGAGTCCCATGCAGGCTTCGAGATAGAATCCCAGCAAAAAACAGAGGACCAAAGCGAGAATGCCAGCGGCCAGAGTGCCCGGGTCGGGCCAGCCGTCGAAATAGCTGCGGCAAAGGAAAAAGACGAGGGCGAACGGGCCTGTGGCGATGGCAAAGTAGGCCAATTTATGAGCCACGCGGCCCAAGAGCAAAAAGGCGAGCAGATCGACCGGCTGGAGTAAGAACTTTTTGACTTCGCCACTCCGAATCTGGGCGGCGATGCCACTGGAGAGTCCCGGCATGCTCGAAAAAGCGCGCGAGACCATCGTCAGCAGGTAATAGGCGACGATTTGCTCGTAGCTGTAACCCGCGAGATCGCCACCTCCTCGGGCCAAGAACACAGCATTCCACAGGAAGATTTGCGTGACGATCGGCAGAAAGCGCATCAGCGTGCCGAGCGCAAAATCGCCACGATAGACGAGCCGCTCCTGCAATGCGATTCGCAGGATGATCCACCACGTTATTGCCTGAGCAAACAAGCCACGCCTACCTTGCCTCGAGGGAGTGCCGCTGGGAAAGAATTTCCAGGGAGCGACACAAGTGTACCAGCGAGGGCAAGTCTATCCCGACCGCTCTTGGGGCGGGAGTAGGCGACCAAAACCACTCGAGCCATGTTACGGCAAATCGACCGGTTGGGCATCGCAGCGGCTGTTCATCAGATACCACGCGCGCTGCGAGACGATCGATGCGACCCCACGGATCGAACCATCGCACATCGCCAGATTGCAGATGTTGCCGCCATGGAGGCTCCGGGCTTGTGCCTGCATGTTGTACCAGTCGGCATTCGAGCACCCCATCCGCTTCTTGGGGCCGAGATCAGCGGTCCAAAACTGGCTGCAGTTTTGAATATCGTCGGCGTGGGGCAGATTATCGTTGGGATAGAGGCAGTCCCCAATTGCGTGCGCACAAACGATGCTGGCGCCGGGCAAACCGATGGCCCAAGTGCCACGGATATCCCGGGCTTCGACCCCGCTTCGAACTTCCGTGAACATCACGGTGTTGCTTGTTCCATCGGTGATTTCCGCCATCCGAGCCCCATAGTTGGCGCTCATCACCGCACCGGCTGGTCCCCAACCTGGATCGCTTTCAAAGCCACCTGCGGGAACTTGTCCGTTGGGGGTGAGATACCACCAAGTAGGTCCCGCGTTGGCGGCATAGCTGCCACGTGCCCAGCCACCTCCAGCGCCACTGAACTGCACATTATTGCCACCCGAGTCGCTGGGGCATTGATAGGTCTTGAGCACCACCGATTTCAGGTTGCGCCAATTCTGCGAGCCGGTCTTGCGATAGCCATCGATATCGTTGCTGTCATACAGCGGCTTTTGCTCGACGTAGGGGAGCATCAAGACTGCCCAGTTGGGGCCAAACTGCTCGTTCACATCTTGTCCGGTGCCACGCTTTCCTTGAGGGGCAGTGAAGTAGCTCATCTGCACAGCTTCGGGAAAGGCTCCGAGTGTGTCGTGATGATTGTGAGCCCCCAGAGCGATTTGCTTCAGGTTGTTCGAGCACTGCGTGCGTCGGGCCGATTCGCGAGCCGCCTGAACTGCTGGCAACAGCAGAGCGACCAGGACACCGATAATTGCAATCACCACCAGCAACTCGACGAGTGTAAAACCTCGCCGCCATGCGTTGCTGTTTCGCCACGCTAAAGCATTCATCTTGCACCTCCGCCTTAAAAAACAATCAATAATTTCACGAGCCCAAAAGACTAAATCCCATGCAAAACGGCTTTAGGAAAACCAGCCACTCTTTGCGGCGGCCAAAAAAAGAAATGCAATGAAAATGCCGCCGCGAAGACTCGCAACCTAGGCCGATTCGAATCACAAACTACTGCAACAAACGCTCGCCACGAGGAACGACAACCGGCAGCTTCACCGGTAGGGATTCGCTCGGCCGACGTCTCCTCCAAAAAAAATTTACTGGGTGACCTCAATCGGAGGAACTTCTGCATGGTCGGCTGTGATTTCGACAACGAGGGATGATTGACGTCCTTTGTAGGTTGGCAAAACAGCGACCGCCGTTTTGAGATTATCGCGCTGCGGTTCGATGGAAACGGCGTACTTGCCGGGCGGGATGCCGTCTCCATCGCGGCCAATCACTTCGAAGGTTCCATCGTCGTTGATGATGGCTGGATAGGTATCCTCGACAGCAGTGCCGACGGGATAAAAGATCACCATCAGCGGGTCGGAAGTTTTCTGATCGTAGGGACTACCTGCAACCAGAAGTTTGCCGCGTGGTTTGACAATATCCGAGCTGCCGCCGCACCCCACTAGAACTAGTGACGCCAAGCAGCAGGCAAGAACGAAACGAGCGCAGCGCGAGAAGTGGCAAGAGAAGTTCATCGTGGGAGAAGGGGCGCGATCTTCGCGCTGAATGAAGTTAGCTGGGAGAAGTTGCAAGAGACGACAGAGCAGGTGACGCGAGTATGTTCCAAAGGGGGGATCGATAGCAATGGATAATTGAAGAGCTTCCGAAAAAAGTTCGCCAGCACCCGCAGATGCGCCCCCATAAGCGTCAAGTCGTTAAGAGACGACCGTTAACGAATCCCCCTTTTACGAATCGTCTTGCACATCGGGATTGCGAGGGGGCGCAGGCTCGTCGCGATGCAATGGCTGTGGGGCATCCAAGGCGTGCCAGAGCGAAGAAATAGCGACCTGCAGGAAACTGCCAGCGACAAACGCAACCATTCCACCAATCATGGCGAGGGCCAACACCCCCACACCGATGGTGAAAGCGTTTGCTTTGTCACCCCCGGAAACAATCGACCACCAGCCTCCCAAAGTGCCACCGATCATCACCCCCGACGCTGATATCGCCAAGATCGGCCAGCCGAGGCTCTTCGAGTGAGCCAACTGAGTAGGCTGAGCAAATCCGGCCTTCGGCGGGGCTGTTTTGGAGGTAATCACCACCGGATCGGGCTGTCCGTGAAGTTGTTGCCCTTGCTGTCGCAACTTCGTGCCGATCGCATTCCCGGCCACATGCCCCAAGATCGAGAGGGCGACAAAAAAGATCGCTGCCACGACAATCGGAGAGAACCACTGCGTCAACGCAAGAATGACAGCCACCAGCGTGACTACCACCAGGAGTGTGCGAAGATTGAACTGCAGTGGAGCCGACTTTTCCGCAACAGGACTGCGAGCAGTTGCCGGTGAACGAGACGACGCAGCCCCCTCGGCCACTGGCGAGGTGCGTGACGAGTTCGAGGTGTCGTCGCTCTGCATCACTGGGGAGCCTACTGGGTCCGTGAAACGCCTCGGAAACTTAAGGCAAACTTTCCGTTTCCAATTCCAAATATCATTGTAGGCCCCCAGCAAGTTCTCGGCTCATTTTGAGCCGGTTTTAGTGTTTTCCTTTGCCGAGTAGCTCTTTGATTTCGACAGCCCGGTGCTCTTTCACCGAGAGATAGCAGGCGTCGACCAGGGCCATGGTCTTCAGGTTATCCAGCCCGCTGATGGTCGGCTGTTCGCCATTCTCGAGAGCGATCAACAGTTCGGCCATCGTTCCGCCAAAAGCGTCGGGGAACCAAACTTCTTTCCAGCGTGGAGAAAGCCAGTAGTTCCCTTGCTCGGTGGTTGTAAAGTCGAGTGTGCTGGGCGTTGGATGAGGATAGTCGGGCCAGCCGATCGTCCCCTTGGCAAGTCCCTTAAGCCCCTCGACGCGCCACTTGATACCAATGTCGGCCTGAGCCCCTTCGAGTGCCGGACCGGTCCAAACGTCGTCGCACGCCATGGCGCGGAGTCCGTTTTCGTACTCCAAGATGTAGAGGCAGATGCCGTCGGAATGCTCGAACTTCTTCGCCGTGCGAGGATCGGGTCTGACACTGGCAAATACGCGCACTGGATCGCCAAACAGATAGCGAAACGTATCGAGATGGTGAATCGACATGATGCGAAGCGTCACCCAACCTTGGCGCTGTTGCCACGGCATCCAGTGGGGAATGGCCCGCATATCAATCGTCGCGAGCACCGCCTCGCCCAGCAGGTCGCGCTCGAGCAAACATTTGAGCGCGCGGATTGAGTGATCGAACCGCATGTTTTGATTCACGGCCAGTGTGACACCTGCTCGTTTGCAGAGTGCAACAATCTCGCGAGCCTGCTGCAAATTCGCGCCGAGTGGCTTTTGCGCAAGGATGCCGCGCACATGCTTTTTGTAAGCCAGAACGTTGCGAATCACTTCGATTTGCGTGTCGGGTGGCACTGCGATATCGACCACCTCGACCTTGCCACTGGCGAGCATTTCTTGATAGGTATCAAACGCCTCGAGTCCATGTTGCTCGGCAATGCGCTGCGCATGAGCAGGAGTGCGCGACGCAATCGCTACCGGATTGAAACCTGCTTTGCGATAGGCCACGAGATGACAATCGGCCATCACAAAACCACTACCAATGCAGCCGATCGGCGCCGATCGATCGCGAGGCATCGGGGGTAAATAATCGAGTTCGAGATTCAGCGACTTCTTGGCCATCGCAATCACTTTCAGAGAGGCAATCAGCGGCGCGTGCTCAGTTACTCGGCAAGCCCCGTGCGAGACATCAGCAAGCGTGTCGCTGCATACGCTTCGGTGACCCACTCGACAATTTTGTCGGGCTCGGGGGAGTACTCGAGTTCAATCGACATCGCGCCGTCGATCTGCAACGCGGCAAGCTCTTGCAAGTAAGGCTCAAAAGGAACGACACCACGTCCGGGTGGCAGATCGCCATGCTTTTTCCCATCGCAATCGCTGATGTGCACATGGGCCGCAAGCGAGCGAAGTTTTCGCAACTCTTCGGGCTGCACGCCTGCCAACAGCAAGTGCGAAATATCGATATTCGCCTTGATTTGCGGGTGATTGACGTCGCGCAGCAATTGCACCATGCGATCGACACTGTTGACCAGCGACAAGGGAAACGGTTCAAGTTCGATGGCGATCTCGACACCGAGCCCACCTGCATAATCCCCCAAACGTTTGCAGTTATCGACTGCGGTTTGCCACTGCTCGGCAGGTGCGATCACTTCCTGGTTCCAGACATACTCGCCAAGTACCAGCAGCACATTCTTGGCGTGATACTCGTAGGCTAGATCGAGATACTCTTGCACTCGATCGACATGAAACCGCTGCACGCTCGGATTGAAATCCACAAGTCCGAGCGCCACACAGCAGAGCGAAACAATCGGCAGATCGATTTCCGCACAGACCTTGGGAATAAGCCGGCGCTCGCGGATGTCGATATCGAGCGGATCGACAAACAGATCGACGTGATCGAAGCCAATTTCTTTAGTCTTACGAAGTCCGTATTCGGTAGGCTGACCAGCCTGAACCCAAGCCGAATTGATGAGTCCTAGTTTCATCGTCGTAGGCGCATTTCTCGAAAGGATGAATGGGAAACAGCAGCAGAGCGAAGTGCGTTAACGATAGTCGTCGCGAATCGGATGGAAGATATCAATCGCTTTGGCGGGATTCGCGCCGGCAACGACAGAATGCTCAATTCCCCCAGGAATTCGCCACATTT
This sequence comes from Pirellula staleyi DSM 6068, assembly GCF_000025185.1. Classification (NCBI taxonomy): domain Bacteria; kingdom Pseudomonadati; phylum Planctomycetota; class Planctomycetia; order Pirellulales; family Pirellulaceae; genus Pirellula; species Pirellula staleyi. The sequence goes on from NC_013720.1 coordinate 5,066,043, forward strand.
CACCCGGCCCGAGCGTTTGCACTTGGCCACCGATGTTGAAGGTCAGCTCACCTTCCACGAGCACACCCACTTGCTCGTGTGGGTGCTGATGCGGAGCGACTTTCGAGTTTGGTTCGAACGTGACGATTGAAATCATCATCTGCTGCCCGGGCATGGTCGCGATGTCGACCCCTGGAAAAATCGTATGCTTCGAGCACTCGTCTAGCTTGACAAAGTAACTCTGTTGTTCGGGAGTAGTTCCTGAAGACATCGCTGCGACTTCCTTTGTACTTCGCTACGGAGAACAAGCGTTTCGAGAGAACTTCCCCAGAGCAGCAAGGCGCTAGGGAGCATCTTCCGAAGACGAGAGAGGAGGGGACGGGAGCTTTGATAGCCGATCGCGCGCTTCACTGACAGATGGAGCAGCATACGAGCGATCGCCATACAGCTTGATGATCGCTTCGTAGATGGCTCGCGACTGAGTGGGGTCTGATGACTCAAGCGATTTGGCCTGAGCTAGTTTTTGCGCGAGCAGATTGCCGGTGCTGCTGGAGCTTTGTGCGTTTTGCGAGCGGAGCTGCGTGAGCTGTTGCCGCGCGAGTTGCAGGCATTGCTCGATGCGCCGCGACTCGACGAGCGAAAGATCCTTGACACTGGTTTGGTCGAAGATCACCAGCAGCGCGGCAAGACGTTCTGCAGCGAGCGGCGGATCGGCTGCAATGAGCGGCAACACTTCGAGGTAAGCCCGTTCGACCGGCAGCAAACCTTCGCTGCTCGAAGGCCGACGCGCACGAAGTTCAAAGCGACGCTGCAGCCGAAAAAGCTCCAGATCGCTCTCGAGTTTTCGAAACGCCTCGACGCGTGAATCCTCCGGAAATCTCGCAATGAAATTGACGAGGTCCTGCTCCGCCTCGGCCAGCTTCAGGGGGTCTTCATCCGCTGCCGCAGCTTCGATGCGCGCGGCCAATTGATCTGCCGTCGCCTGCCGCGTGGCAAAGTACACACCTGCCACCACCACGGCTGTTGCCAGGAGCAACATCGCGCCAACTTTCAGCCAGCCGATCATGGGAGATTCGTCGGCTTCTTCACGTCGCTCGCCGTGTCGCAATTGCGCTTCGGTCACTTGGGTGAAGTGCGTGCTGCGTGTCACCGGCGCGAGCTGTGGCTCGTCGCTCGACGCCCCTTCGAGAGGCGCGAGACTTGCGCCCTCATCGCTGGGGGCAACAGCGGTGCGCGATCGCGCTGGTGGAGCCGGATTCAAGAGCGAAGGGTTCCCTTCGGCGGTGATCATCGTCGGCATCTCGCCCGCCAGCGAAGGGAGCGAACTCCCCGTGCCCCCGCGAGTTACGGCGCTCGTGCTGGGTGTAAAAACGCCGGTCAGCGCCAAGCCATCTCCCTCGATTCGGTAATCCGCATCACCCGCCGCTGGCATCGGTCCTGTCGGACCCGCCGGGGGCACAGCGCGCGCGCCAGGCGCAACTTGCGCAACATTTGGCGCGCCCCTCGGGGGCTGAACTTTCGAGGCCACCGTTTTTGATTTGTCGAGCCCCGCGCCGGCGGCTGTGCTAGGTGCAAGCGGCGCTAGTCGGAGTTCCCCCTCCTCCTGAACCTCGTCTTTGCTGACCGGCAGCGGACGGGTCTCGAGCGAAAGTGCGTGCTCCATCGCCTTCAGTCGATTCGCCACCGCCACCGCTGTCGGAATTCGTTTCGACGGATCTTTCTCGAGCAACTGCAGAATGATGCTCTCGAGCTCTTCCGGCGTATCCGGCGCAAGACGTCGAATCGGAATCGGCGGCTCTTTCCGAAGTCGCTCGAGCACCTCCGGCAGCGAGCGTCCATGAAATGGGGGCTTGCCACACAACAGCGCGTGCAGCACCGAACCAAGCGAATAAAGATCGCAGCGGCTGGTCGTGTTCTTCCCCTCCGCTTGCTCGGGAGCCATGTAGTCGGCTGTCCCCATCACACTCCCGTCGCTCGTCATGCTCGTGTTGCCATAGAGCTTGGCGATGCCGAAGTCGGTCAGCTTCACCTGGTCGCTCTTGTCGAGCATCAGATTCGCGGGCTTTAAGTCGCGATGCACAATTCCTCGGTCGTGGGCATGCTTCAGCGCTCGGGCAATCTCGACCCCAATGCGCGTCACCTCGCGCCAGTTGAAACGCCGCCCGGCCGACAACTCTTCCTGCAGACTCTTCCCCTCGACCAGTTCCATCACGTAGTAGAGATGTCCCTCGTCCTCGCCATACCCTTGCAGCCGCACAATGTTGGGGTGGAGCAGCTTCTTCAGAGCCTCCACCTCACCTTTGAAGCGTTCGCGAAACGGCTCGTCGTCGGCGAGCATCGGCACCAGCACCTTCACAGCCACCCGTTCTTCGGATTCGATGTGCCGCCCGACATACACCGCTCCCATGCCGCCGCGACCGAGCATTTTTTCGAGCCGGAAAGGGCCCAGCTTTTCGATGGCCATCGGAGCACAACCTCGTCGACATGCGAGACAAGAAGTCAGAAACCCTCCGCGCAGCGAGCAGCCCGCCGGCAGAAGCTCGCATTGTAAATCGCTGCGCAGCAAACGGTCGAACGAATTCCGTAAGGAGCCTGCAGCAGGCCGCTAGCAAAGCAAAACTTCTCCGCTCGCGACTTCGGCCCCTCCCTCTGCGAAAAATTCCTAACCACTTACATAAAAGCAGCTTACAACCTACAATCACGCCAGTCTGGGCCTGTTCTCCAGCGGCGATTTGGCCAGTTGTACGGAAAAAACCGCGACCCAGGCATAATCCCCACTTGATAACCGGCAGGGTCGTCGGCATATTAAGGGGCTTGACTCAGTGTTTTTCGTTTGGTGAAGGAGTGGGTTGTCGATGGCTCGATACCATGGTCCGAAAGCTCGCGTGAATCGTCGTCTCGGGGCACTCATTTATGAGGCAGCAGGTGCCGCCCGTGCGCTCGAACGTCGCGACAACCCGCCCGGCATGCACATTAAGGGTCGTCGCCTCTCGAACTGGGGTATGGCCTCGGCCGAGAAGCAGAAGATCAAGCACTACTACGGTTTGGGCGAACGCCAACTCCGTAAGTACTACCATATGGTGGCCGCGAAGAAGGGTAACACCGGCGAACAGCTGCTCACCCTCTGCGAACGCCGCCTGGACAACGTGGTCCGCCGCGCTGGCTACACGAAGACCCGTCCCCAAGCCCGTCAGGGCATTGTGCACGGTCACTTCTTCGTCAACGGCGTGAAGGTCACGAGCCCCAGCTATCAGCTCCGCCCCGGCGACGTGATCACCATCCGTCCGAAGGAAGCGATCTACGGTCTGTACAAGGGTGTGTGTGATAACCACGCTCCCCAGACTCCCGAATGGCTCACCTTCGACAGCGAATCGCTCCGCGCCACCATGATGGGCATTCCTGGTCCTGGCGATTACAGCCTGCCAGTGAACGTTGACATCGTGGTCGAATTCCTGTCGCGTTAAGCGACTGGATACTTCCTCGAGAGCTGCTCGATCAGCGTCGCGACGAACTGTCCCGACGCTCGGCACGTGGCTCCTCTCGAAGAGCCCCCGCCCGACACACCCAAAAACCGTTTGCTGCGACCAATCCTCGCGTCAAACGGTTTTTTCGTGCGCACTGACGATCATTTACCCTGCTTTCTGCGTGAATTTACCCCTGAATTCATCCACAACTGCAGCCGGCTGATCCTTGTTGGAACAATCGCTACGCGCTAAGATATTTCTAGCTGGCAGCGAATGCCCCAACCGATCAATCCCCACAAACTTTCAGCTTAGTAAGACACGCGCGATGCACACCCCTTTGGTTGTTCTTGGTGGAGGTCCCGGCGGTTACGCCGCTGCTTTTCTCGCGGCCGACGAAGGGCTTGATGTCGTTCTGATCGAAAGCGAACCACGACTCGGTGGCAGCTGCCTGCTGCGCGGCTGTATTCCGTCGAAAGCGCTACTGCATGTCGCCCGGGTTATCAGCGAAACCCGCGAACTGACAGCCGAATGGGGTGTCGAGTTTACCGATCCCAAGATCAGCGTCGACAAAGTCCGTGCCCGTAAAGACAAAGTGATCTCGAACCTTTCGACCGGTCTCAAAGGACTGGCGAAAAAGCGGAACGTGAAGGTGATCACCGGCAAGGGTGTTTTTGAAAACAGTACGACCATTCGCATCGAAGGGACCGATCCTTCGATTCCTGAAGACCGGACCGTGACGTTCGACTATTGCATCGTCGCCACCGGCAGCTTCCCCACGATGCCGCCGAACTTCAACATCGGCAGCGACCGGGTGATGGACTCGACCGGCGCCCTAGCACTCGCCGATATCCCCGAAACGATGCTGGTGATTGGTGGCGGCTATATCGGCCTCGAAATGGGGACGGTCTACGCCAACCTCGGAACCAAGGTGAGTGTCGTCGAGCTAACCGACGGTCTGCTGATGGGTGCCGATCGCGATCTGGTGAAACCGCTCGCACGTCACCTCGACAAGCTGTTCGGCGGACGGATCTTCCTGAACACGAAAGTTGGCTCGATTGGCCTGCGTGGCGACAAAGTGGAAGTCGCTTTTGAAGGCCCGGCCAAGTACGGGACCGAGCAATACGACCGGGTTCTCGTGTCGGTAGGACGACGCCCCAACAGCCGCGGTTTCGGCCTCGAAAACACGCAGGTGGAAGTGAATCAAAAGGGGTTCATCGTTTGCGATCGGTCGCAGCGCACCGCCGATCCCCACATCCTGGCGATTGGCGATATTGCAGGCGAGCCGATGCTCGCTCACAAAGCTTCGCACGAAGCCAAAGTGGCGGTGGAAGTGATCCTCGGCAAGAATGTAGTGTTCGATAAGCAAGCGATTCCAGCGGTGGTCTTCACCGATCCCGAAATCGCTTGGGCCGGTCTCACGGAAGATCAAGCCAAGCGCGAAGGTCGCAAGGTCGAGATCGCCATCTATCCTTGGGCCGCTTCGGGACGCGCTCAAGCGATCGGTCGTTTGGAAGGGCTCACCAAGTGGCTCATCGATCCTGAAACCGAACGGGTTTTGGGCTGCGGTATCGTTGGACCTGGAGCAGGGGAGATGATTTCGGAAGCAGCGCTCGCCATCGAAATGGGCTGCGTGGTTCGCGACCTCACCGAGACGATCCACCCGCATCCGACGCTCAGCGAAACGATGATGAACGCTGGCGAAACGTTCTTCGGCACCGCCACCGAGATCTACAAACCCAAACGCCACGCCGCCGAAGCATAGACGCACTCGCCGACGAAATCGCCACAGCTCGAGCATGGGCTAGTGCTTGGCGCAGCTCAACAAAGCGAGGACTTTCTAGAGTTGCACACTGCTGGACAAGCCAGCTAGTAGCCACCCCGCTTTGCCTGGCATTGATTGCTAGACAGACCTGTAGGTCAGGTCCCCTCTCAGGGACCTGACGGGAGAGGAGTTCGCCAGCCGAGAGACCGTTGTGGTTTCGAGGCCCCGCGATCCGGGTCAGCGGATGCAATCACACCGCATGAGAATAGTGCGGCGTCGTACTAAAATCGCCAAGCGGTTTGCCCTGCAGCATGCTTCTGCTGATTCATGCTGCTTGTTCGGTGAATCCGGACCTACTTTCTGCAGCATGCTCCTGCTGCTAACGCGACAGGAGCATGGCACCCAGATCAAACATAGAGTCCCTGTGTACTTCTCACTGGACAGAGCCCAGTGGCACACTGCTGGACAAGCCAGCAGTGCCACCCCGGCGCAGCTCAGCCAAGCTAGGGCCTTGCCTCGAAGTTCTTGTCCGGTGGAACCGGACCTACCCACGAGATTGGTTGCTAGATGAACTACGAATGCTGGCATTGGCTCAGTTCCCGGGGATCGAGGAACTGGTGCCGATTGCAGGCTTACTTGCGGCAGTCGATGCGCCCGTAGTGAGCGATTCTGTGGCAACGCATCACTGGCTGCTGATCTCTGACACTAAACCCCTGGCATTCTTTCGCTTGGGGGTTTACAACAACGTGGCAAAAGAGGGAGCTATCAGACCTTTACGCAAGGCTTGCCACTGGGAACAATAGGGCTAGGGTTGCGGTGCACGACGGTTCTCGGGAAACGCGAAACTAGAGCATCTGGGAAACCGGGGAGGGGCGACAGGAATGCCCTTCCGCGATTTCGGAGACTCCTGTAGATCGCCAGCCCAAGAACACCTTGCTCCACAGCCGATGTTTCTAGCTTCTGGGCTTGTTTTGCATGCCAGCCGCTCTGCGGTTGCCATCATCCCGCCTCGATAGCGCCCCCCGCTAGTTTGCAACTCACGAGTATGTCCACGTTCCGCCGGTTCACGATGAATCAGCCGACCTGGATACATTCCTCACAAGTCCAATCGTTACCGCGGTTCGCCGCTCCACAAAGGCTTGTCGATGTCAGACGCCAAAACGATTCCCAGCTCCGATACCACTCCCACGAACTATCTGGCGCCGATCCAGGATACGGACCCGGCTGAAACGCAAGAGTGGCTCGACTCGCTGGAATATGTTTTGAAGGGCAAAGGCCCTGATCGTGCCAAGTTCTTGCTCTCGATGCTCGAAGAACGGGCTCGACGCGAAGGGGTGGAAACTCCCGCGCCGCTGAACACGCCGTACATCAACACCATTCGCCGCCAATCGCAGCCGCGCTATCCCGGCAATCGCGAAATCGAGCGCCGCATCAAGAGCATCATCCGCTGGAACGCGATGGCGATGGTCCATCGCGCCAACAAGATGCACGACGGCGTGGGTGGTCACATCAGCACTTTCGCTTCGAGCGCCACGCTGTATGAAGTTGGTTTCAACCACTTCTTCAAAGGTCGTGGCGAAGATGGCTACAGCGGCGACTTGATCTACTTCCAAGGCCACGCCTCCCCCGGCATGTATTCGCGGGCGTTCCTCGAGGGACGTCTCGCCGAACAGAACGTGGTGAACTTCCGCCGCGAACTGCAACCTGAATTTGGCCTCTCGAGCTATCCTCACCCATGGCTGATGCCTTGGTTCTGGGAATATCCGACGGTATCGATGGGCCTCGGCCCGATCATGGCCCTCTACCAGGCTCGCTTCAACAAATACCTGCAAGACCGGGGTCTCAAGACGACCGAAGGGCGCCGCGTCTGGGCGTTCCTGGGTGACGGCGAATGCGACGAGCCCGAGTCGCTCGGCGCGATTACCCTTGCAGGGCGCGAAAAGCTCGACAACCTCTGCTTCGTGATCAACTGCAACTTGCAGCGTCTCGATGGTCCGGTGCGTGGCAACGGCAAGATCATTCAGGAACTCGAAGCCCTCTTCCGTGGTGCCGGCTGGAACGTCATCAAGGTGATCTGGGGAGACGACTGGGATCAGCTGCTCGAGAAAGATCAAACTGGTCTGCTCGCCAAGCGGATGGAAGAAGTGGTCGACGGTCAGTTCCAGAAATACACCGTCATGCCTGGCTCGTACATTCGCGAGCACTTCTTCGGCAAATATCCTGAGCTCCTCAAGCTCGTCGAGAACTACTCCGACGAACGACTCGAGAAACTTCGCCGTGGTGGCCACGATCCAGAGAAGGTTTACACCGCCTACAAAGCTGCCTGCGACCACAAGGGTCAGCCGACGGTGATCCTCGCCAAAACGATCAAGGGTTATGGCCTGGGTGAAGCGGGCGAAGGTCGCAACATCGCGCACAACAACAAGAAGCTCAACGAAGCCGAACTCCTGGAGTTCCGGACGCGCTTTGGGATTCCGATTTCCGACGAAGAAGTGGCGAAAGCACCGTTCTATCGTCCACCAGAAGATTCGGCCGAGATGCGCTACCTGCGCGAACGCCGCGCCGGACTGGGTGGCCCAGTTCCCAGCCGTCCGACGACCCACCCGACGCTCGAAACCCCGAAGCTCGAGGACTACAAAGAGTTCCTCGGTGGCAGCAAGGGAAAAGAGATGTCGACCACGATGGGCTTCGTCCGCCTGCTGCAGAAACTCTGCCGCGACAAGAAGGTGGGCAAGTACGTGGTGCCGATCGTCCCCGACGAATCGCGCACGTTTGGTATGGAAGGTATGTTCGGCGAGATCGGCATCTACTCGCACGTCGGCCAGCTCTACGAGCCTGTCGATTCGCACATCATCGCCAAGTACAAAGAAGCCACGAACGGTCAGATCCTCGAAGAAGGAATCACCGAAGCGGGCTCGATGTCGAGCTTCTGCGCGGCAGGCACGGCGTACTCCGCTCACGGCCTGAACATGATTCCGTTCTTCGTCTATTACTCGATGTTCGGCTTCCAGCGCATCGGCGACCTTGTCTGGGCCGCTGCTGACATGCGTGCCAAGGGCTTCATGATCGGCGGCACCGCTGGTCGCACGACGCTCAACGGCGAAGGTCTGCAGCATCAAGATGGTCACAGCCTCTTGAACGCCATCGCGTTCCCCACCGTGCGGGCCTACGACCCAGCCTTTGCCTATGAAATGGCAGTGCTGATTCTCGATGGCATGAAGCGGCTGTACGAAGATGGCGAAACGGCCATCTACTACCTGATGGCAGGCAACGAAAACTACCTGCATCCCGAAATGCCTGCCGGTGTCGAAGATGGCATCGTGAAGGGGATGTACAAGCTGAACTCGCACGACGCCGAGAACCAAATCGAAAAGGTGAACCTCTTCGGCAGCGGCGCGATCCTCAACAGCGTGCTCGAAGCGCAGAAGATCCTCAGCGAAAAGTATCGCATCGGCAGCAACGTCTGGAGCGTCACCAGCTACACCCAGCTGCGCCGCGATGCTCACAGCTGCGAGCGCTGGAACATGCTCCACCCAGCTCTGCCGCCGAAGAAGTGCTACGTCGAAGAGCTGCTCGCAGGCGAGAAGGGGCTGTTCGTGGCCGCTTCCGACTACGTCCGTGCTCTGCCCGAGCAAATCACCCGCTGGGTTCCAGGCGAACTGTATGTCCTGGGAACCGACGGCATGGGACGTAGCGAAACGCGTGAAGCGCTCCGGCGTCACTTCGAAGTCGATGCCCAGTGCATCGTAGCTGCCACCCTCTATCGCTTGTCGCGTCACGGCAAGATCGATCCGAAGGTGGCCGAGCAAGCGATCGTCGATCTCGGTATCGACACCAACAAGACTGATCCCTACTTCGCTTAGTGCGACTCTCCACAGCCGCACAGCGAATCGTTATCCAAGCCAACACGACCGACTACTGCTGGGACAATTGACCGATGGCCATTGAAGTAAAACTGCCGAACCTGGGCGACGGTGTGGACGACGGCGATGTGCTGGAAGTCCTCGTGAAAGAGGGTGACACCATCGCCAAGGATCAAGGGATCCTCGAAATCGAGACCGGCAAGGCGACCATGCAGGTCCCGAGCTCGGCCGCTGGCAAGGTGATCAAGGTCCACGTCGCAGCCGGCCAAAAAGTGTCGGTCGGCACGCTCGTTCTCACGCTCGAAGGTGCGGGCGCTCCAGCCGCTGCTCCTGCAGCAGCACCAGCCGCCCCCGCAGCAGCTCCGCCTCCTAAACCGGCTCCCGTCGCGGAAGCTCCGAAGCCAGCCGCCGCGCCAGCTCCAGCTCCTCCCAAGGTGGCTCCGGCACCAGTTCAGCCGCTCCGTCCTGCCGCTCCCGCCCCAGTGCCCGTAGCTGCGGAACCTGCCCTCGAAGCTGCTGTCGTCACTGAAAACCTCACCGAAGCCGAAGTTGCTGCCGGCCCTGCCGTTCGCCGCTTTGCTCGCGAAGTGGGTGTCGACCTCGCTCGCGTCACCGGAACTGGCCCCGGCGGACGCATCACCCGCGACGATGTCCTCGCGGTCGTTCGTCAAGCTGCCCAAGCTGCCACTTCCCCCGCCAAACCAGCCGCTGCTTCGACCTCGGCACCAGCTGCCGCTGCACCCGCCGCGCCTGCGGCTGCTCCAGCCGACCGCGACAACTGGGGCCCGATCCGCGTCGAGAAGATGACGAAGATCCGCAAAACCATTGCGGCCAAGATGCACGAATCGTGGAGCAGCGTTCCTCGCGTCACCAACTTCGACGACGCCGACATCACCGAACTCGAGCGGATTCGCCAATCGAGCAAAGACGACTACGCTCGCAAGGGGATCAAGCTCACCTCGATGCCGTTTGTGATCAAAGCGGTCGCGATGGCCCTGAAACAGCACCCTGCGATCAACGCCGCTATCGATCCTTCGGGCGAGTCGATCATCTACAAGCAGTACGTCAACATCGGCATCGCAGTCGACACCGAGCGTGGTCTGGTCGTTCCTAGCCTCCGTGGCATGGACGCGCTCAGCATCCCCGAAATTGCCCGCTCGCTCGCCACCCTGGCCGACAACGTGCGCGACAACAACTTCTCGATGGCCGACCTGCAAGGGAGCACGTTCACCATCAGCAACCTCGGCGCAGTCGGCGGCACCTACAGCACGCCGATCGTCAACACTCCTGAAGTTGCAATCTTGCTGCTCGGCCGCTCGCGCAAGAAGCCGGTCGTCATCGACGACGAAATTCAGATCCGCATGATGATGCCGCTGAGCCTTTCGTACGATCATCGCCTCGTCGACGGCGCTACCGCCGCCCGCTTCCTGAACGACGTGATGGGCTACCTTAAAACCCCCAGCCGACTCCTCCTCGCCCCGTGATCTTCACTGGCGATTGCGCTGCCAATAATTAAGCTACACCTTAAGGCCGGACAACCTCCGGCCTTAAGCATTTCTTGATAGTTGATCGCGACATCGTGGTGCACCCGAGCCGAGCAAAACTTGCGTCCCACCCTTTAGCAGATAAACTCACGATGCTTGACCGGCGGAGCTAAACCGCTCTGCTATGGATTTACTCGCAGGATAACGAGCGACTGCTGATGACCACCTTTGTTTTGATAGCAACGCTCGTACTGCTGCTGCTCCTATCGATTGCACTGCGGACATTCTTTCTTCGTGTGGGTTTGCGCTGGGCTATTGGGTCGAGCGGTTTGATTCGGCCTGTCGTGCTAACGTCGGTCGCTATTCATTTCCTGGAAATCGCAAGTTACCTCTTCGTGGTGCGGGTGGTTGCTGTGATTCCAGGGCTGGTGCTGGTTGCTGGACTCGCGCAGCTCGCGTTGCTCGTCGCGGTTTCGCTGCTTGGTATTGGCATCGCCTTTCGACTTACGATGCTGGGGACCCTCAAAGCCTGGCTCCCTACCCTTATTGCCAATCTCTTGATGGGCTTGATCACGGTCTTGTTGATCAAGCCACTGATGCTCGATGCCTATATCATCAGCAGCAACTCGATGGCTCCTACGCTGCTGGGTCGTCATCTGCGCGGCACTTGTCCCGAGTGTGGAGCAGCATCACATTGCTCGCCCAACAGGTATGAGGAATCCTTGGACGATTCGCCCCCCAATGCTATTTGCGAGCATTTTCACATCCAGCCGCTCGCGGGGAGCGACTCGGTCATTCAGTCAGCGGACCGTGTGATTGCTGCCAGCTATTTGGCGCCTCGCCGCTGGGATTTGATTGTCTATCGATCGCCGGCGAATCCTGCGCAGCAATACACGATGCGACTCGTGGGGCTCCCTGGCGAGACCGTGATGATCCAAGAGGGCGAGCTCTTCATCAATGGTCAAAAGTGTGAGAAACCAGCATCGCTGAGCGACTTAAAACTCAGTGCCGAGGTCCCTGACTATCCCGGCCCGATCAGTGGCAGTGCCGAAAATCCTGCTCTCTTAAAAGAGGATGAGTATTTTGTGGTGGGGGACTTTCACATCATCTCCTACGACTCGCGAATGTGGGAAACAGGTGCTGCGGGGCATCCTTCGTACGCCGTGCCGCGATCGTACATCACCGGCGTTGTCACGCACACTTACTGGCCCCTTCGCCGCGCGAAAATTCATCGCTAGTGCACCTTTCTATTGCACCGCTGAGCAGCATCGCGCCACAATCGATTGCAGAGGTCTTTCGCGCGCAATCACGGGAACCGCCGATGAGCGAAAATCATTTCCCCGAGTTACTTGAAGCGGCAAAACGCGTGGTGCTCGATGAGGATGTCTACTTCGCTTCGCTCCCGATCGACGAAATGGAAGCGATCGTCGAGGCAAATCACGAAGCCATCGTCGAACTCAAGCGTGTGCTGCAGCAGCCTTGCAGCATGGAACTTCCAGCAGACCACAAGGCTTTTTGCAAGAGTATTGATTGCATTACGACGCTTCGCGCTGCATCCAAGCTTCTCTCGTTGGCGTGCCAAGTCGCATTTGATCGCCGCCATTTTTTAGAGGCCATGGAGAGCGCGGGTAATATGCTCCGCCTAGCCAATATCATGCGGCGCGGCGGGCTGGTGGTGGATATGCTGGCCGCGATTGCTATCGAGGGAACCGCAATCCACCTACTCCGCAAACAGCGACACCATTTCGATCAACCGTCGCGCGAGCATCTCACAAAGTTGCTACGTAGCCATGTCGTAGCACGCGAAGACTTCGACTTCATCGCAGCCCGCGACGCAGCATGGGAAGCGGCTCAGCCCCCCGACGAAGAAATCGAACCAACCGAGCCCGAGCAAGAGGCAATCGAACAACATCAACTTTCGCCCGAGTTTGTTCAAGCATTTAACGAATATCTGCAGCATTTCGTTGCGATTCCTCGCGAGCAACAACTGAGGAAGCATGAATCTTGCGACGCACAGCCGCTCGCGATGCTCAGACTGTTGTGGCTGGAGCTTTTGCTCTTCGACTACCGCGAGACGCACGGCTGTTATCCCCGAGACCTTCGTGCATCCGTTCCGGCAGAGGATAGCGACATGCTCGTCGATCCGTTTTCGAAAAAGCAGTTTTGCTACCGAACCTACGAGGATGGATTTGTTCTCTATAGCGTGGGCCCCAAACAGTTTGATGCCGGGGGAAAGTTCGGACACATCATGGAGGTGAGTCTCTATCGCGCCGATCTTTGCCTCGACGCAGCTGATTATCCCGTTCCCGAAAACGTTTGCTTTCTGGACACTTCTCCGAACTATCCATCACCTGCACCTCCGCCAACACTTCTGCAGCGACTCTCGTCTTTCTTTCGCCGATTATTCAAAGCTGCTCCCTCGAGCATCGCCTCACCATGAAATTGGGAGCTACCAAACTCACCAAAAACGCCGCCGAACTTGACTACGCAAGGTTCTTGTACGGGGCGAGGCAAATACCGTGATAGAGCTCATGTTTTATCGCCTTTCGCTCAAGCACCTCAATCATTTCCCGCCAATTGATGACACCTTACGTGATATCATCTTGCAGTGGATGAAGGATTCTGCCGGACTTGATGCTGTGATCGAGCAAGTTCGCCAAGCGTTTGCCGATGTGAAGTTGGAAGATGGCATCGGACTTATCGAAGCGCAAGGACTCGACGACTATCTATCAGGCGATGCCCTCGCTGAGTTTCGCGCAAGTGATGAACGAGACGACTGGCAACGGCTTACCGTCGATACGCTGAATGCCTGCGAATCTTCACCCTGTTTCATGGATGCCAAGGGCCTATGCTTTATTTTGCCAGCACTGCTCATTGCCATTTTGAACGATCAGTACTATCACGGCCCCATCACCTATCTTCTGCACAGGATGCCAGCGGGGTTGTTTTCAATCCTCACCGCGAAGCAAAAGTCAGCCATCGTTGCATGCCTGGAACTGACAAAGAAGCATCCGTTTCTCGACGCTCAGGATGTTGCAGAAATCGATGACATGATTGCTCATGTCCAATAAACTAGGCTTCGTACAACGGGTGTGTGAAACTTCTAGGAGTTTTTTGTGGCTCCATCATTCGCTGTCGATCTTGCGATTGGTCCTTCGACTAGTTTTTGTTCAGGCCACCGTTGTGGCTTGCTACCGATTCCTGCGCAGGAGAATTTCGACGATGGCCACCCAGCTACAAACCTTTGCGGCGCTTAGCCTTGCCAGTCTACTACTCGAAGAGTTCGAGCGCGAATTGCCAACCACACGCAAGTTTCTCGAGCGCGTGCCGGACGACCAACTGCTGTGGCAGCCGCACGAGAAATCGCTGACGGCAGGCCAGCTGGCGCTGCATATTGCGATGTCGCCGCAGGGGGTGATCGGCCTGGCGACTCCCGACGAGGCGGCCATTCCCGAATTTGGCGGCGGCTTTCCTCAGCCTCAGTCGATCCAGGAAGTGCTCGACGCTCTTGAGCAAGGCTCACAGGTGGTGCAGGGCTATCTTTCGACCGTCAGCGACGAGCGGCTGCTGCAAACCTTAACCCTCACCTTCGCCGGTAAGCCGCTGCTGACCATGCCGCGACACCTGTTTTTGCGCAACATTCTGCTGAACCACTGGTATCATCACCGGGGTCAGCTAGGCGTTTATCTGCGATTGCTCGGAGCCAAAGTTCCCTCGAGCTACGGCCCCAGCGGCGACGAAAAACCCGACTTTTTGCCATAGTTTTTTAGCCCAAGGCACTACGCATGAACACAATTGCGAAGCAAGGGGTGGGCTATTTCGGACGACTCGTGGCGATTCCCTGTGGAGCAGCGATCGGTTGGCTGGTCGCTGCCTACTACTGGATATCCACGGGACGAACAGACTGGAGTGATTTCGTTGCCGTGCTTCTGGTGCTCTTGTTTGCTGCCACCGGAGCTTGGCGTGGTGCGATTTTAGATCGCGTTTCCATTGCCCTGATGGTGAACTTCACGATCGGGGGCGGCGTTGTTTTGATGCTACTTTGGCCGTCGGTCTCACATGCTCGTGGCTCGCAAATCAACCAGTTATTTACTCACTCGACAGCCTTTATTGGCACACCGACCGTCTGTGGAGCAATTGGGGGCGTTATCGTAGCGATGCTATTTCTCAAGCGTCGACAGTGGATCGCGCGACGCAGCGCGAGAAGCTGATAGCCGACAATACTTCCAATCGCAATTGATGTTCTACGGTTCGTGCTCTAGCAAATGGGATGGCTAAACTACCTAACTTCACGATAAGGCGTGTGGCCAAAGTACTTCGGTGAGCTGTCGACCCGAACGTGGAGCCAAGCTACGCCACCTCCGGCCGTGCTCAACCAGCGAGGCTGTTTTGAGACAAGGCGAAGCATTGTTTCGCCCACTTGCTGCCACATTGCATCAACTTGCTCAGGGAGTGCGAGACGAACAAACGCAGCCAAGTGGCCATACGCTTCTTCGCAGGTGAGCGGGGTGGGCGCAATCAGCGTGGCATCGTTTCCAAGATTTGAGAATACGACGACACCACTTCCGTCGTCACTTCGAAAGTGCTTGGCGAACGGCTCAGGCTCTGTTTCTCGATCGGCAAATTGATCGCTACGAAGTAGTACAAACTCGAACTCTCGATCGATGAGCGATGTCGAAATCGGTGGCGTCTCCCAGCGAAATCCGGCAAAGTCCGCCGATTTCAGAAGCTCCGTAAAGAACTTACGGAAGCTGGGCTCGCCCGCGAGAGCATACAGAAACGACTTGTAATTGAGCACTTCGCCTCGGTGGTGCAGACGATAGTGGTGAACTCGCTGCGGCTGCAATTCCGAGCGGATGGCTTCGAATGTCATAGCGACCCTCCTGCGCTGGACAAGCTGATCATTGAAGATGAGACACGCTCGTAGTCGATGGAGATAAGAATAGCCCCCGCAACACCGCAGCTTGCAATTTGGCCCGAGGATTTTGCAATGTTCATCGCACCAACAGCCGCTAGCAGCACACTTGCCACGAGCCAATCGCCAGTGGTGGGTAGCACGCGATTTTTGCAGTCGGTGTTTAGCGAGGTGCTAGCAGCATCGGGGCGCGAGGGGTTTGCGTCGGCAGTGGCGATCGAAACCGACGAGCCGCTCGAAACATCCCTGCAAACGGCCTGGAGCAGCTGGTTCGATGGACCACCGTCGCAGCGCGACTTTGGCGACATCGACCCCGAGCAGCTGAAGCAAGGTTTTGGCGAGATCCTGGCGCGAGCCCACAGCGAGGGTGGCTATGTCGATCCGCAGTCGTTCGTCAAAAGCCTCTCGAAAGAGGAGCTGGCGACGATTCAGCAGGTGCATTTGCTGGCCCGTCCGATCGGTGTCGACGAACTGACCGAAGAGGGGGCGCTCAATCTGCTACTGCCACCTGCTGCTGGGGTCGACCTCAACCACGATGGGCTGACGCAATCGGGCATTGGCTATCGGATCGGTTTTCCCGATAGCACGACTCCCAGCGAAGTGGTGGCTGCCTGGGACGAAGCGACCGCCAATCTCGAGCCGGGGGATAAGATGATGTACGAGTTGCAAATGAAGCTGCCGCTGCTCCTTGCGAACATGTACGTCGACGCCCAGGGTCAATACTCGCACCACTACGAGCCGGGCGATCCCGAGTTCCGTAATCCACTAATGAGCGGCGGCTATTCGTTCCTCGAGGCAACCCAGTCGCAGCTCGACAACCTCGACTTCATGAAGCACCGCATGGAGCCTTCGCTCTACCAAAAGCACACCAACTTTTGGAACCATTTCCAGCAGCTGCTATCGAGCCACGGGGCAAAATAGGTTGGTTGGCCCTAGCGGACAGCATCTTTGACGGCGGCCATGAGGTCGCTGCGTTCTTCGATGCGAAGCATGCGAATATCGCGCACGGCGAGCGAAAACCAAGGATAGGTTCGGGCCAAATCCATGGCGGCGAGGACGCATTTAACTGAATCGACGGTCTTCGGTTCGCCGAAATAAACGCTACCTTGCTGCCATTCAAAACCGTGCTTGGCCAAGACTTTGCGGATATCGGCATAGGCGTTGTTATAAGATTCCGCGCCGTAAGTCTTTTTGAGCGTATCGGTATCCATATCAAACGCGATTGCGTGCATGATGGAATTTCCGACGGGCAAAGCCGCCCGCTGACCAGTCGCAATTGAAATAGTAGGGCCAAATGCAGCGGCCGATAGAGCGATTGTCGACTGGTGTAACGATCCGAATTCAAGGGTCGACGACATCAGATTGCTCCTCGGGCAAAACTCACCGGCAACTACAAATACCACCCAAAAACACTACTTTCAATATTGTTCCTTGCAGTAACTGGTCTAGTTTAACACCATTGCCATTTCCATGCGTGTAGAAATGGCTGTGGTTCGGCCACTGTCACCGTCGTTTTACAGTCGCCAGCCGTCGTAGAGGACACCTTCTTTGACGACGACGGGGATGCCGTCGCGGATGACGCAGGCTTCTTCTTCACCACGTTCTTCAACGCGCTGTTCGTTGATGATGCGCACATTGCGGCCGATGCGGCAATTCTTATCGATGATCGCCCCTTCAATGTAGCTACCGCTGCCGATGCCGATCGGGGGTCGCCCTTCGCGATGATTCTTTTTGATGTCGCTTTCGTGCTCGAAAACGTCGGCACCCATGATCACGCTGTTGCGAATCGTCACCCCTTCGCCAATGATGCAGCGGAGGCCGATCACGCTGTTCTCGATCACCGCGCCACGGCCAATCTTGCAGCCGTCGGCGATGAGACTTTCCTTGACCGTCGCACCTTCCAGCAGCGTCGGGGGGAGAAAGCGGGGACGCGAATAAATCGGAGCGTCGGGTGTGGCGAGTTGGAACGGTGGTTCGTGACGAGCCAGGCTGAGGTTGGCTTCGTAGAACGCTTTGATCGTGCCGATATCTTCCCAATAGCCGTCGAACAGGTGAACCTGCACGCGCTTGGCCCGAACCGATGCGGGGAAAATCTCTTTGCCGAAATCGTGGTAGGTGGTTTTGCTGAGCACTTCCACCAGCGTGTCGCGATTGAAAATGTAGATGCCCATGCTGGCAACGCAGTCGCGGCCGCGTGCTTCGATGCCTCGGGCTTCGATCCACGAGGGGTCCATCTTCACCATATCGATTTCGGCGTCGGTCTTGGGCTTCTCGAGAAAGCCGTTCACACGACCATCATCCCCCACGCGCATGATGCCCAAAGCGCTTGCCATTTGGCGATCGACAGGCATACCGGCAATCGTGACGTCGGCGCCAGTTTCCTGATGCGTTTTGAGCAGGTCGCGGTAGTCCATCCGGTAGAGCTGATCGCCCGAAAGGATCAGCACATAATCGATGCCGGGCTGCTGGATATAGCGCAGATTCTTGCGCACCGCATCGGCAGTCCCTTGGTACCAGGCCTTGTTCTCGTCGTCCATCGTTTGCTGAGCTGCCAGCAGTTCGACAAACCCGCCGCTGAAGTGATCGAAGCGATAGGTTTGACGAATATGGCGATGCAAACTCACGCTCATGAACTGCGTGAGGACATACATCTTGTTCATGCCGCTGTTGATGCAATTGGACAGCGGAATGTCGATCAGACGGTACTTGGCCGCCAGTGGAACCGCCGGTTTACTGCGATACTTCGTGAGCGGATAGAGACGGGTGCCGCGACCGCCGCCAAGCACCAAGGAAATCACATTGCGCATCGAAAACAGCTCGCTCGCCTACGGAGTTAGCCAGGATGGCGCTCGCCACCCCTAGCGGCGTAGAGAATACCATCGAACTGGCTCTAGCGGCAAGCCTCACCGCCCTAAGATCAACGATTACCGCTGAATGTTTGCGGGCTTTCTGACCTCACCAGCGTAGACACAGTGGCGGAGAGTTTAGCGCAACGGTTTTCGGCCCCGCAGTACCCCCCAAATCGACTTCTGCCATGGCAGGTCGGCCACCAGCCCCGCTGATTCAAAATATTGCAGCTGATCGGCTGCCGTTTG
Source organism: Pirellula staleyi DSM 6068 (assembly GCF_000025185.1). NCBI lineage: Bacteria > Pseudomonadati > Planctomycetota > Planctomycetia > Pirellulales > Pirellulaceae > Pirellula > Pirellula staleyi. The sequence goes on from NC_013720.1 coordinate 5,084,605, forward strand.
CAGGCAATCGTCGCCGCTGGCGCGGGGTGCATCGGGGAACTCAACGTTGCGGCGATGCCATTTTTCGTAAGCGGTTTGAAATTCCGAGGAAATCGTTCCCGAGGCAAGCCCGGCGAGCATGTGATCGTTCCACAGCAGCACTTCGCGACGATATTCGGCGTCGCTGATTGGTCGCACTTCGTCGGCGTTCAGCAGTTCGCCGCCCGGGAGGAGTGTGGCGGCAATGCGGCCATAGAGCGTTTGTTTTTCTTCGGGGAGCAAATGGTGAATGGCCGACATGCTCACCACAGCGGCCAGGCGGTTGCCGGTTTGCTCCTCCCACGGATCTTGCAGCCGCGCGAGAACGCAGCGAGCCCGCGCGCCAAAGCGGGCCAGTCGTCGCTCGGCAATAGCCAGGAAAGGCTGCGACTGATCGACCACCACGCCGGTGACCGCTGGAAACTGGTCGAGAATGCGCTCCATCAGCCGACCACTGCCGCCCCCCAGATCGACAACAATCACGGGCTGCTCGCCGCTGATCGGCAAATTCGCCAGGAGCCAGTCTTGCAGTTCGAGGTAGTAAGGGTGCACGGCATGCGCCGACTGATCGTAGCTTTCGGCGAACGAAGAGGTATTCCAGCGATATTCTGCCATCGATTTTTGCCACGAAGTAATCAAGAGTTGTGAAATAGTTCTCCAAGAACTTATGACGACTGAGCTTGCTCTTTGTCGAGTGATTCTCGGCGATGCTGCAGGATGCTAGCGGGCCCGCTAGCTCCAGGGGCCAGCAGCGATAGCACGCAGCTAAAGACATCCTCCAAGCTGTTTTGGTTCGCGATTTCGGCTTGACCCGCAGAGCAATCTGCTGACAATTCGCTCCCGTCGTGTGCCACTCGCGAGCCGCTGGATGCAGCTTGAGTGAGTAGCAAAATCAGTCAGCCGCTGGCAATCTCGGTGCGTGCTTGATCCCGCAATATCAAGTCGCTCGAGAGCTGCCCAATCGACGCGACTAGCTGACCACCGCACGACACTCCCGAACTTCGCAGACCCGATTGGCAAGGAGGCCAGTGGTGATGCCCGACGCTATCATTCCGACCCAGAATTTCCGTGGTATTTCGCTCCGAACCGTACTTTCACAAGTGCAGTTCACCAAAGGGCAGGACATCGTTTGCTCCGCTATTTCGACCACCGAAGTCGATTGCGAGCCAGGCGATTTGTTCATTCCTGAAGCTGAAGATCACACCGATTTGCTCTCCCGCTGCCAAGCGGCGATCGAGCGCGGTGCCGCAGCCATTCTGACCGAACAGCTGCTCCCTTTGGCGATTCCCCAGGCGATTGTTCCCGACGCGCGGGAAGCGCTCGGAATCATCTCGCACGCGATTGTCGGGAATCCCTCGGCCAAGATGCGCACCATCGGCATCACCGGCTCGCACGGCAAAACAGCCACCGCCATGCTCGTGGCAAGCGTGCTCGAAGCAGCCAGCCAAGCGTGCGGCGTGATTTCGTCGCTCGGCTATAGCGACTCGATCGAGCAAGTGAGCACCAAGTGCGCCACACCACGTTCTCCCAAGCTCGCGTGGTGGATGTCGCGCATGGTGAAAAACAAAGCAGCCGCTGCGGTCATCGAAATGTCGAGCCAAGGCCTTTCGCAGCGCCGTACGGCCGGCACTTCGCTCGATATTGCCGTGCTGACCAACCTCCGCAACGTCCACACCAGCGAGCATGGCTCGGCGGCAAATTACCTAGCGGCCAAGAAGCGGATCTTCTCGCATCTCAAGCCGGGTGGATTGGCGATCATCAACGCCGACGATCACCGCAGCCGACAGCTGCTCGAATCACTCGCCTGCCCCACGCTCACCGTCGGTTTGCACGCGGAAGCCGACATCAGCGCTCGTGTGATCGACCGCTCCATCGCCGAGCAACGTTTCACGATCACCGCTGGTGATGAGACGATTCAAGTCCGCTCGCGCATCATCGGCGATGCTCATGTGGCCAACTGTTTATCGGCTGTCGCGGTGGGACTTTCGCTCGGCATCGAACTCTCGACCATTGTGCGTGGCATCGAAAATGTCACCTACCTGCCGGGTCGTATGCAGCGGCTCGAAGTGGGGCAAGAGTTTGGCGTGATCGTCGATGCCGCCAGCACTCCCGACACGCTGGCGATCGCTCTGAAGACCGCACGGCGCGTGACCAAAGGACGTGTTTTGCTCGTGTTTTCGGCCTCCGGCGAGAAAAATCGCGACGCTCGGCCGATGCTCGCGCGGGTCGCTGAGCAGGGAGCTGATCTGGCGGTGATCACCAGCGGAAATCCCCGCCGCGAATCCCCACGCGAGATCACGCATCAGCTGCTCGACGGTTTTCATCGACCTGCCAAAGCCCATTTCATTCCGACACGTGCGGAAGCGATTCGCTGGGCGCTTGGTCATGCTCAGCCGGGAGACTGCGTGCTGATTTGTGGTCACGGCGACCGGACCTCGCATCTGGTAGGGACTCATAAAGTGCGTCACGACGATCGCGAAGTGGCGCTCACGTGGCTGTACGAAAGTGGTCAGCGCGAACTGGCCAAACCTCAGCTGAAAATCTTTGGGTAGAGTGCGGCGAGCACTCTCTGAAACAGCAGGCAGCATGCCTCGTCGAGCGCATGCTTGCCGCTTGAGCCTGGAGTTCGATGCGCAAAAACGCAGACGAGCGCCGTTTGGCGATGCAGTTCTCTTCTCGAGGCTTCTCGATCTAACTAGTTGCGAAGGAAAGCGACGATGCTCGATCTTTCAATCCAGCAACTAGCGGATGCTTTGGGAGGCTCGCTGCGGATGTCGCAAGCGCCGCCCAAAGGTGGCGTCTGGGAACCGATCTTTCGTGTGGTCCTGTCGTGCTACGAAGCGCGACGGGGCGATCTCTTCTGGCAGCTCGATGCCCCCACGTCCCTGGCGCCGCATGCTGCTGATACCAGTGCCACGCAAGAGGCTTTTGCGCGCGGCGCCATTGGGTGTGTCACCAGCAAGCATCAAGCGCTCCCTTGGGCAGGGGCGTTCAGCCTCGAGGTCGACGACCCGGTCGCGGCGCTAGTCGAACTAGCCTGGCAGCTGCGCGATGGATACCGGGGGAAGATCGTGATGGTGATGGGAGAGCGCAGCGCCGAGACAACCCAACTGGTGTACGACGTGATTGCCTCGAGCTGGAATGCCTCGCTCTGTTTGGCCAGCAGCTCGCGTCCCGAATTGCCGCTGGAGATTTTGCAGCTCGAAACGCTCGACGATTTTGCCGTAATCGAGTTAATCCCCGAGAAAAACGCTAGTTTTTTGAGGTTGTGCCGACCTGCGGTAGTTGTTATTACTCCGCCCACTTCAAGCGACGAATTGCGTCGGGCACGCGAAACGATTGCCACGCTCGACGCTTCGCAGCTTGTGGTTTTGGTCGGTTCGTGCGACGCGCTGCTGGATGATTTGTCCACGGCCCGTTGCCAAATGGTTTGGTTTGCCTGCGACCAGCGTGCGAGTGTGCGAAACAGTTTTTCGCGCGATCGTACGTTGCCACTCACCGCTGCGATTGCGGTGGGGCAGTTGCTCGAAGTTAGCATCGCCGAGATCGCCGACGCCCTCGATGCGCCGCTGCGGTCGCTCACGCCGATGCCAATTTCGCGAGCCGCATAAACACTTCGTTTGCGAAGTGCCTGGCTCGTCAAAAACTGCTCTTGTCATGCCCGAAAAACTTTGGGAGTAACACTCCGCATCAGAAACATACACTCTGAAGCTTCACCGTCTGCTCGTTAGTTTGCGGGAACGAGCGAGCAACCCTCCCTCCTGGGTCGAAGCAATTAAGTGCGTTGTCAGCTGCTTCTGGGTCAGTGGCTGACAGCTCGCGCTTCACGGTGAAGCTTCTACTGAGCACCGGGGTGGCCTTCGGGTCGCCCCGGTGCCAGGGAACACGAAAGGCTCGACTTGCTTCTGGCAGGCCGAGCCTTTTTCATGCGCATCGGGTGATGCTCGGCGCGATGTGTGTCAGAAATATTCGAGAATATCGTTTCGCATCGGCGCAGCTGTCGTGGCATACTAATCGAAGTTTTGGAACTTGGTCTCCTTGTCTCTCTCCCAAGGACCTGACGATGCACCTCCCCATCGACTCCCTTGCTGGCGCTGCTACCCCGCTACTGGCCCAGCAAGCCGAAACCACACCCTCGTTCGTGAAGTTTGGAGTGGCCGCTCTCATGATCTTGATCGGACTGATCCTGATCATGGTTGGCCGCAACAACATTCAGACGCAAGAGGCGGAGGAGACCGGGGCTCGGCGGCTCATCATGCAGGCGACCGGCAGCGAGCCAACGCATCGGGGCAACATGGCGGTGCTGATCGGCTGGGGGCGCATCATCGGCGGCGCAATCTTGATCCTCGCCGGCATTGGTTTTGGTATCTTCGGACCCATCCTGGCGAACTAGCAGCTGGACGAGTAGCGTGTGTGGCGCTCGTCAACCTGCCGGAAATTGACGACCTAGTAGTCCGTCTGACTATTCGTGTCATGCAAAATCGGGTGACACTGCTGGCTTGTCCAGCAGCGAGTATCTCTAAAGGTCCAGAACTGTGCTGAGTTACGCACAGCACAGCCACCCCCATCAACCTGACATGGATCGCCAGACAGACGACTAGCCGCATCACCAAAAATGAGCTGCGCTCTAGAGCGAGGAAGTTACGCAGTGAGCATGCCCGCCACCATTCAGGTTCAATCTCCGCAGCGTCCGGTGGGAATAGTGACAGGCTCGTCGCGTGGCATTGGCCGCGCGATTGCCCTCGCGCTCGCCCGAGCAGGTTACGACGTGACGGTGAACTATCACTCGCGCCGCGATGCAGCGGAGGAGGTGGTCTCCGAGATCGAAAAACTGGGGGGCCGCGCGATTGCTGTCGCCGCCGATGTGGCGACCTCGACCGGCCGCGACGCTTTAACGCAGGCCACCCTCGCCAGTTTTGGGCACCTCAATCTGCTGGTCAACAACGCTGGCATCACTTCACCCGGTCGCAAAGATCTGCTGGAAGCGACGGAAGCGAGTTTTGATACGGTGTTTGCAACCAACCTCAAAGGTCCCTTCTTCCTCGCGCAGCAATGTGCGCGGGAAATGATCGAGCTGCGCTCGCGCGGCGTGATCGAGCGGGGCACGATCGTCAACGTATCGTCGATTTCAGCCTACGCCGCTTCTACCAACCGGGCCGACTACTGCATGGCCAAAGCGGCAATGCAAATGATGACCTGGCTCCTCGCCGACCGACTCGCGGGGGACAACATTCTCGTTTACGAAGTTTGCCCCGGGGTGATCTCGAGTGACATGACCGCGCCGGTGAAGGAAAAATACGACAAGCTGTTTGCCGAAGGCCTCACCCCGATTCGTCGCTGGGGAGAGCCTGAAGAAGTGGCCGATGCCGTGGTGATGCTCGCCTCGGGGGTGCTCCGCTATAGCACCGGTCAGCGGATCGATGTGGATGGCGGATTTCACATTCGCCGCGTCTAGCGAGCGTCGAAGGTAAGGCCGACAACTGTGGGCCGATCACTGGGGGCCGCAGCTGCTTGGCTCATCGCGAAACGCCGCGATTTTCGCCTGCGCTTCCACAGGGTAGTAGCCTGCGGTCTACAATAAATCAAATTACGACGCGCTGAACGAATCTCGCGCTGCTGCTCACCTCTTCGTCTGATCCTACCCATGCGACTTGCGGTTGTTGGAATTTGCGATACCTCGATCGAGCTGGTGCGCTGCGCGGTGAGCAGCGGTCACTCGATCTTGTTTGCCTACGACGTCCATGCTCGCGGCGACCAGCTGCGCAAACTCGCCCCCGAAGTGCAGCTGCGCAGCGACTGGGAAGGGCTGTTGCTCGGGTCGCTGGTCGATGGAGCCATTGTCGCCGGACTGCCGCAGGGTCTCGAGGCAAGCGAAATGCGGGCCGAACAGCTACGCAAGCTCACGCAAGCCGCCGTTCCGCTGCTGGTCGTTCATCCCGCCTGCGAAACGATGCTTGGCTTCGAAGTGGAAATGATCCGCCGCGATGTCGAAGCAGTGATCGTGCCGTTTTCGCCCGACGCCTATCACCCGGCAGTGGCGCTGCTCGAAACGTGGCAACTCGCCGGGGAAGAATCGCCGCTCGGAGCAATCGAGCAACTCGTTTTTCATCGCCCGCTGGAAGATCGCAGCCGATCGAGCGTGCTGGTGCAGCTGGCGCGGGATTTATCGCTCCTGCGTCCGATTTTGGGGCGCATTCGAGCCATCAGCGCCACGGGACCAACCGCCAAGCATCGCGATCCCTATATCTCGGGCCCCAAGACACTGCCGCCACTGGCCAATTTGCATGTGCATGTGACCGGCGAAGTGCCGTTTCCAGCTCGCTGGAGCGTCGAGATTCCTGCGACTGGCGACCACTCGCGCGTCGTGCTTGTCGGCTCGCGGGGGAGGGGCGTGCTGACGATGCCTCCCGCTTTTGCCGACTGGAAGCTGGAACTTGTCACCCCAGCTGGCAATACAGCCGTCGATTTGCCAGCCATCGATCCTTACCAAGCGGTCCTCGCTGATTTTGCCAAACTCGCACTCTCGCGCGAGAAAGTGGCTGCGGAAACACTTACGACCGGCGCGACGTGGCTGACAGCTGTCCGCGATGTCGAGGCCGCTTCTGCGGTCGACCGTAGTATCGAACGAGGCCGAACGATCGAGCTCCTCAATGAAGAAATCAACGAGGAAGAGAGCTTTAAAGGAGTGATGGCGGTGGGAGGCTGTTTGCTGCTGATGGTCGCCCTCGGTGCCGTGATGCTCGCCACGATCGTCGAGGGTCTGCAGCTGCCACTTCGCAACTGGGCTGTCTGGCGCTACTGGCCCGCGTACTTGCTCGTGCCGATTGCCATCTTTTTGATCCTGCAGCTATTGCAGCTGGTGATCAAACGGCAACAGCCCCCCTCGATCGCCGACATGATCGATCCGAAGAAGTAGATCACTTCTCGGCTGTTAAACTGCACAACCTAGGAAGTCACAGTAGCTCACTTCAACTTTACGACCTGGCGAAGCTCTGCCGATCGGCTAAAGCTTGCCGCCGATCCGTTCCGATAAGCAGGCGATAGAGGAAGCCTCGCTTTAGACGTCCTGTCGGAACTTTGCCGTGAAGTACGCTCGCCAACCTGCCTATCTTGCCGCCACTGCGATGCTGGTCGCTTTGTCGCTAGCTGGATGCACGGTGATGCCGCACGGACCAGCGGCGGGACAGCCGATGCGACCGCATGCCGTCCAAACTGGCCCCAGTTGCGGCCCAGGATGCAACGATTGCCAGGGAAATCTTTGCGGTGGACCGCTCACTACACTCGCCACACACGTCGTGAATGCCGCCCGCTGCGAGCCCGGCTGCGATCCGTATGGCGGGGCGTGCGGTGATCCCTACTGCAGCCCAGCTTCGCTACACTGCTCAAACTGTAGTGATAGGGGCTGCGAACGCTGCCGAGTACCCCTTGGGAATGGTGAAGGGCTGACATTCAGCCGAGCTGCTTCGCACCTGCGGCATGCCCAAGAGAAGATGACGTTTCCGGTGGCTCCGAAGTCGCCGACGCCAATGTTCCATCCTGTTCCGGCCCGGCCCGTCTTCGAACCTTCGCTCGTTCAGCCGGCACGCTTCTCTCCAAGCCCGAGCGATCTGCTGCCAGCACCAGTTCCGACCCCTCAGCCGATGCACGAACCTCTTCCGTAGTTCGCGCGTCTCTCTTTCGGGGCGACAGGTCGATCAGCGACCGATCTTCGAGCGTCCCCAACAGCCCTGTTTGCCCTCGGTAAACGCCCGCGCGAACTCCATGCATTGCGCACTTAGCGACTATCTGTTCTTTCTGCAGAACATGCGCGGTTTTGGAGATTTAGGCAACCCAGTTAGCCATTAACGGTTGATAGCAATCCCCGCTGATGGATGCTTCGCTCGACACCCGACCGTATTAGACACCCGAAGCCCCCAAACTTCGCAATCGTCACATCTTCAGTTCAACCTGGGGGGAGTCTGCGGGCGAGCAGGCTCGTTTTGAAGCCTCGATTGGCGTAGGACCGATGGAACAATCGGACCGCTCGACATGACGCCACTTCTTTGCTCATCCCTTCCCGCGAGCATAGTCGGCAGTGGCGGTGGACCAGGCGACCCACGAACCAGCGACTTTCGACCTACGCTGACGAGCCCCTCATGCAACGAACACGCTTGTGCTCAACATCGCGATGTCCCTGGCTCCACGGCTTGCTAATCGCAACCGCGGCACTTGGAATCGCTAGCACCACGCTCCCTCAGGCTCGTGCCTCCGAGTTGCGCCGCACCGCTATTGTTCGAGCGGTGAACGAAGCTGGCCCCTCGATCGTGAACATCCACGGACGTAAAACCGTCCGCGCTGATGTCGCGACCTCGGCTGGCTATGGCAGCGACAACGTGCGCCAGGTGAACGGCATGGGAACCGGCATCGTCTTCGATGCTCGGGGCTATATCCTCACCAATTTCCACGTCGTTGATGGGGTGAGCAATATTCAGGTGTCGCTCCACGACGCCAGCAGCACTATAGCCCGATTGGTGGCTCACGATCCCAAAACCGACCTCGCCGTCATCAAGGTCGATACCAAAGAACCACTCCCGGTCATCAAGTTCGGCACTAGCTGCGATTTAATGACGGGCGAACCAGTGATCGCCATCGGCAACGCCTATGGCTACGAACACACCGTCACGCGGGGGATCATCAGCGCCCTGCATCGCACCGTACAGGTGAGCGACGAACAAAAATATCAAAACCTGATTCAAACCGACGCGAGCATCAACCCAGGCAACTCGGGTGGACCGCTCATGAACATCGATGGCGAAGTGATCGGCATCAATGTCGCAGTTCGTGTCGGTGCTCAAGGAATCGGCTTCGCCATTCCTATCGACGAGGCGCTCGAAGTGACCGCCAAGCTGATGAGCATCGAACGCATCGATCAAACCATGCACGGCATCGCTGGCAACACCAAACACGAACCCGAGCAACGGATCTTCACCGTCTCGATGGCTCGCGAGTCATCCCCGGCTGAAAAAGTGGGGCTCAAATCGGGCGATGTGATTAGCAAGATCGGCGATCGCGAAGTGAAACGCTCGCTCGATATCGAACTCGCTCTGCTCGGCCGTGGTGCGACTGAAGAAGTTCCTGTCGAAGTGCTCCGCGACGGCGAAACGGTGAGCATGTCGATCACCCTCAGCCCTCTGAAAAACACTTCGCGTCCCGCACTTTCCGACAAGGCGTGGGACCTGCTCGGCTTGCGACTCGCCCCGATGGACGAAACCGAGTTTCGTAACCTCGGAAGCCGCTATCGTGGTGGTTTGCGAGTGACAGCCGTTCGCGACGAAGGCCCGGCTGCTGCTCAAGGAATTCGCCGTGGCGACGTCCTGGTGGGGATGCATGTGTGGGAAACGATTTCGCTCGAGAACATCGCCTACGTTCTCGACCGCGAAGACCTGTCGCGACTCAATCCGGTGATCTTCTACATCATCCGGGGGAGCGACACGCTCTATGGTCACTTGCGTGTAGCCGAGCGTACGAAGCCTTAGTAGTGTGAACCCCAAGTGCCTGGTCATCAGCCTGGGCACTCACCAGCGGCGACTCGATCGGTCATAATCTGGGAAGCAAATTTTTCCCGGGTCCCTGATCTTCAGGTGTCCGACCGGTTTCGAGTTTTTCGCCGCGAGATTTCGTCCGATGGAGCAGCAGATTGTTTCCGCGATAAAACATCGCGTGCTGCCCCATCCTGCGCTCGTGGTCGGCATTGGCGACGATGCAGCGATCACGCGCGTCACGCCGGGCAAACAGCTCGTCACCACCACCGACATGCTGATGGATGGGGTCGATTTCCTGCTTGCTTCAACCGACCCGGTGCTGGTGGGGCGCAAATCGCTCGCGGTCAATCTGAGCGATCTGGCAGCCATGGCGGCTGTGCCTGTGGGGGCTGTCATCTCGCTGGCCTTGCCACGCCAAGGGGGCGAACAACTCGTACGTCAGCTGTTCGATGGCATCTTGCCGCTGGCAGCCGAGTTTCAGCTCGCCATCGCTGGTGGCGACACCAACAGCTGGGATGGTCCGCTGGCAATCAGCATCACGGTGTGGGGCGAAGTGGAACCGGGTGAAGCGTGGCTCCGAAGCACGGCGCGGGTCGGTGATAAACTGCATGTCACCGGCGCGCTAGGGGGGAGCATTCTCGAGCGACAATTCACCTTCACCCCACGAGTGAATGAAGCGCAGCAACTGCGCCGCTCGGCACAAGTCACCGCGGCGATGGATATCAGCGACGGTCTGCTGATCGATCTGGCGCGACTCTGCGAAGCAAGCCAGTGTGGCGCTGTTCTCGACCTCGATAAAATTCCAGTCCACGCCGATGCTGTGCGGCTGTCGCTTCAAGAGCACCCCACCGCTACGCCCGATGAACTTCAAGCATTTGCGCTCGAGCATGCCTTGGCAGATGGCGAAGATTTCGAACTGCTGCTGACGATCGCGCCGAGTGATCCCCTCGCAGCCCAGAGCATCGGCGAAATCACGAGTGCACGTGGGATCTTTGCTCGCGCAGCTGATGGTTCGCTTCGCGCGCTGACGATTCGAGGCTACGAGCATCAGTTCCGCGCATGAGTAAACTCATCTTCCATGCCGACGACTTAGAGGGAACCGCAGCGCTGGCTCACGCGCTGGCTCACGCACTTCCTGCGGGAAGCGTGGTCTCGCTCGAAGGGACACTCGGAGCTGGCAAAACGCAGCTGGTCCGCTTGCTCGTCGAAGCGCTTGGCGGGAGCGCCGACGATGTCGTCAGCCCCACGTTTGTGCTGCAAGCCACTTACACAGCAGCCAAAACCGTGCAGCATTTTGATGCCTATCGCTTGCCGACGTCGGACGAATTCCTGGCGATTGGTGGCGAGGAGACTTTGGCGAGCCCAGCGCTGTCGTTTGTCGAGTGGGGAGAGCGTGTTTCCGACGTTTTTCCTGAGGATTTCTACCGACTTTCCATTGCAGTGACAGGTTCCAACTCGCGCGAGTTCACGCTCGAAAGTCGCGCGCCCGAGCAACTCGCCGTGCTCGAGCAGCTGCGCGATTTGCTCCCCCAGAGTCAGCTGATCGCGACCTAACACGGCAGCAATTAATCGCGCGGCGCTCAGGGCTTGAGCAAGAGGCGGCCTAGTTCGTCGGTCACGCGCGGGGTCGGCAGATCGTCGCGTTCGAGCACGAGATAAGCAAAGTTATCGGCGAGCACTTCTTCGGGATGAATGATGTAGCGTGTGTTGCTGCCGATCTTCTTGAAATAGGGCTCGAAGTTCGGCGTGATGGAAATCGTGACCGGCTCGTCCTCCTGCATTTTCACGCGCCACATGAGCTTCGCTTGTGCATCGAGCAGACCTTCGACCTCAACGAGTTTGAACTTCATGTAAGCAAACATCCCTTTGCCAGCTGAGGGATCAAACACGGGCGGCTCGGCCAGCAGCAGCGGCACGGCATGCACGAGTTGGCCGTCGACAGCCATCGAGATCACCACGTCGAGTCGTGGCGCATCGGGGTTGGTGATTTTGGCATCGGCAATCGATGGGGGAAGTTCGATTTCCGCGATCTCCTCAAAGCCCACGATGCGGTACATCGCGCGCCGCAGCGCCGCATTCTTGCGACTGAGGACATGAAACAGCTCGTGCAGCAGCAACGTTTCGAGCGAACGATCGTCGCCGCGTACGAGTCGCACGGGGAGCATGATCGCGTCGCCCCGCGTGTAGGCAGCATGGCTCTCTTCGCGACCCGTGGTTTGCACCAGATAGATGGTCGCTGGCAGCGCGAGATCGAATCGCGCAAGGCGTTTTTCCATCGATCCCAAAATAGTTCGCAGCCGCGCAGTCGTTTCGGCATCCCAGGCAATCACCTCGGCCACCAGCTGCGATTGCCAGTCGGCCTTGGTCGGTTTTTCAACACCGCGCACGCGCGAGGCGATGTCGAACGTCGTGAGGCGCCGCGAAAAGTCGTCGTCGATCGCCAGCAGCTTTTGCCCCTGGGCAACACTCGCCAGCTCGACCACCGATCCGGGCGCGAGAGGAATCGTGACCGGCTCGGCCACTTCGTCGGCAGCAAGCAGTGGTGCAGGATGAGCGAAGCTCGCGGCCAGGAGCAGCAGCAGACCGAGGGGGAAGCGAAATGACATAGAGCGGCTACCTGCGCGAGAGAATTAAACCGGTATTTCACCGATTCTACGCCATCGCGCGGTGGTCGTGGTTGCCTCGGCGCGACGATCTCGCGCGCTCTAGCAGAGTTCGATCGGCTGCCCGCCACCGCACAGACGCATTGGCCTGATTTCCCCGAGGAGGTATCCTAGAGCTGTTGTCCCGAGCCATGCGAAACGGTCGGCTGGGGGCCGTTTTCACTTTCCGAATTAGTAAAGCACGACGTCGATGGCACGCTGGCCTCGTAACACCTGGACTTCGATTTTCACGTACGGAACCATCTTCCTGATGTTTCCGATCCTGTGCTATTTGGCCTATGCCTACGTGAAGGGACAGCTGTTCTAAACGCGCTCGCCTCTCTCCGAATCCCTCTTCCGCGTCCCTTCGCGAACTTGCTCATGACCTCGCTTGCCCACTCTCCGCGCACCTGGCTTCCCGGCCCAGCTCACACGCTCGACCGGCAGACGCTGGCCCTGCATTTGGCCCCTCATGGTCAGGAGCATTTGGCAAGATTTTGGGACGAACTAAGCGGCACCGAGAAGCAGCAACTCGGAAACCAAATCGATGCGCTCGATCTAGCGCTCTTGGCGGAACTGCGCGAGCAAGGTCGACAGCTGCTCTCATCGGGAGTCGATAGCAGCGCGGCCCAAGCACAGCTGTTTGAAGCGCTTGCCGCGCGAGCCACTGCGCCACCGGCGATGCGGCTCGATGGCTCGGGCGCCATCGATCGCGATCAGGCGCTCGCCGCTGGCGCCGACCTTTTGACGCGCGGCCAAGTGGCGATGATTCTCGTGGCAGGTGGTCTTGGTTCGCGACTCGGATTTGAACTCCCCAAAGGATTCTATCAGCTCGCTCCGCTGTCGCAGCGCACACTGTTCGACATCCTGATTTCGCAGCTTTCAAGTGTCGAGCGGCGCTACGGGCAAACGATCCCGCTCTACATCATGACGAGCCCCGCCACCGACGCGCTAACACGCGAATTTCTGGAGAAAAACAACTATTTTGGCAAGCCTCGCACCAGCGTGCGGATCTTTTGCCAAAACGTGATGTGGGCCCTCGACGAGCAGTGGAATCGGCTGCTGATGTCCAGCCCGAGTTCGCTCTTTCTCGGCCCCGATGGCCACGGCGGCATGCTGCGAGCCCTCGCCGAAAGTGGCTGTCTGGCCGATGCCGAGGCGCGCGGTATTACGCAAATTTTCTACGGCCAGATCGATAACCCGCTGCTGCAAGTTTGCAGCGAACTGCTGCTCGGCAGCCACGTCCTCGCGCAAAGTGAAATGACGACGCAGGTGGTCGAAAAACGTCATCCGCTCGAGCGTGTGGGGAATGTGGTCGAGGTCGATGGCAAAGTGCAAGTGATCGAGTATGTCGACTTACCCGAGTCGGCAGCGCGTGCCACGTCGGCCGATGGTCGCCTGAAATTATGGGCTGGCAATTTGGCCGTGCATGTCTTCGACACCGCCTTCCTGGCTCGAGCCAATCGCGATCAAACCTCACTACCGTTTCACTTTGCCCGCAAAAAAGTCCCGACCATCGACGACAGTGGCGCGGTGGTCGAACCGACCTCGATCAACGCCATTCGCTTCGAGCGATTTATTTTCGACCTGCTTCCCGCTGCCCGTAAAAGCCTGGTTGTAGAGGCTGATCCCGCCGAGGCATTTGCGCCGGTGAAGAACGCCGAGCACGAAAAAACCGACACCGCCGCCACGGCTCGCGCCGCCATGATCGCGCAAGCGCGACGCTGGCTCGAAGCTGCTGGGGCTCACGTCGCGCCGCAGGTGCGTGTGGAAATTCATCCCGCTTTTGCTGCGACGATCGACGAAGTCCGTGCGCGTGTGAAGCCGGGCACCGTTATCGATCGCGATACTTACTTTTCCCCGTCAGGAGCTCTCTGACCTGCAAGGGGGCCGATCGGCTCTCCCAAGTTTCCCCTGACGATCTCTACGCAAGGAAGTTCAACGATGCTGCACGCTTTGATCATGGCCGGTGGCGCTGGAACACGTTTCTGGCCCCTCAGTCGACACGAGCGTCCCAAACAGCTTTTGCAGCTGGCAGGGGAGCGCACGATGATTCAAATGGCGGTCGATCGTCTGGCGGGACTCCTCCCACCCAGCCGCGTCAGCATCATCACCGCCGCTCATTTGGTGGAGCCGATTCGGCAGCAACTTCCTGAGCTTCCCAGCGGCAGCATTCTCGGCGAACCGTGCAAGCGCGACACCGCTCCTTGTGTGGGGCTCGGCGCGATGCTCGCCGCGAAAAACGATCCCGATGCCACCTTGGTGGTGATGCCAGCCGATCATCTGATCGAACCTGTGGCAGCCTTTCGCACCGCAGTTGCGTCAGCCGCCGCGCTTGTCGACGAGCAGCCCGAGCGAATCGTCACGTTTGGAATTCGCCCCACCTTCCCGGCTGAAACCTTCGGCTACATCGAGCGTGGCGCCCCCGTTCCCACGGTCCCGGCCGATCGTCCCCCGAGCTTCGAAGTGGTCCAGTTCCGCGAAAAGCCAGCCCGCAGCATTGCCGAGCAGTATCTCGAAACCGGCAATTTCTACTGGAACAGCGGCATTTTTGTTTGGAAGGCGAAGACGATCCTCGCAGCGATCGAGAAATACGACCCGAAGATGTACGCGCATCTTGTGCCGATTGCCGCAGCCTTCGGCACCCCCGAATTCCAATCGGTCTTCGAATCGAAATTCAGCGAGATCAAAGGGCGGAGCATCGATTTCACCGTCCTCGAGCACTATCAGCCAGTGGTTGTGGTCGAAGCACCGTTTGTTTGGAACGATGTCGGCAGCTGGCAATCCCTTGCCGCCACGCACGGCACCGACGCCGAGGGGAACACCCTCATCGGCAAACAGATCGCCATCCGCTCGCAAGGGAATGTGGTGTACACGACTGATGACCACTTGGTCGCGATCCTCGGCATCGACGACTGCATTGTCGTGCACACCCCCGATGCCACACTCGTCGCTAGCAAGCACGAGGAAGAAGCGGTGCGCGAAATCGTGAAAAAACTCGGCGAAAAGAGCTGGAAAGAGCATCTCTAAGCAGGCTATCCCGGCGCACTGTGGGAAAGCTGCTGGGGTGACCAGTTGTGCAGAGCCGAAACTCGAATGGCCCCAAGCATCGACAACGGGATAGAATATCTTGTTATCCCGCTCAAGCATGCTCTGGAGAATCCCCGTGGTTTCTCGAAATTGGATGGCAAACTCGATATCCCGGCCGCTAGTCGCCGCTCGCATCGCCGCGCTCGCGGTCAGCTGCACGCTGCTGACGATAGCGCTTCAAGTGAATGGCCAAGAGGGGGTTGAGCTCGAAACCAATCCGTCGGAAGTGGTTCCTTCCACCTCCAAGCTCCCCGTGGCGGGCCCTGCAATTCCGAACCTTCCGACCCTGACGCTCGGCGGCAAGCTGTTTTGGACCGACGAAGAAGTGCAGGCGGGCTGGCGCATTCAGCGAAGTTCGATGACCGGGCACTATCGGCTGCTCGACGATCAGAACTATCGCCACGCATACGGCTCGCTCGAACATTGCGAGCAGCAGCTCCGCGAGATTCAGCAGCTCCGCGCGCTACCAGCGGCGGAAGGGGAAGTGGTCGTCACGCTGCACGGGCTGCTGCGCTCGCGCGATGTGATGGAGGGCTTGGGGGAATACTTGCAGCGCGAAGGGGACCTGCAGCCGGTGCACGTTTCGTATGCCAGCACGCGGCGAACGCTCGACGAACATGCCGAAAGCCTTTCACGCGTGATTGATCGCCTCGGCAGCCGCGTGACAAAAATCCATTTCGTTGGCCACAGCCTCGGGAATCTAGTGATTCGTCGCTACTACGGTGAAGCGGGTGCAGAAGATCCACTCTGGAAGGTCGATCCCCGAGCGGGCCGCGTGGTGATGCTTGCGCCACCCAATCAAGGAGCTCGCGCGGCGAAGATGTGGCGCGACAACGACCTGTTTAAACTGGTTGCAGGCCCGAGTGGCAAACAGCTCGGCCTCGAATGGAAGCAGATCGAGCCCCGTCTGGCTCGCCCCACAGGCGAGTTCGGGATCGTCGCAGGTGCCCATCCCGCCGGCTCCTCGCTCCTGTCGCTCCTTCCTGGAGACGACGATCTGGTGCTGTCGGTCTCGGAAACTAAACTCCCCGGTGCCGCCGATTCGATCGTCGTGCCGCTCCATCATGGCGAGGTCATCAGCAATCCCGAAGTGCAGGCCTACGTCCTCCGCTTCTTGCAGGAGGGGCACTTTGTGGCTGCAGACCAGCGCGAGCCGATTCCGCTCGACAAGACCACCACTGCGCCACTCGCCAGCGAGCCCGATTGCACTTTGAGCGTGGAAGGATCGGAACGCTGATGCGACGCGATGAGGTGCGAGGGCGATTGATTGGGGTCGACTACGGCACAGTCCGGATTGGTCTGGCGATCACCGATCCCGAACAAAAGTTTGCCAGCCCGCTGGATAACTATACCCGCCGCGGTGGTCAGGCCGACGCGCGCTACTTTCAGCGTGTCGCCCAGGAAGAACGGGCCGCCGCCTGGGTCGTGGGACTTCCGGTCCACACCACCGGAAGCGAGAGCCAGAAATCGACCGAGGCACGCCAGTTCGCCAAACAGCTCGAGGAACTCACCAAGCTGCCGGTCTTTTTGTTCGACGAACGGTTCACCTCAGCAGATGCTGAAGAGATGCTAATTGCCGCCGGAATGAGCCGCAAAGAACGCAAGTCGCATCTCGATAAACTAGCCGCCCAGATCTTGCTCTCCGCCTTCCTCCGGTCCGAAGCTCCCGAGCTTCCCCCGCGAGCCCTCGACGACTAACGAGGGGCTCTCTTTCACCTCGCGACTAACCTTACCGAAGCAAATGCCTTGGTAAAACTAGAGCGACTGAAGGCTAATCCGACTGCTGAGAGCAGCGTCAGATTCCGATTTGGGCCATGGCGTCGACGAGACGACGCACAATGCCGGCGAGATTCGGGTGCGATGCTTCGAAGTTGGCGGCAGCATCGAGCAGCGGCGATTCCTGCGTTGCAGTGGCTGCCACAGCTGCATCGGGCTTATCTGCCAGTGCTCGCGAGATATCATCGGCAGCCGACTGCAGCAGAGCGCGCGTTTCGTCGTCGAGTGAATCGACCTGCGACAACTCGGCTTCGAGTTCGGCTACCGTTGCTTTTAATTTTTCAATCACGCTCGTTCACTCCGCCTGGAAGAGCGAACCGGATCGCCCGGAAAAGATCGCTCTTAATTACTCAACCGACTGCGAAGTCGGCTGTTGTTCTTTGGGCATCTCAGCGGCGGTCTTATCGTCGACCTTCGCTTTGTCAGCAGGGCCCGCCAAATTACCCGACATCAGGGACTCCAAAAGTGGCTTCACCACTTCGAGGGTCAGGGCGTAGCTTTCCACCCGGCCAGCGCGGGCGATGTTGATTCCAATCACGCGGCCATCGAGGTCGACGAGAGGACCACCGCAGTCACTTGGACGGAGAACCGTGTCGTGCTGGATGACCGACACAAACCCCGCGCGACGCGTGCTGAGCGAGCCACCCAAGTTGTTCTGGAAATCGGCCCGATCACCATGCACCAGCGTGGCGAGGCTGCCGAGCGTAGCAGAAATCGTCAGCTCTTCTTTGCCACGCTTCACTTTGAGCGAAACCCGTTCGCCAGGCATATAGCCCCGAATGGTTTCCACCATCTCTTGACGACCTTTGATCGACTTTTCGTTGACGTGGGTGATGACGTCGTCGGCTTGCAGGCCTGCTTTTTCAGCGGCTGAGCCGGGCATCACTTGTTCGATGCGGGCCACATCTTCGGACGTGTCGAGCTGCACACCCAGTGCGCCCGAAGGGGCAGGGATGTTGCGTGGGCTCACACTCAAAATGCCAATCGCGAGGGGATCGCGTTCGATACCAGGGGTCGCCAGCAAACTGCCCACCGGCGGAGCCGAGGGGCCGTCGAACGAAACTGGTTTGAGATCTTTGGCTTCGATTTTCAGCATCGCGATATCGAGGCCGTTATCGCGCCCGACAATCTTGGCCTCCATCCGCCGACCATCATGCAGCTGGCACTCCACCTTGCCACGCAGCTCGCTGGCCTTCGTGAGGACATAGCCATCGGCACTCACCACGGTTCCCATAGCACTTTTGCGACCATCGCAGAAAATGCGAACCGTGCTTTGCGTCGATTCGGTCACGACATCGCGAAAAGCGGCGAGGACGCGTGAATGCGAGCGTTCGGTTGCCATCGCCCGAGGCGTGTCGACAACAAGATTGGCTACGACTGGGGAGACGACCACCGCAAAGGCGAGCAACAACTTTTTCATGCGGCCAATCCTTCGAACCAGAGGGGAGCTTCAAACCATAGGGGCTGCAGGCGTACTAGCAATCGGAACCAGTACCAGTCTAAACCAACGTGCGAGTAAGCGTCGAATCGAGATCCAGTTGCTTCTTTCAGCTGAAGAGCATCGACCCATCATCCGCCGCGTTTGCCAATCGTGATGGAGAGCGACAGCATCTCTTCACCACGCTTGACTTTCAATTTCATTTTATCGCCGGGCTGACGATCCCGCACACGAGCGGTCAGCGAAGCAAAATCGGTGAGGGTATCGCCATCCATTTCCAGGACGATATCACCCACCTTCAGTCCCGCTTTTTCAGCGGGCGAGTTGGGAAACACATGGGCAATTTTGGCATCTTTCGCTTCGGCATCGCCACGGACACCAACAAACGGTTCGTTGCCGGGCAAGTGTCCCCAAGCTTCACCCTTGACCATCCGGTCCCAGGTCTCTTGGAACGTGCCGACGGGAACATGCATGTTCGCAGTGATCGGACCAGCGATGCGGCTGTTGATGCCGATCACCTTGCCGGTCATGTCGAAGAGTGGTCCCCCCGAATCGCCACCCACCAAGGTGCAATCGGTGGTGATGACCGACTTCTCGCTGAACAGAATGCGGCCAATCCGAAGGACCGGTTTACGATCGGGCTGATAGCCACCCGGATGCCCCATGGCGAGGCACCACTGGCCAACCTTCAGGTCGTCGGATTTTCCCATTTCGGCATAGGGAAAGTTTTCTCCCTCGGTGATCTTCATCAGACCTGCGTCCATGCCACGATCAAGACCCAAGGTCTTGCCACGCAGCATGCGACCATCTTGCATGATGAAGACACATTCTTTGTTCGGCTGACCCGCAACGTGAGCGGCGGTGAGAACGTAGCCATCTTTCGAAATGATGACGCCACTCCCTTGAGCAGCACCGACCTGAACGCCGACGGTCACTTCCATCAGCTTGTCGGTCATCTTGCGGATATGTTCCTGCATGGCACGCAGGTCGGCGATACCACCAGGATTGCCGCCGGAAAGAACTTTCAGCAAAGTCTCGCTGATCGCCGGGGCCGAGATCGGCGTGCCACGATCGAGTTTCTCTTCGGGTTTGACTTCGTCGCTCTTGGCAGGTTCGGCTGTCGCGGCGACTGGCCCGGGGGTGATGGGCTCGGCCTGCAGCGTAGCGGCATTACCGCCAGCGAGCACCAAGGCGGCAAGCATCGCGACGGAAACTGAGCGGAGTCGGGAGCGAAGACCGCTCGCAAGTGAGCTAGGGAAGTTCCACAACATCAACCGACCTCCTCTGCTGGCAAACTTCAACGATGGTGTGTCGCGGAACCGGTGGGGCGGCACTACAGCCGCTTCGACAAGTTTTGCAGCGATTCAACAATCGTATGATGAAATCTGGGAACCGAATCTGCCATCTGCCTGACAATGCAAGTTCGCATTGCTACTGGAAATATAACCGTAAACTCATCAAATCGATGCGAATATTCCGGGGAAAATTTTCCGCTCGGCGGCTTACCTTTTCGTTATCCAGGGGTTCTTTACTGACCGCGATCTCACTTCCTCACGCTTTCTTCCTGTCGCGGAAGAGTTTCCGATTACGACGATCGCCCGACCTAGTTAAGTCGCAGCTATCGCGGCATCGGTTCGCGCTTTCCTTCTCCTGTGATGCAACTCGCGCGCCGGGGGAACTTTGTTTTGCAAGCTACCGGCCAGAACCACGTTTTCTTGGGCGTTTCTTCGATTTGTCATCGGCCAGAGCTCGACGCAGCGTGCCAGTTTTTCTGGCATCGGTGTCGAATGTGGCGGACTTTACAAACGAGCCGAACAAGCGGACCAAGAATTGTCGGACCCCGAGTGAGGTGGGACTGGTGCGTGGTTAGCGGAGGAGCCTCAGGGACTGGGAAAGGAGCAGGGGGGAGCGTAAGGTGAGTCACCTTGCAGGGTGGCCGGGTTCATGGCCCTTGGAAAGCAACCGTTTTGCGGAGCTGTTCAAGGCTTGTGACCGGCAGCCAGCCAGCAAAGCACCACCTCATTATCTACTGACGACCAGCGCGATGGCAAAAATTATTTTTGGCTTGGGCTACTTAGGGCTCCGAATTGCCGAGCAGTGGATTCGTCGCAGTCAGCCGCAGGAAGCGACTTCCGAGAGGATTTACGCCGTGACGCGCAGTCCCGAGAAGGGAGCGCTGCTGGAGCAGAGGGGGCTTTGTCCGGTCGTGGGGGACATTGCGGCCGAAAAGCTGCCGCTCGACGCTGGAATTAGCACAGCAGTGATTGCGATCGGCTATGACCGGGGAAGTTCGCAGCCGATCGGCGAGGTGTATGCCCGGAGTGCTCAAAACATAGTGGACAGTTTGTCCGATTCGGTGGAGCGTGTGATTTACATCAGCTCGACCGGCGTGTTTGGACGTGCCAGTGGCGAGTGGGTGAGCGAAGAAACGCCAGCCGAGCCGCTCCGTGAAGGGGGAAAGGCTTGCCTCGCGGCGGAGAATATTTTGCGGCAATCGCGGCTGAGCGAGCGGGTGACGATTTTGCGACTCGCGGGCATTTATGGCCCGGACCGCATTCCGCGTCGCGCCGATTTGGCAGCTGGCCGCGCGATCGACGCCGCACCCGATGGCTATCTGAATCTGATCCATGTCGACGACGCGGCGAGCATTGTGCTGGCAGTCGACGATCAAAAAATGGGGGGCGAGCTGTTCTTGGTTTCCGATGGGAGCCCGACCCTGCGCCGCGACTATTACGCCGAGTTGGCGCGGATTGTGGGAGGCCCGCCTCCGCAATTTGCGACACCTGCCATTGGCTCGCCAGCGGCAGCGAGGGCAGCCAGCGATAAGCGAATCAGCAACGCCAAACTCATGGCGCAGCTGAAGCCCGTGCTCGCTTACCCGAGTTACCAAGAGGGTCTCGCGGCGATTGTGCGCGAGGAAGATTCGCGAAATCGTTGACCCGCGCCGCTGCGAGCCGCTACGATTTCAAAGTGGGGGCTGTCTCTGCGAAGGAGCGATGCGATGCGACCAAAATCTGGGCTGATGACCAACGCCAAGGCCTTCAAGGTCGGGCTGGTGGTCGCAATCGGTTGGCTCGTCGCCGAGCCAGCATTTGCTCAGCAGACGACCGTCACCGCACCTCTGCAAGGCAATAGCAGCGGGTTCTACGAAGGAATCGGCACGCAGTGGGGAATCTCTGGGAAGGGGTGGTTCTTTCAGTTTGGTGGACCACCGGTTCAGCCCCCTTTTGCCGCAGGCGATCCCAATGGGGGTGCGAATTTCGGCGGCGGATTTCGCAGTGGCGGAATGTCGGGCTTCTTTCGACTCTATGCCGACCAAGGAAGTAGCAGAAGCTCAAGTTCAGCTGCTCCCTCGGTGACGATTCCCAACGGCGGTCAGGGATTTTTTAGCGACACGGTGCAGCGCCCGTTTGTGATGGGGCTCGTTCCGGTTGTCGGTGATGCTGAAAGTCCGCTGCACGAAAAACTGTCGCGGCTGCAGTCGGAGCGTTCCGCAGCGTCGCCAATGCCCCAGCCACACGAGGACGAGGTCGCTACGAAAGAGGATCTAATCCTCAAGCGATCAGAAACGGTTGCAGCGTCGGAATCGGGGGGCGGTGCAGCAGCAGGACGGAGCACAGCCGAGCGGGGCGATGTGAGTGTCGCCGAAATTCGCGAGCAGAAGCGTCGGGCAGAAGAGGCTCGTTTGGTCGAGATTCGCGAGCTTGTCGCGAAGGCCGACACGCTCGTCTCGGAAGGGAAAACGAGTGTCGCTCGGAGCTATCTGAAAATGGCTGAGCGGAAAGCAGCGTCGGAGGAAGAACGAGTCGCAATTGCCAAGCGACTCGCCGAGCTGAAATAGCCACGCTTGAAATAAACGAGCCTAATTGACGGGCTCGCGCTGGAAGATGTTCATCCAGCAATCCGCGCATCTGCTGACGCGCGGCAAAGGATGAGCGAGCGCCAGCATCCATCTGCTATTCAGCTATTCAGCGACTTCTTCGCTTTTCACAACCGCAGCTGGGGTTTCAGTGCTGGTCGACTTTTCATCGACAGGAGCATTATCGGCAGCAGCAGCGGCCGGCTTTTCGCTCGTCTCAGGACCGAACGAACGGGGGCCAAACACTTTTTGACGATAGAGCACCAACCCGTGGGCAGCGTGGAACAGAGCACCACACTCGACATCCACAGGCTTGGTGTTGCGGAACGTTTCGCAAACCTTCAGCACCGCCCGTTTGACCCATGGTTCTTGCAGCTGATCTTTGTCCATCGAGACCGCCAGGAACTCCATCACGTGACCAGCCGAGCCCATCGCTTGTGCCAAGTCGGCCGAGTTACCGATCCGCTGCAGATAGTTCGACGAAAGTGATCCGTCGGGATTTTGAAACTGCTTCGCCTTCGCGATGCTTTCGTTGATTTTATCGTCGCACGCTTTCCAAACACCTTCGAGCTTGCCACCCGCTTCGACGTGGCGATTGCGGGCAATCGTCAGACCCACAAGACGATGCGTACCACCGCAGGGGCTTTGGTCGAGATTGTGCTCGAGTTCGATTTCCACCAGCTTGCCGATGTTCCAAGTCGAACCGTCGCCAGCTTTCCATTCGTAACTGGTGGGGCGATACGCGGTCAGAGCCATCAGGGTCCAGCTGTATTCGCGATAAGGATTCAGATGCACGTCGTGCTCGATCTGTTCGACGTAGTCGCGCACCGTGTGCTCTTTCCCTTCGACGATCATCACTTCGTCGAGCGGAAGCTGACAGTCGCTCAAGTAGCCGAGCCATTGATCGGTGTGACCTTGGCCGGTTTTGGTCCCCGACTCGAGCAACGCCTTCACGCCGTAGCGCTGGGTGGCTTCGTCGAGCAGATCACCGCGGGTCATGTTCCAGCCGGTCATCTTTCCGCCCTTCAGGACGTGGTCGACCGCCGAAACATCGTTGCCATTATCGCTCACCAAAAACTGACGCTTATAAGCCAGCGCTCCGTGCAAAATCTGCCAGGCAGCGTGGTCCTGCAGGTTGAGGCGGCGACGCTCGTAAGTGAAATCGAGCACTTCGTCGATCTGACGGCGAATTTCATCGTCGGTGGGGAGCCCATCTTCGGTCCCCGAACCACCACTCGTCGGATTTGTGGTGACGACAGGAGCGTCGATCGTTTTTCCGCAGCCCGACAGTTGCGAGAACAGGGCGGCTGAGGCCAGGAGGAGCGAAGTCGAGACCAGGATGCGAACAGGGGTGGCTGAAATGCTAGCAAACATCAATCTGGTTCCAATTTCGCAACGAAGGCTCGACCACAGCCAACACGAGGGAGGTTTTCGCCCAGCGATTTACGCCGTTTTTTGCCCGGTCGAGGCAAGAGAGGTGAAAACTGCGTGAACCCTAGGGGACTTTCGAATATACCCCAGAGATTTCTGATGAGCGAGCAGTTTGGGCAAACTAGCGAAACTTGGTCGTCAAATTTTTCCAAATGAGATAAATTGTCGCACCAGGGCACACATCGGCCTCGGCTGATCACTACCAGCGGTACGCCAGAACCAGCTTTGCGCCAGCAGTCGGGCCCGAAAAAGAGTGAGAAACATTCTCAATAAACATCGGCGCAGAAAGATTTTACGTTCACTCGCCCCCTTCGCTGGTTGCTGGTTCACAACCGGCTACCTACAATCCGACAGGCCACTTTCGGTGGAGATTCTCTGTTCCGTTTCTTTCCCCCCAAGATGTCACAGTAGCTAGCAGCCAACTGGCATTTCGAGGTGAGGTAGCTTTCCGATGCTTGCCCGCAAGCCGATTTTCCCTGGTGTCATCGAAACCAATTTCCAAGCCGGAGAGATCCTCGGCTGCAATATCTATCTGGTTTACGACCAGTCGGAATGGATTCTGATCGACATCGGATTCGAAGATACCGTCGACGAGATCATCGAATTGATCCGCCAGATGGACTTTCCGCTCGGCAAATGCAAGATGCTGATCGCCACGCATGCCGACGTCGATCACATTCAGGGTCTAGCGAAAGCGAAACAGGTTCTGAAATGCCCCGTGTTTGCCCATCCACTGGCAGTGGAACCTCTCGAATCGGGCGATCGCTTGCGAACGCTCGCCGAGATTAAGCCGCAGAAGATCGACCTAGCAATGCCGCCGGTGAAGATCGATGGCAAGCTGGAAGATGGGGATGTGATTTCGGTGGGGAATCTGAAGCTGGAAGTGTGGCGCACCCCTGGTCACACCGATAGCCAACTCGCGTTCCGGATGGGAGATATCCTGTTCAGCGGCGACAACATCTATCGCGACGGCTGTGTCGGTGCGATCGATGCCCATCACGGTAGCGATATCCCGAGCTTCATCAAATCGCTGAAGCGGATTCGCGAGTCGGATGTCACTTGGCTGTTGCCAAGTCACGGCCCGTTCTTTCGGAAGGATAACGCGCTGCTCGACCAAACGATCGCGCGCCTCGAAAGCTACCTGCATATGGCCGACTGGGGAACCTGCGCGGTCGACTGGCCGCTGATGGTGCAGTTCGAAAAAGAACTCGCCGAAGGTAAGCTCCCCGAGTAGCCCGCAGCGATGGACAGTTCGAGTGGGCGGCTGCTCACTCACTCCGCTTTACGGCGCAAAGAGCGGGCTGTTATCGCGCATCTTGAGCGACTGGACATCGACGCGACCTTGCGGAAAAACGATCTTCAGCGGGTCTTGTCCGCCAGTGAACGGCTTGCCCGGCGTCATGCCACTCAGCGGCAGATGAGCCAGCAAGCGCGACTGTCCGTTGACCAGGACTTCCAGCACCACGCTATCCATCTCGGGATGAATCAGCAGTTCCATGTAGATCGGCTCGCTCGCCACTAATTGCGGCAGCAGACCTTGATCGGCGACCGGCTGACACTCCGCAAGCTCGCCGCTGTAGAGCAACTCGTCGTCCCCCCCTTGTCGCAAAATCACTTCGAGCGGCTCACCTTCGAGCGTCCAGTTCCAGTGGACTTCGTATGGCTCGACGCGTGAAATAAAGTCGCAGCGAGCATCGACCACCGATCCCTTGGGGCTCGGGAGCGTCATGAAAACAGCGTCGGCTGTGGTGGCAGAAACACCGGCCTCGGTTGGCTTCCACATCGAGCGCGGAGCATTCTCGAGCCGCGTTTGATCGTCGTCGCTACGCGGCAGAAAGTTGGTCCAGCATTCGGTCGACAACTTGTGTCCATGGAGGACGCGGCTATCGAGTTCATTTCGTGCCAGCTGACGCGCATCAAGATTTCGGCTGTAGATTGCCGCAATCGAAATCACGCCTCGCCAAGTTCGCATGCCGGTCAAATCGCTGCCGAAGATAAGCGTACCATCGCCCCAGTTCTTCAGATCGCCAGTGATCTCTTTCGTCGAGCCAGCGAAAGATCCGTTGCGATACCACACCAAATTGCCACTTTCATAAGTAATCGCCAGATGCGTTGGGACATCGGCTTCGATGGCCCCCAAATTCACCGCCTGCTCGGCGGCAACGCCAGTGGTGCGGAGGTACAGCATCAGCTCGGCACCTTGCTGCTCGAGCGAAAAGTTTTTGCCACCACCCGGCTCGAGCATCGCCATGATGATCCCGGGTGTGACGAGTCGCGATTGATCGGCGGCGAGTGAAATTTCGAGGGAAAACTTTCCTGCGCCGCGGAGTACCGAAGCAATATCGCGCCCAGCATCGGCCGACTGAAATGAACCGCCGGCGAGGAGCAAACTGCTGGAATTGGTGACCGAAGCGGCCAGTTTGGATTCGAGCGGGTTCTCCCAGAAGTTGTTGTTTTCGGGATTCCGGACAATCGTTTCGCGATCGGCACCTTCGAAGAGGAACGCCACATCGGTACGATCCTCGGGCCACTGGAGATCGCGCATCGTGAGGCTGTTTTCGCTAGCGACACCAAACTTTCGCGCTTCGACGGCATACGATTTCCCGGCGCTCTTGTGCGTGAACTGCACCACACCTTCGGTGACGTCGAGGCGTGTGGCATCCCCTTCCACCACCAAGCGAAGCTGCGTGCCGAGCACGGTGGCGAGCGCGTGCGGCGTGGTGAAGATCATCGGCGCACCTTGGCGCTGCGCGGCGACATCGGCAAACAGATCACCGCGCTCGATCACCACACGTTTGGCCTGCGTTTTCGGGTCGGCATCGATTTGAATTTGCGAACCACCAGCGACGTTCACATAGGTCCACGTGTTTCGCTGCAAATTGTTGCCATACTTCAGCCGCAGCGAGCTGTTGTCTGCTACGGCGATCGTGTCGCCCGTGGAAATCACCAGGCCTGGTGTCACGGCAAGCGACTCGGCGCCACGCGTCACTTTGACATCGCCGACAGCAGCTTCAACCACCGCAACTTGACGTGAATTGGCTGGCAAATACTGCACCACCCCCACCGTGATCCCCAGCAACAAGATGGCGGCGAGCACGGCAAAGGTTTTGATCCAAACCGACTGTGGCGGTGGAGCAGGGGGACGCTCGAGTTCGGCTTCCGCAAGCGCCCGCAGATCGGCTACTTGGTCGTAGATCTCTTGCTCGCCTCGTTCGAAGTCGCCGATCCGCTGATTCACTTGAGCCAGGAATTTTTTGCGATCGATCCCGAGCTTTTGCCCCAGGAGATCTCCCACCATCAGTTGCTCGCGCAGCTCGACAGCCCGCGCTGGCTCTTCGCGCAGCAGCGCAATCAGTCGATCGAGTTCGGCGTCAGCAAGACCGGCGGGGTTCTCGATGAACCGATCGCGCAGCAGGGCGAACTCGGGTTGGTGAGGCGATGAAGTGGGGCTCGTGCCCATGGCTGGGGTTACTTTTTAGCTAAATTCAATCGATCACGACTTCTGACTGGCGAGGCTCCGCGAAATGCAGTCTTTCAGGGTCGCACGGACACGGAACAAGGCGACGCGCACTGCTTCAGCGGTGCTGCTCAAACGCTCGGCCATCGCACTGCTCGAGAGCTCTTGCTCGTACTTGAGCGCCAGCAGCCGTCGGCTGTCGGCTGTCAGCTTGTCGTAGCACTTGTCGAGCGCACCGCGCATCGGCAGTTCCGCGAACCCAGGACTTCCATCCTGCTCGGCTCGCAAAAAGAGCTCGACCAAAGCCTCCCGCTGCAAACGACTCTTGCGACTCGTTTTGCGGAAATAGTTGAGCGACAGATTACGGGCAATCCCTTTGAGCCACTGTTTCATTTCGACTTCGGCTGGAACCCGGTCGAAAAAGCGATAGAGCTCGACGTACACATCTTGGGCGATGTCGTCGACGTCGTGCCGTGGCACACCCATTCCCGCGATATAGGCCCTGATATGCGACTGCGTATCGCGAACGATCGCATCGAAATCGAGGCTCGAAACCTGCTCGCCCGCCATGAAACGTCTCCGCCTTACGTCCCTTGCATCGGCCCCTAGCACCTGGAACGTGCCGAGCCAATTGCATGCAACACCAGCCTATGGCCACGTTGCCCCGTGGTTGTTACGACAAGTGTAAGGTGCGGGGCGGCGCAGCGTCTCAAGGCGGGTTCCCGCGACCTACTGTGCATGCCGCAAGTCGTTATCCAGCCAACGCTTAACGAAAAAGCCCGAACTGATTTTCTCAGTCCGGGCTTCGTAAAAAATCTTTGATTTTTTTAGCGACGTTCGGGTCCGCCCCAGCAGTCTGGGGCGCGACGAGCACTAGCTCTTGGCAGCGTATTCAGCCGAGAAGAACTTCTTGCTGTCCGAAACGGTTGGCTTGATCGAGCGCGAGCCTTCTTTCCAGTTGGCGGGGCAAACTTCGCCATTGGTTTCGAAGTACTGCAGCGCCTTCACCATCCGGAGGGCTTCATCCACGCTACGTCCGAGTGGCAGATCGTTCACCACTTCGTGACGAACCACGCCGGTCTTGTCGATCAGGAACAAACCACGCAGGGCCACGCCACCTGGCAGCAGAATGCCGTAGTTGCGGGCGATATCTTTGTTGAGGTCGGCGACGAGCGGATAAGAAATCTCGCCCAGGCCACCTTCGGTGCGAGGCGTGTTACGCCAGGCCAAGTGGGTGTAGTGGCTGTCGACCGAGACCCCGAGGATCTGGGTGTCGAGGGCCGAGAATTCATCGCCACGATCCGAAAACGCAATGATTTCGGTGGGGCAAACGAACGTGAAGTCGAGTGGGTAAAAGAACAGCAGGACGTACTTTCCCTTGTAATCGGCCAAGCTAACTTGCTTGAACGACTTGTCGGGCATCACGGCTTGGGCTTTGAACTCGGGAGCGGGCTGAGTGACCAAAACGGCCATAGGAATCTCCAAACACACATAAACGGGAAGGCAATAAACTTTGTTCCTGCAGTACCGTAACAGTATCGCGCGGGGGCAAGGTCGACCAGTCGGCAACCCGCAAGTTGCCTCGTTTTTACCGCGAATTTACGGGGTAAACCCAAACGGCCTCTCGCTCTAGACAGTTCTCGCCGCCAGGTACAGCAAGCTACATATTGGTGACGTCGTCGGTCGACGATCCCCCCAGCAGCGAGTCGACGGCGGCGGTGATCAGCACCGAATGCTCAGTCGAAGGGGCATAGATCCGGCACAAACGGTGGCTGTGCGGCAGTCGTTTGTACAACACGTTCGCCGAAAGTGGTTTCAGCTGATCAGCAGCCGAGTCGTACAGAAAATTCTGCCCCGCCGCTGGCCCCAATGTGTGGGGGCGCATGATCGCCCGAGCAATATCGACCCGCAGTGGAACTTCGCGAAGGTCGGCTGGCAACATTTCGCGAATCTTCGACTCCACCATCTTCGGATCGGTGAAAATGCTCGACTGCTCCGATTCCCCCGCGCTGAACACCAAATTCCTCTGACAAACCGTCACCCACGGGATGTTGCGGGCCTGCAAATCGCGCCACCGCAGCCCGAGTGAACGAATTCGGGGATCGTTGCTCTTGGCCCACCGCGCTGTGTCGACCAGCAAGCTCGACTCGGTGAACTGCTGATAATCGTCTAGATGCTCGAGCGGGTTGCCCGGAAACAGCAGATCCTTACTTTCGCGAAACAGATCGGCGAGAGCCTGATCGATCGCCCGCACTGTGCGATGGAAATAGATGACTCGAAACAACTCGGCCTTCACACTCAGGAATCGGACCAGCGCTTCGATCCCGCGATCGTGAATCGTCAGACCTTGCGGGCTAAAGAAGGTGTAGTGCAGCAGCCGGTCGAGGTCGAATGCGCGCGGACTATAGCCCGACATAAACGCGTCGCGGAGGACGAAGTCCATGTTGTCGATCGTATAGATGCCGCTCAGCAAAGCCCGTAAAAACCGCAGCCATGTCGGCTTTTCCGCCCCGTCATCTCCTTTGGGACGAACGATCAGCCAGGCGATATGGTCGGGGTCGAGCGATTCGTTCTCCGCTAGCTGACTGCTCGGGTTTTTGCGTAATCCTCGCAGCATCGGCCCCAAATGCTCGCGGATAATCACGCTCCCGAGTGTTTCGTGGGTGAGACCAAACCCCTTCAGAAAATGCTCGTCGAAAAAGTGACCAAACGGACCGTGCCCCACATCATGGAGGAGCCCGGCCATGCGAACGAGCGATTCGATATAGCCACGGCTCGGCACATCGGGACAAACCGACGCCAGGCTTTCGTAGGTGTGCGCCGCCACGCGGCTCCCCAGATGCATTGCCCCGAGCACATGCTGAAAACGGGTATGCTCGGCCGTGGGATAGACCCACCAGGCGGTTTGCAGCTGATGAATCTGTCGCAGCCGCTGCAGCCAGGGATGATCGATCACCTGACGTTCCGAGACTTCGCCGTCGGCCAGCAAGGCGCTCGACGTGAAGGGGATATAGCCATGAACCGGATCGTGGCTCAGGTTTTCGCTTTTGAAGTCGTGCTTATAGTCGTGCATCAGAGCTCGTCGAGCGCCCGGAGCGATCGTCGAACGTTCGCCGCCGTGCTGCGTCACCAGATTCCAAGAGAGAGATTCCATCGCCCATTGGCGAAACCATTTTCTACCATCTTCTGCCAGCACGCGGGCAGGCGGTCGAGCCTCCCCTCAGCCCAACCGGCGACGCTCGACAGCAGTACTGCTATCAAGTCGCGCGTTGCCAGCAGGCATGGCGAAAGTGACATCTGACCAAGTGTCCAGCGGGGGGTATAGCCGTCAAGGTTTGCGCAACCTTACGAGTCGCGCTAATGTTTGGTACGGTAAGCGTTAAGGCCATCACGAGACAGCCCGCAAAACAGGTAAGTTCAGGAAGCGACGTGGTTTTCTACTCGCTTTCTTGCCGATACTTTTTCAGCCTGTCCCCCGTCCTCTCGATGGCAGATTGCCTCTCGACTTTTCCCTCTGACTCACGAGTGAGGGACGTAGCGCGAAGGAGTGTCCACGTGGCGCATAGCCTCTTGTCGATCCGCTGGTTCTCATGCTTGTGCCTCGTACTCGTAACGTCTGCTGCCGTTGCCGCTCCACCGAGCGAATCGCTGCTTCCGTCGACGACTAAAGGCTATATTTCCACCCAAAGTGTTGCTGAAGTTCGCGAGAAGTTCAGCAACACGCAACTCGGCGAGCTCGTCGACGATCCGGTGATGAAGCCGTTCATCGATGACCTCCGGGTCCAAATCTCCACCAAAATGGAGCGCGCAGGCAAAAAGCTCGGCGTGAAATGGGACGACCTCGAAGGGGTCTACAGTGGCGAAGTCGCCCTGGCTCTCATCCAGCCCGATGCGGCCGACACCAAGTCGCATGCCATCGCCATGATTGCCGATGTCACTGGCAAAAAGACCGAAGTCGACGAACTGCTCAAAAAGATCGCCACTAATCAGGCTGCAGCCAAAGCCACCCGCAGCGTCAAAAAGATCGCCACCGGCGAGATCATCGTCTACACGCAGCCCCTCGAAGCAGGTGCCAAGGTAGCCGAGCAATCGTTCTTCTACGTCACCGCCGACATGCTGATCCTCACCGATCACCTCGCCGTGATGGAAGGGATCATCGGTCGACTCGGCGGCTCTGCCAAAGATGCCCTCGATAGCGTCGTGGCCTTCCAGAAAACGATGGCCCGCAACCAAGTCCTCGCTGGCGAGATGAAACAGCAGATCCGCTGGTTCGTCGAACCGTTCGGCTATGCCTACGCCAGCCGCGCTGCTAGTGGCGGCAAGCGTAAGCGTGGTGCCGACATGCTCAAGATCCTGCAGTCGCAAGGCTTCGGCGCCGTGCAAGGGATCGGCGGTTTTGTGTTCCTCGAAACGGGTGCTGAGGAAATCCTGCACCGCACCCACATCTATGCTCCTCCCGTCGTGCGTAAGGCCGGCGATAAGAACAAAGATAAATACGACCTGGCGATGCGGATGCTCAACTTCCCCAACAGCGTGGAGACCAAGCCACAACCTTGGGCCTCGAGCGATCTGGCCAGCTACCTGACGTTCCACATGAAGATGACCGAAGCGTTCGACTACTCGAGCACCCTGGTCGATGCCATCGCGGGGGACGTCGGTGTGTTCGAAGATATGTGGAAGAGCATGAAGGTCGACCCGAATGGTCCGATGATCGACATCAAGGCCGATCTCGTGAACCTGCTCGGCACACGTGTCACCATGATGTCCGACGTACGGATTCCGATCGCCATCGATAGCGAACGAATTCTTTTTGCCATCGAGATCACCAAGCCTGCGACGATCGAAAAGACGATCCAGAAAGCGTTCGAAACCGATCCCAACGCTCATCGCCGAGTCATGAAAGATGCCAAAGGCCAAGAGCACATCATTTGGGAAATCAAAAACGAAGAAGAAACGGCTCTCGAAGCTGAACTGATGATCGAAGGTGCCGAATTCGTCGCCGTCGAAGAAGAGGAAGAAGCTGAAGAGCCGATGCTCCCGAACATGGCCGTCGCTGTGTTCAACAACCACCTGATGATTGCTACGCACCTCGATTTCCTCGAGGAAACGATCAACAACACGGTGACCCCACCAGCGACCCTCGATAAGGACAAAGATTTCGTCCGCATCGACGAAGCCCTTACGCGTCTCGGATCGAAGGAAGATAGCTTCCGCTTCTACGCCCAAACGAGCGAAACCTACCGCCCCACCTACGAACTCCTTCGCCAAGGCAAATTGCCGGAAGCAGAAACGATGTTCGCTCGGATGCTCAACGGGCTACTCGGCTCGGATGAAGAGGGTGAAGTTCGCAAACAAGAGATCGACGGTGCCAAGCTTCCAGGCTTCGACGCCATCGAGAAATATCTCGGCCCCGCTGGACTCTACGTCCAGTCGGAAGAAGATGGGTGGGTTGTAATCGGCTGCTTGCTGAAGAAGTAATCGAGACCAAGCGGCTACTCCGCACGACCAATAGAGCAGGGGATGCGACGGCAACATCGCATCCCCTGTTTTCGTTTCTTGATCACTATCCGCCGCTTAACGAATCGCTGCTATTTCGATTCGAGCAAGTGCTTGCGGAGGAACAACACCTCGACTGCACGGAAGTAGTCGGAGTTCTCTTTCTTGGCAAAGCCGTGCCCTTCGTTCTCGGCGTACACCGTCCAGACACTCCGCTCGCTGGCGCGCACCTTCTCGGCAATCTGAACCGCTTCGCTATAAGGAACGCGCGGGTCGTTCACACCATGAGCGACGAGCAGCGCCGACTTGATTTTGTCGGCGTGTAGCGCCGGGCTGATGCGAGCGAAAACTTCGCGCATCTTCGGGTCCCGTTCGTCGCCATACTCAACGCGCCGCAAATCGCGGCGATATTCGGCGGTGTTCTCGAGAAACGTTTGAAAGTTGGCGATCCCGACGTTGTCGATGCCGCAGCGAATTCGCTCGCCGTACATCACCAGCGAAGCGAGAACCATATAGCCACCGTACGATCCGCCACTCACGCCGATGTGTCCGCTGTCGAGTTCGTCGCGCTGCTTGATCCAGTCGAGCACAGCGCCGATATCTTTCACGCTATCTTCCCGCAGTTCGGCGTTGTCGAGCTTGAGGTAGGTTTTACCGTAGCCCGACGAGCCACGGACGTTCGGCAGGATCACCGCGACCCCCAGTTCCTGCAGATAGAACTGAATGATCGGCGAAAAATAGGGCTGCGACTGACTCTCGGGCCCCCCATGAATCATGATCAGCACCGGCGCTGGTTGGCTGCCGCTGGCCGACTCCGGGCGGTAGTACCACGCTGGGACCTCCAGTCCATCGAAGCTCTTCACGCGAATCGCCGTAGGACGAACAAACTTGCTCGTATCGAGCCCGCCCACTTCGCTGAACGTCCAGCGTGTCAATTCGTCGGTTTCGAGCGCGAGCGCGTAGGCATCGGCCGGATTATCGCTCGCAGCCAAGGTGAAGCCGAGCGATTGGGAATCGGGGGAAAACTCGAGCGACGAAACAATCCCCAGCGGCAGCTTCAGTTCTTTGCGCTCGAGCTTACCTGCGGCGTTTTTCGTGAACAGCAGCACCTGGCTCCGGCCGTCGGCATTCACCACGGCGGCGAATGTGCCGGTCTTGTGATCGATCGCCAAGTCCTCGACATCCCAGTCGATATCGTCCGTGAGCTTTTCGAACTTTTTGGTTTGGAGATCCAGGAGCATCAGCTTCGAGAATTCGCTGCCGCTATCGGTCGCCATGATGACTTGCTTGCCATCGTGCGAGAAACCGATCGGGCCGACATGCGCGATCCCCTCTTCGGGAAGTGGCAGCATCACTTTCTCGCCCGACTCGATGTCGAGAATAGCGGGATACGATTCGTTGGCCGAGACATACTTGATGAGGAGTAGCTGCGAGCCATCTTCGCTCCAGTCGACAGCCGACCAGAACTCGCCATTCACTTCGAGCACCATTTTGGTGCTTTGCGGGGCGAGAGGATTCATCAGGTAGAGATCGGTGTCGCGGCCGTTGCGCTTGTTGCTTCCAAAGATCAGACGCGTTCCATCCCGGCGTACAGCGCCGAGCTGATTGCGGCTCTTGCCATCGGTGAGGAGTGTCGGGAGTGGGCTAGCCTTCGAGTGCAGATAAATTTGATCGTTCTCGTTGCCACCTTCGTCCATCAGGACGAGCATTTGCCCCGAGAGGGTCTCGGGGAGAAACATGCCGCTGACTGGTTCATCGAAGAAAGTAACTTGCTCGCGACGACCACCTGGCTCGTAGACCCGATGGAGCTGAACGGAGTTGCCGAAGCGGGTGCGAATGAGCATCCCTTTCCCTTCGGGGTCCCAGCCTGCAAAACCGGCGGCGCGGGTGTTTTGATACGCCTGCAACAGCTTGTCGAGCTCAGCAGGAACGAGCGGAACCTCGGCGGTGTTGATGGCCGTGGGCTTGCGTGGGTCGACTTCAGCGGCGGCTGTGGGCTGCTCCTCGGCGACCGCGATGGGCGGGAAGAGCATCGAGGGAGCGATCGCCAGCAAGCTGAGCGCGACCGATCGGCGCAAGGACATCGACCAGGAATCGCCATTCATAGGTTTTCCTCGAGCATCTTGGGACGAGAGCGACAAGCGAGCACACGTTCAGCCATTCCCGCAAGCGCAAAAACTTGACCTGCGATCGGCCCGACAAACTGTAGGCCACATGGTAACCCAGCGGCGCTCGTTCCGCACGGAATCGTGATCGCGGGGAGCCCGACATAGCTCCACGGAAGATTGAGAAGAGCACTTCCGGTGCTTGTAGGTTCGGTGGCGGTGGTGACGGTGGACGGAAGCACGAAACAGCTGATCGGTTCATCGCCACTGGTCACCAGCACTTGCATCATCTGCTGACGGGTCGCGCGCTGATGGGCCAGCGCCGCGGCGTAGTCGACGGCCGACGTGGCGAGTCCTTCTTCAATCAGGGCGGAAATCGTGGGCAAAAAATACTCGGGAAAGCGGGCATAATTTTCGCGATGCACTGCAGCCGCCTCAACCGCCATGATCCGGCGATGCATCGCTGGAACTTCATCGATGATCGGCGGGAGGGTGAGTGGGGCCATGCGCATCGACGACTGCAGTTTGCGAATCGCCGACTCTGTCGTCTGCTGCACATCGCTCGCCACACCCGCGAGAATCGGTCCCTCGGCAACACGCAGCACCATCGTCATCGGGCCGCTATCGACCCAGTCGTCGAACTGGCGATTCAGATACTCCACTTGTAAAAAGTCGATCGATACCGGTGGCACGCGCATCGCGATCGCTTTCCACACTTCGTACAAATCGCTCACGGTTCGCGCCAGGGGACCGACATGATCGAGGTGATACGACACCGGCACGACACCCCGCATATCGACACATCCGAAGCCTGGCTTGTAGCCAGCCACACCACAAAACGAGGCGGGACGAAGAATCGAACCGCCCGTTTGTGTGCCGATGGCGGCCAGACACATCTCGCTCGCCACAGCGGCGGCTGAACCGCTGCTGCTTCCACCGGGAGAACGCTGAAGATCCCATGGATTGCGCGTCGCCGCTGGATCGAAGCAGGCAAATTGCGTGGTCACTGTTTTGCCAAGCATCACACAGCCAGCGGCGCGCAGCTGTTTTACGACCGGTGCATCCTGCAGCGCGACATGTGATTTTCGGAGCGGAAATCCGGCACCGGTCGCGAGTCCTTCGACATCGATGATGTCCTTGATGCCGATCGGAATCCCATGCAGTGGCGAGCGAAATTCAAACCGAGCCGCTTCGCTATCGAGCGCGCGTGCCGCCGACAAAGCTCGCTCGCGATCGACGATCGTCCAGGCCTTCACGCGCTCGTCGAACTGGTCGATATTCGCCAGGCATTGCTCGGTAAGTTCTACGGCGGTGAGTTCCTGCGCGCGGAGCATCCGTGCAGCTTCTTCGATCGTCGGAAGTTTCGTCGTCATGCGCCTCACCATACTCGCGCCGCTCCTCGGCTGGTAGTCTGGTAGGATCCTTGGCCCGAGAACTCCGTAGCAGCATCACTCCTTTGAGGTTTGGCAGCGCCGAATGTCGATCGACCCAACCAATACACAGCGTCGCCCCGAGCTGATTCACGCGTCGGCCTACATTGCTCCCACTGCAGTGGTGATTGGCAACGTGGTCATCGAGGAGGAGGCGAGTGTTTGGCCACTCGCGGTGATTCGGGGCGACAGCGAGCGGATCGTGATCGGGGCAGGTTCGAACGTGCAAGACGGTTCAGTGCTGCATGCCGATCCCGATTTTCCCTGTGTGCTGGGAAAGCGGGTTACGATTGGCCATGCAGCGGTAGTGCATGGGGCGATCATCGACGACGAAGTAATGATCGGCATGCGAGCCATTGTGATGAACGGCGCGAAGATTGGCCGGGGGAGCATCGTGGGAGTCGGCGCGCTGGTGACCGAAGGGATGGTGCTCGAGCCGGGAAGCGTTGTGATCGGCCAGCCGGCGAAATTGCATCGCATGGCGAGTGAGAAGGATCGCGCACGAATCGAGCATGCCGCGACCCACTACATCGAGGCGGCAAAGATTTATCGCCAAGCCGAGAAAATGTGAGACGGGCCGAAAGCTTCGGAGCAAGTAGCTGATAGCAAGCTTGCGGGCTACTTCTTTTTGGTGCTGCAGGCATGCAGCACTGCGCAAGTGTTGCAGCTGCCGGTCTTGCAGCCGTTTTCGGCGTCGTCGGTGCCGCAGCCAGGACCACAGCCGTGCTCGAGCGTTTCGGCAAATTTATCGATGCCGGTCGCTTGGCGGAATTCGTCGGTCAGGGCGTCGCTCAGGGCGTCGAAACCCTCGGGAACTTCCCCCAGGAAGTGAAAAAAGACGCGCGAGCCGTCGAGCATCGGCTCGGCATCGAGAAGCACGGCTGGCATCCCTTGTCGCTCGAGCCACTGCTGACAAACGTCGAGCGCCTCGGCCTTTTTGCGATCGAGTCGCGCGAGGAGCAGGTCATCTTCGACCGTCACCCCCCGCAACAGCACGCCGTCGGCATAGCCGCTCGCCTGCTCGATGGGGGAGAGGACATCCCCCACTTCAAGGCCACGCCGGGTGCGCAGCACCACGCGGCTGCCGCGCGCGTAGCGGGCCGCATCGGGGGCGGTAAACCGGCCGACTTCTCCCACCACTCCGACGCGTACCCAATGCTGGCCTAACAACGGCGAGTTCCAGTCGTTACTATGTTGTGGTTCGAATCTGATGGGTCCTGTTGCCCACTACCCTATGTTCGCAAGCCTCAGGCCTAGCGCCAAGCGGTCGCGAGCAGGTGGAGCGGCAGCTGCCCAAGTATCGACAGAATCACGGTTTGCAAAGCTTCAGCACTCTCCAGCGCGAGATTCAACGACCTATGCTTCCATCGGCCGAGCCCCTCACGTCCACTGCTATCTCCTGGTCCGAGCTCGCTGAAAGTGTGCTCGCAGGGCACCAAATCACCGAAGCGGAAGCGCTCGCGCTGCTGCGGGCCCCCGATCACGAGCTGCTCGACATCATGGCTGCTGCCTACAAAGTGCGGCATCGCTACTGGACCAACACAGTGCAGCTGTACTTCCTGATGAACGCCAAGAGCGGCCTTTGTCCCGAAGATTGCTCGTACTGCTCGCAGAGCAAAGTCTCGGAAGCAGAAATTCCGAAGTACAACATCCTCAGCCGCGATAAGTTGCTCGACGGTGCCCGTGTGGCAGCCGAGCGGGGCAGCAAGACCTACTGCATCGTCATTTCAGCGCGAGGACCGAGCGAACGCGAACTGGCGGCTGTCGAAAAGATCGTCCCCGAGATCAAAAGCCAGTACGACATGGACGTCTGCGCATGCCTCGGGCTGCTGACACCTGACCAGGCGAAGCGACTAGCGGCTGCCGGGGTCGATAAGGTGAATCACAACCTCAACACCAGCGCCGAGCATTACAAAACGATCTGCACCACGCATACCTACCAAGATCGGCTCGACACACTGTCGGCTGTTCGCTCGGCTGGAATGAAACTCTGCAGCGGCGGCATCATCGGCATGGGTGAGCAAGATCACGACGTTGTGCAGATGGCGTTTGAACTCCGCTCGCTCGGTGTCGAGTCGATTCCGCTCAACTTCCTCAACGCGATTGATGGGACACCGCTCGAAAAGAGCAATACCCTCACGCCGCAGTACTGCCTCAAGTCGCTGGCCATGATGCGGCTGGCCAATCCCAAGAGCGAGATCCGCATCGCCGGTGGTCGCGAACTGCACCTCGGTAGCCTGCAAGCCTTGGGGCTTTATGCCGCCAATTCGCTGTTCGTAGGTGACTACCTGACGACGAAGGGTCAGCCCCCAGAAGCGGATTACAAGATGATCCGCGAAATGGGTTTTGTCGTCACCAAAGAAGAGCAAGTGGCTGAGTAGGGCGGGCCATCCTTCGCGTCTAAAACGAAATAACCAAAACGAAAAAGCCTCGCCTAAGTTTTCACTCGGGCGAGGCTTTATTTTTTTCGACGAAGATCATCGCACTTGCGGTGCGAACTGTTCGAACTTACAGGCCGGGGGCAATCTTGACGAGCGAGCCCTTGGTGCCAGCTTGCGACCCTTCTTCGGTTGGGCCGATGACGGTGATATACATCTCGCCATCTTTGCCAAACGCAATGGCGGTGGGCTTATCGAGCGAGGCAATCTTCACAGGCTTGATCGTTTGCTTACCATCGACTTCCGACTGATCGAGACGGAAGAGGCCTGCTTCGGTAGGAGCCATCCATGCGAAATCGGTGGCGTAGAGCAAGCCCTTCGGCGAGTAGGCAATGCCGGTGATGTCGTACAGCCCTGCTTCGAGGTTGAGGATCGACTTGCCGGTCTTGGCGCTATAGAAGGTGACCAAGCCATCGTGGGGCTTGTTGATTTCGCCCATTTGACCGATCACCACTTCGCCGCGTGGGCTGATGGTAACACCGACAGGTGCGTCGACTTCCACTTGCTCTTTCGTGGCGATCGAGCGGGTGAGAGGGCCGAACTTCGTGCCGTCGATATCGATTTTCGAGACCCAGCCTTTGGTGTCGTCGCCATTGCAGGTGACGTAAATGGCGTTGGCCGTGGCTGCCAGACCGTAGAGGTTGCCTTCAGGCTTCACATCGTCGGTGGCAGCGAGTGGGCCGAGCTTGGCCTTCACATCTTTGTCGAAATCGAGAGCCTTACCGCCGGGAGCAGGGACGGTGAAGACCCGCACGAATTCTTCGCCATCGACAAAACCGCCGTCGCCGACCACCAGAGTATTTTGATCGAGGAACACGAGCCCCAGTGGGCCGATGTCGTACTTAGGACCTTTGCCGTAGATATCTTTGGGATAGCCGACGATCACATCTTCGAGCTTGCCATCGACCACACGAACGACGCGACCAGCGGCGCTATCGGCAATGAAGACGGTGCCGGTCGTTGGCTGTACGGCGAGACCGCAAGGATTCGACAGTCCCGAGACAACGGTCTCGACCTTGGCATCTTCGGCCGATACCACCTGTGAAGTGAAGGTGAGACCGAGCGCTACGAGAGCGGCGGCAATCCAGTTGATCGTTCGTTTCATCAGCAAATTCTCCCAATGCAAAAGTGCGCTCGTAAGCGCCGAGGAAATAGTTCCAAGCGTATCGTTTCTGTGAGTCGAGCGGCACGAAGGTGCGACGCGTGACTCCCCCAAGCGTTTTCGTGATCGCGAAGCGACAGCCCCCATTATGCAGCTGCCGCAACGCTCTTGTTGTCGCTGATTTTCGCGCGTTCTGCCACCCAGGCAGCGCGCATCGTCAGACTGTGCAGCTTACGAAGCTCGCGCGATGAGGGTTCACCGGGCGAGCTTCACCAGGGGCAGATGGCTCGTATTTCGAGAGGAATAGCGACTACTGAGGGAGTTCTGGAGCCTTCACGTCGGGATAGCTGGGGCTGGCGAGTCCTTCTTTCATGAAGGTCACGAGATCAGCTTTTTCCTGAGCGGTGAGCTTGAGAGGGAAGATTTCTTCGTCGAGATAATCGTTCGAAGTGCCACCCTTATCGTAGTAGTCGACCACTTCTTCGAGAGTCTTGTGGCTCCCATCGTGCATGTAGGGAGCGGTGCGATGGATTTCACGCAGCGTAGGAGTTTTGAACGCCCCCTTATCACCCTCTTGCTTGCTGATGGCGTGACGTCCCAGGTCGGGCTCGGACTTGTCGAAGCCGACTCCCAGGTTGTGGAACGCGCCATCCATGAAGTTCGGACCACTATGGCAGCTGCTGCAGTTCGCCTTGCCGGTGAAGAGCTTGAGACCGCGCTGAGCTGCTTCCGAAAGCGCTGTTTTGTCGCCAGCTTTGAAGCGATCGTACGGCGCATCGCCCGAGAGAATCGTGCGCTCGAATGCGGCAATCGCTTTGGCGAGCGTGTCGGGGGTGCAGTCGCTGCCGAACACTTTTTGGAACTGCTCGCGATAGCCCGCGATGCTGTTGATCCGTTTCACCGCTTCTTCAATCGAGAGATCCATTTCGACAGGGTTGGCGATCGGTCCGAGCGCTTGCCCTTCGAGATGAGCAGCGCGGCCATCCCAAAACTGCAGCGAACTGTAGGCCGAGTTGATAATCGTGGGAGTGTTACGTCCACCCAGTTCACCGCGCACACCCACGGCAAAGGCTTCGCCGTTGCTGTAGCCCTTCGCCGGATCGTGGCAGGTGGCGCAGCTCATGGTGTTGTCTTTCGACAACCGTTTATCGAAGTAGAGTTGCTTGCCGAGAGCCACTTTTTCAGCGGTCATCGGATTATCTTTGGGAACGGGAACCGCCTTGAGACCAGCGGGAACCGTGGGGAGCGACGCTTCTCCCACAGCCATTGCCAGCGGAGCAATGACGGCGAGAGCACCAACTGAACCGAGCAACCATTTCACAAGCGAGCGACGCATCCTGATGGCTCCAAACGCGGGGAGATTTCGAGGTGGGATTGAACCTGCCGTGCTTTCGATTCCTCGGCCGCGAAGAACCGATCACCGCCTGTTTATTGTTGCCATTTGGCAAGCGAGTCGCAATCGCGTGTGCAAAAGCGACCGAAATTCGCGTGACGAGCCTTGCAGTCGACTAACCAGCAACTGGTGCCATGCCACGTGCGTTTTCAAACGCCGTGATTTTGTCGGCCAGTTGCAAGGTGAGGGCAATATCGTCGAGACCATTCAGCAGGCAGTGGCGACGGAATTCGTCGAGATCGAACGGGATCGAAATTCCTTCCCCCACGATCGTTTTCTTTTCGAGATCGACCGTCAGCTGCAAAGTGCCGCCAGCTGCTTTTTCAAAGAGGGACTGCACTTGCTCTTCGCTCAAACGAATCGGCAGTGTGCCGTTTTTGAAGCAGTTGTTGTAGAAAATGTCGGCAAACGAGGGAGCGATGACGACGCGGAAGCCATAGTTTTCGATCGCCCAGACAGCATGTTCGCGCGAGCTGCCACAGCCGAAGTTGCGGCGCGCGAGCAGGATGCTGGCCCCTTGGGCCGCTGGCTTGTTGAGTTCGAAATCGGGGTTCGGCGTGGTGCCGTCGTCGAAATAGCGCCAGTCGAAAAACAGGAACGGGCCGTAGCCGGTCCGCTCAATTCGCTTGAGGAACTGCTTGGGGATGATCTGATCGGTATCGACGTTGGCTCGGTCCATCGCGACCACGAGCCCTTGGTGTACGGTGAGCTTTTGCATATGCGTGAATAAGTTTCGAAGAAGTGTGCGTGAGTGCCGAGCTGGAGAGCGAGAATTACGAGGTGATTAGGCCTTGTAGTCCCACTGACGGATGTCGACAAAGTGTCCCGAAACAGCAGCGGCAGCGGCCATTGCGGGGCTGACGAGGTGAGTCCGACCACCCTTGCCTTGGCGACCTTCGAAGTTCCGGTTGCTGGTCGATGCACAGCGCTCGCCGGGGGCCAGTTTGTCGGGGTTCATCGCCAGGCACATGCTGCAGCCCGCTTCTCGCCAATCGAAACCGGCTTCTTTGAACACCTTATCGAGCCCTTCGGCTTCAGCTTCGCGTTTCACTTGACCACTGCCGGGCACAACCATGGCGCTGACCGTGGGCGAAACTCGGTAGCCCTTGACCACCGCTGCTGCGGCGCGAAGATCGCCGATGCGACCGTTGGTGCACGAGCCGATAAACACTCGGTTGATCGCAATCTTCTCGATCGGGGTGCCAGCTTCGAGCCCCATGTAATCAAGCGCGCTGGCAGTCGCTTTCTGCTCGGTGGGATCGGTGAAATCGCCGGGGCTGGGAACCTTGGCAATTACCGGGGCGACTTGGCCAGGGTTGGTGCCCCAAGTGACCTGTGGCGAGATGTCAGACGCTTTGTACACGAGCGTTTTGTCGTAAGTGCAGCCTGGATCGCTGGGGAGGAGTTTCCACTTTTCGACAGCGGCATCGAAGGCAGCCCCCTGGGGGGCGAAGTCGCGACCGCGCACGTATTCGAACGTCGTTTCGTCGGGAGCGATCATACCGGCGCGAGCGCCCGCTTCGATCGACATATTGCAGACCGTCATCCGCTCTTCCATGTTCAGGTTGCGGATCGCTTCACCGGTGTATTCGATCACATAGCCAGTGCCGCCATCGGTGGTGATCTGACCGATGAGGAAGAGGATCAAGTCCTTCGCCGTCACGCCGCGGCCCAGTTTGCCATCAACACGCAGCTCGAGTGTTTTGGGGAGCGACTGCAGGAGCGTTTGTGTCGCGAGAACATGCTCGACTTCGCTCGTGCCGATGCCGAACGCCAAAGCGCCGAACGCGCCGTGCGTGGCGGTGTGGCTGTCGCCGCACACGATCGTCATGCCCGGCTGGGTGAAGCCGTTCTCGGGGCCGATGACGTGCACGATCCCTTGGCGGACATCGTGCATGTCGTAGAGACGAATGCCGAACTCTTTGCAGTTGTTGCGCAAGCACTCGACCTGTGCGAGCGAAATCGGGTCGGTGATCGGCAGGCTGCGATCGCTAGTCGGAATGTTGTGATCGGGAGTCGCTACCGTTAGCTCAGGACGCCGTACCTTGCGACCTGCCAGCCGCAGCCCTTCGAAGGCCTGGGGACTGGTGACTTCGTGCACCAGG
This sequence comes from Pirellula staleyi DSM 6068, assembly GCF_000025185.1. Lineage (NCBI taxonomy): Bacteria > Pseudomonadati > Planctomycetota > Planctomycetia > Pirellulales > Pirellulaceae > Pirellula > Pirellula staleyi. The sequence continues at coordinate 5,127,906 of NC_013720.1, forward strand.
TGCAGGTCGATATAGAGCACCGACTGTTTACCGGGTTGAGCATGTACAACGTGATTGTCCCAGATTTTCTGGAACATCGTCCGCGGAGCTGTGGCGGTCATGGCGTTTCAAACGAGTCCGTAAATCACACGAAAACAAGAAGGCGGCCCGGCTGGCGATCGGTTGCTAACTCGGCCGTAACGAATCTTCAATTATAGATGACTGGCGGTCGTCAGGCGAGGGCTTGGCGGGAACTTGCGTGACCTCCGTTTTGCAGCAAAAGCAGAGCTGCGTCAAAACGGCTCAGCGGAGCCTCGAGCCCTTAAAAAACGGTCACTTTGACCAGTTTGGCAAAGCGCGGAAATGAGCTATCCCGCCAGCAGCGAACTAGCCCACCAGTTGCTGGGGTTCGTCGGCCGGTTCTTTCAGCACATCGTGCTCGAGCCACCAGCTGCGGGCATCGGCAAATTTCCACTTACCAGCCGACTCGCAATCGTCGAGCGCTGCGGCAAGTTCGGCCGCCGATTGATAGCGGTCGTCGGGATTTTTTCGAAGGCACCGCATGATCACCGTTTCGAGATCGTCGGGAACTTCGCGGCGATGCACGCTCGGGGGAACCGGCTCGTCGTGCGCGTGGCTGATGAGCACCTTGAGCGGCTTTTCGTTCTCAAACGGAGGTCGCCCGGAGACCAAGTAGTAGAGCACCGTGCCGAGCGAATAAATGTCGCTGCGGGCATCGGGCTCGCGATCGCCGGTGGCTTGCTCGGGAGACATATAGAGCGGCGAGCCGGTGATCGTCCCTTCCTGCGTCAGGTTGGCAGCTTCCAGGTCGTCCATCGGTTTGGCGAGGCCGAAATCGAGGATTTTGGCGACGTCGAACAGTCCACCACGAGCCGCAGCGAAGATGTTCGCGGGCTTAATGTCGCGGTGAATGAGCCCCACTTCATGCGCTTCCTGCAGAGCGTCGCAGGCTTGCCGAATCAGGTGAATCACGCGGGCTGGTGGCATCGCTCCATAGCGGCGCACGAGTTCCGAGAGGTTCATCCCGGGAAGGAACTCCATCACGTAGTAGAACGTTCCGTCGTCGGCCCGGCCGTAGTCGAAAATATCGATGCTATTCCAGTGCGACAGTTTGGCGGTTGCCTGTACTTCCCGTTCAAAACGGGCCAGGACCTTAGGATCTCCCGCTTTTTCGGGGCGAATCACCTTGATAGCGCAGGGGCGTTTCATCAGCTGATGTTCGCCGAGATAAACCTCCCCCATACCGCCAGCACCGATCAGCCGCTTCAGCTTGTACTGCCCCAGCCGACGGGCTTGATAGGCCTGCGTTCTCAGGGAGTTGATGGTATGCACGCCCCACACGGCCGAGACCGCTGCGGTCGACATCACGAGGATGGTTTCCACGAGGATCGAGGTGTTTTCGACCAGGATCGAGCCGACAGCATCGTTGGAGATCGCGATTCCCAAGGTGACGATGGTCGGAAACGCTGCCATGGCGCCGATGACGCTCGCCGCCCGCTGCCAGGCATTGGGAATGAACAGAGCGTAGACAAAGATCGGTAAGAGCCAGACAGCCGACAGTCCGGGGTGAACATCTTTGTTCTCCACCATGTCGACCGTTTTGCCAAACTGAATGAGGACGAAGAAGGCAATCGGCAGGCCAAAGACCGCGAGTTCGAGCCAGCGAAGCGAGGCGATCGACTTGGTGCATTTGCCGCAGAGCGACAATCCAATGCCAGCCAGTGCAACGGTGACCGCGATGTGCGAGAGAAGCGTGTAGAACTCGAGATTCGTCGCCAGCTTGGTGAGCGAGAGATGCCAGAGCAAAAAGGTAGCGAAACCACTCGCCAGCACGAGGGAAGCACTGCGCAGCCGCGAACGCAGCAGCTGTTCGGTTTCGCCAGTCAGTTCTCCGCCGGTCCCTTCGACAAGGTGAACGCGGCAGAATTCCTCCTGGCTGTCGGCATGTTCAGCGGGGGCATCGAGTGTTGCATCACCCGGCCCAACCACTTTTAGAGGAAGGCGTGAATCCAATTGCGAGGCCTCAAACGAGAGAGCGTCCGAGCGACCAGTGGAGAGGTCTTTTATCATACCCAGTCCCTTGCGTGCCGTCGAACAGTTCGCTCCACGAATCGCTCCCTTAGTAGACGCCTCACGCGTCCGTAAGGTTCTTTCGAAATCCCTGCCTGCGAAGCGATTCGTCGATTTTGTCCAACAATTTGCCCCTGGATCACCGCCTGCCGACCCAAGAGCGAAGGGGGCACCAAGCCACCACTGCTGATGCGATCGGCCAATTCTCGTAGCACCTGCTTCACCGAGTCAGAACGTGCACTTTCCTAAGTCGCTTTCGGGCTGCGACTTCCACCCGAAATGTGGTTCCATCGGTTATCTCCGATCTTGAAGCGCCGCTGAACCACCGTGACTGGTTACGTCTCAGCAAAAGTGCATGCATAGAGAGATGCGGTGACGGGACGGACCCGCCTCAAAAAACCGCGACTCGACACGGCCACTCGCACCTCTCTCTAGGTGGACATTTGGCCAACCATGTTACACCAAATGGCAATATTCTCGCCTTCGAGGGTCGAGCCACACGACAAGACTGATCCATTACCGCACACCTGGCAGACCTTAAGTGCGGTCGAGGGGTGAAAATTTCGCACTAACGTCCATCTATCAACCCGTAGCACTTGGAGCGTTAGAACGACAGATGTAAACTGCACGTAGAAGCGATTGAGTGAGAATTTTTCCTTACAAAAACCCCTCCAAATGAGTTGACTGGCTCCTCGTTAGAGCCACAACCAAACCACTTGAGAGCAGGGAGCAAGGAAAGAACTGAGTGCACGCTTAATCGACGACTGGTTCCAGTAACTTGGAGCAGCTGAATCGAGCTGGCACTCCGGGCAGTCAATACAGTCTGCATAGTGTGTGTGCAATTTTTAGCACGCTTCCACGTTAGGTCAGATGATTTGCAAGGTCGGATCGATTCGCGGCGGGATTGCCGCGGCTCGTGTCGGTGGTGAAGGGAACTCCATACGGGAATCGTAAGAATATGGCGATCGGCGTGCTGGTGATCGACGACCAGGAAGTTGTCAGGCTTGGACTCGCGCAGTTGCTGACCGGAACTCCGCTCGAAGTAGTAGCCGAGGCTGCCACCATCGATCAGGGCCTACGTTTGCTCGACAACCCAGGCATTGCACTCGCGCTGGTCGATGTGCGGCTGGCGGGTGGTGAAGATGGCCTCGCGGGACTTGGTCGCTTGAAACATGCCAAGCCGAGCTTGCCGGTGGTGATGTTCAGTGCTTTTGAGAACCCGACCTACATTGCCCGTGCCTTCGCTCTCGGAGCTGCTGGCTTCATTCCGAAGGGAATGCCCCGCGAAGATCTGATTGCCGCTCTCGAAACGGCCGGCAACAAGCAAACACTATGGAAGCGCGATCAGCTGCGACGCGTGAGCTCGGCTTTGGCCGCAGCCCGTATCGATCAGCAGATCGAGGCCCCGCTGACCCAGCGTGAAGGGGAAGTGCTGAAGCATGTTTGCTCGGGTCGCACGAATCAGCAAATCGCCGAGCTTTTGGGGATCAGCTACGAGACGGTGAAAGAGCACGTCCAGCATTTGCTTGAAAAGATCGGGGTCGCCGACCGCACGCAGGCTGCCATTTGGGCCGTTCGTGCTGGTTTGGCTTAATTAACCCACCACCACTTCTTGGGGCTTCGATCGCGCGGTGATTCTTGCCGCGCGACACCTGGCGCGCTACATTCCACAGCCCCGACGACTGCCGGTCACTTGATCGGCGCGATTCGGCCTCCCTGGAACACCATTCTCTTGCGCCCAGAAGAAACCTGCCCGCATGGCCCCCTCGACCGACATCCGCATCCGCTCCGTCTCGTTCGATCGCGAGCGTATTGGCTATCGCAGCCCCATCAAGTTTGGCGGACGCGTGGTCACCGATGCGGTTCTGTTCAACGTCCGCTTGGAGGTGGAAACGCGCAACGGCATTGTTGGCCAAGGTCTCGGCAGCATGCCGATGGGAAACGTGTGGGCCTGGCCTTCGAATGTGGTGTCGACCGAGCAAACGCTCGCCGCGTTGCTTCGTTTTGCAGAACTGGCAACACTCGCAGCCGAGAAACTCGGCACCTATGCGCACCCGCTCGATCTGACTCGCGCACTGGCCGCTGATCACGCAGCCATCGCCCAGCAAGTGGAGACGGAACTCGCCCTCGCCGAGCCGATGCCGGTGCTCGCACAGCTGGTCGCAGCTAGTCCACTCGAAGCAGCAATTCACGACGCCCAGGGGAAAGCCCTGAAGCAAAACTCGTACAACTTGCTCGGCAAAGAATTCTGTAGCCACGATCTGGCGCACTATCTCTCACCGGAGTTTGCCGGGGAATATCTCGACCGTTATACGTCGCGACAGCCGCAGGCCAAGATGCCGCTGTATCACCTGGTCGGTGCTCTCGATCCGCTAACGTTCGACGATGTGGTGCAGCAGATCAGCGATGGCCTGCCAGAGACACTCGGGGAGTGGATCGTGACCGATGGTCTAACGCATCTGAAGATCAAGCTCAACGGCGACGATTTGGCGTGGGATGTGGCACGCGTGGTTGCAATCGAAAAAGTCGCCGCCACGACACAAGCGACACTCGGCGTCACGAAATGGAACTATTCGCTCGATTTCAACGAGCGCTGCGCGCATGTTGATTATCTGCTCGAATTCTTGCGAAAAGTCGAGGAATTGTCTCCCGCAGCGATGTCGCGCGTTCAGTATATCGAACAGCCGACGCATCGCGATTTGCGCAAGCATCCCGAGAATAAAATGCATGCGGTCGCGAAAATCAAACCGGTTGTGATCGATGAATCGCTCGTCGATTTCGAAAGCCTGCTGCTGGCGCAAGAGCAGGGGTATAGCGGCGTGGCTCTCAAGGCCTGTAAAGGACACACCGAGGCGCTGCTGATGGGGGCTGCGGCTCAAAAACATGGCCTGTTTCTGTGCGTGCAAGATCTCAGCTGTCCGGGCTATTCGTTCCTACATTCGGCGAGTCTCGCGGCACGTATTCCGACGATCGCCGCCATCGAAGGAAACGGTCGACAATACTGCCCAGCAGGGAACGAGTTGCTGGGGAATGTCTATCCCAGCATGTTCCACATCACCGATGGAACGGTAGGAACCGGCGTGCTCGACGGCATTGGCCTCGGCTTCTAGTGCGAGTCGCAAAATACTAAGCTCGCGGTGCAGCGCTCAAGCGAATCTTACGCTGCAGCAGAACTCCACCGATAACGGCCAGCGTCAGTCCAACGCCTCCGATAATCGGCACGAACTCGCACAGAAATACGATCGCCCCGAGACCAATCGCGTGCGCATTGTGACGCGTCGCCCGGGCATATTGGGTCCAGCGTGGCGCGCCGCGAAGAGCCCACGCCAAACCAAAATAGTCGACTCCCATCACCCAGCACGTCAGCACGGTCCCGAGCACAATGGCCACGATCGTGCCGACGATCGGAATAAATGCGACGGCGATGAGCGCAATGTTCAAGACGAGCAACACCAAAAAACTAAGGAGCGCGCCGAGCGTTTCGTAGATGAAACTTGCGCCACGCAGTTCCGCTGCGGGTGTGCCGAGCGACTCCTCGACGCGCATCGCCAGCACGCCAAACAGATAGCCACAAAAGAGTGCCGAAAAAAGCTTCCAGACCATCGCCGCCACTAGCAGCAAGAGCAGATAAACCAGCACCACAAGGATGACATTGCCGATGTACCCCAACGCAGCGAGCGATTTCCACTCAGTGCTGCTGTAATCGGGCAGAGTCGAGGTGATTTCAGCGGCGTAGTGCAAGTAGCCCCACAGGACCAAGATCGTGAGCACGATGTTGACCAGTGTCGGCAGCACGGCCCACTTCCAAAGTGGTGTGTGTCGACGCAAATAGCCGGCCCCATGCCAGAAGGTCGCGAACCCTTCGCCGAGTTGCCCAAGCGATGTTGCTGCGACAGGTCGCTCGTGCCAGACGGTTGGCAGATCAGCGTATCGATTCAAGGTGTTCACTCGTGCTGTTTACAAAAAAGGATCGATTAGGGGCTACTATTTCTTCGCTGGCAGGGGGCAAGTCTTGCCGCGCGAGCGAGCCGATATCGGTCTATAATACTCTGCTGATTCAACGTGCCACCGCAGCGCAGCATTCACTATGCCCCACGACGAGCCACTTGCTATTCTCGGCGGACAGCCCGCTGTTACTCTCGCTGCAGCGAAATGGCCCGGCACGAGCGCGAGCGTACAACGCTCGATTCTTCAGCTGCTCGAGCAAGGTGAGTGGGGGAGTTACACCGGCGCAGTTTCCGACGAACTTGCCTCCAAGATGGCCGCGCTATCGTCGCATTCGCAAGCGATTTTGGTCTCATCGGGAACGATCGCTGTGGAACTGGCGCTTCGGGGTTTGCTGCTCAATCCTGGGGAGGAAGTGATTCTGGCGGGCTACGATTTTCCTGGGAACTTTCGCGCTATCGAAGCGGTCGGTGCCGTGCCAGTGCTGGTCGATACCATCCGTAGCGGCTGGACACTCGATCCCCAGCTAGTAGCTTCAGCCGGCTCTGAAAAAACGCGCGCGGTGATTGCCTCGCATCTGCATGGGACACTCGCCGACATGCGAACCATTCGCTCCGTTTGCGACGCCCATCAATGGCATCTGGTCGAAGATTGCTGTCAGGTTCCTGGCGCAACAATGGCAGGCCAACCGGTCGGAAAGTTCGGCCACGTGAGCGTCTGGAGCTTTGGCGGCAGCAAGCTGCTTTCAGCAGGGCGGGGAGGAGCGATTGCCAGCTCGAGCGAAGAAATCTTGGCCCGAATTCGCACCTTCAGCTATCGCGGCAACGAAGCCTTTCCACTCAGCCAGTTGCAAGCGGCTGCTGTGCTTCCGCAGCTCGACGAGCTCCCTGCACTCACGCAAAAACGTCACGCATCGGCAACGTATTTGCTTTCACTTTTAGCCGACGAACCTGCACTTGTCGCGCCGCAAGTCAGCGACTTGGATGTGCCAGCCTACTACAAACTTGCCTGGCACTTAGCCGACGAATGGCCTGCCGAAATGCGCCCGGCGATCATCCGCGCGCTACAGGCCGAGGGAATCGCCATCGACGAAGGATTTCGAGGATTTGCGAAACGGTCGAGTCGTCGCTGTCGCGTGGCGACTTCTGTGGCCAGCGCCGCGCGATCAGCCGATCGCACACTCGTGCTCCATCATCCAGCTTTGCTACAATCGCACAACTTCCTCGAGCAAATCGCGCACGGCATCAAGAAAGTGTTTTGCGCGATGAGGCGTGGGGACTGGCCACCCCGATAGAGTTTTTTTGTCAGCTGCTTGCGAGCACTCGCTCTGCAATCCACCTCTCCCAAGTTACGCTTTCATCATGCATTTCTTGATTACCAACGACGATGGCATTGGCGCTCATGGCATCAACGCCTTGATCGAGGCCGCTCGCGAACTTGGCGAAGTGACGGTCGTTGCTCCCGATCGACATCTCTCGGGGTGCGGCCATCAAACGACCACTGATCGCCCACTAACCGCCACGCAAGTGCGGCCGGGAGAATTCGCGGTCGACGGTACACCCGCCGACTGTGTGCGAGTTGCCGTTTTGAAGCTGGTGCCCAAGATCGACTGGGTTTTGTCGGGCATCAACGAAGGTGGAAACCTGGGAGTTGATGTCTATATGTCGGGAACGGTGGCAGCAGCACGCGAAGCGATGCTTCTCGGCTTACCAGCCATTGCGCTTTCGCAATATCGCAAGCGGGGCCATGCCGCCGATTGGAAACGATCGACCCGCTGGGCCATCGAAACGATTTCGCAGCTGATTCGGATGCAGCCACCCGAACATGCGTTTTGGAACGTCAATTTTCCTGACGGCGAGCTGCTGAAAGAGCCCGACACGCTGCAATGCTTACTCGAACCGCATCCGCTGCCAATTGCATTCGACGAGCGCGATGGATCGTTTGTTTACCGCTCGAACTATCACGAGCGACCTCGTGCCGACGGCTCGGATGTCGACTGCTGCTTCAGTGGCAACATCGCCATCACACGCGTTCCGCACTATCGCTACTTGCCGAAATAGCGATTGCTTGCCGAAATAAATCGTCTTCAGGTGCCTCACGCAGCGTACCAACAAGCTTACCCCACTACTGAAAATCACCTGCGTGATTCAGCATACTGGTGGCGTTTATAACGCTCGGCATCGCGCCTGCATCTGGCGGGGAAGACGTCCGAAGTCTTGGCGACTTCAAGGCGATACCGAGCTGCTGCAATAGACGATTTACTTGGCCAGGCGAGGCGTTGCATCGCTTCTTGTGCGAGCCACGCGACCAGCCAGCGGAGTGTTGCCCCGCACAGGAGTTCGCTCGGCTGAACGAACCGCAGCTGGGTCAAACGGAACCGTTGCGTGATCGTCGGCTTCGCTGGCAACTACTTCAGCGGATGCCTCAGGCAGCTCCACTTCGAATTGCAGTTCGCCACGAATCACACGCACATCGCTGGGAGCTTCGATGCCAAGGGTCACACGGTTGCCAGCAACTTTGCTGACCACCACTGTGATGTTGCCACCGATCACCAACTTTTCGCCAACCTTGCGACTGAGAACGAGTATGACCATTCCTCCTTGATTGGGGGCTGAACTTCTCCAACCCATCACAACTTTGTTGCCGAACTGTTGCTCTCTTCACGCGACCGGCAAGTCTTTGCCGATCACAAAATCCGCTTTTGTCGGCAGATTCATTCAAGTGTGAAGCGTATAAAGCAACATTCGGGCCGATGGGCCAGAACTTAACTAAAAAGGACGAGAAACCACGAAAAAGGTTCAAAACTCCCTGAAAATCGACGATTTATGCCCAGGCCTGCCGCTAGCAACCCCTCATTTTGAGACGCTAGCACTTCTCGTTTTGAGACTCTTGTCTCAACTTTAGAAGCAGAATCGAACAAACCTCTCCAGGAAGCTTCCCTCGACTGCCGCTTTATCATGCCGCGGTGCTGGGACACGTTTGGTCACGTTCGAGCTTGATCGCAGAAAAAAATCTCTCTACCGTGACACTTTTGATCAAGTCGCGCGCACTGCTCGCGCAACTCCGCACGCTAGCACCTCGCCATCACCTGCCAAGGATGTCACCTATGATCGTTTCGCGATTCCTGCTTGCTGGTCTCCTCACCGTTTCACTCGCTGCTGTCACTACCCCTGCGGCGGCACAAGAGCAGCAGCCAGTTGCCGAAGCCAGCCTCGACACGATCCTGCAGCAAGCGGCCCGGCATGCTCAGCGCGACGAATCGACGCAAGCGATCGCCCTCTTCACACAAGCCATCAAGGTCGACCCGAAACTTTCGCTCGCTTACTACCTGCGTGGCCGCGAAAACTTTTGCATCGGCAAAGTCGATGAAAGCGTCGCCGATTTCGATAAGCATGTCGAACTCTCGCCCGATGCGGAGTCGCGTCAGTGGGAGCGGGGCATTTCCTACTACTACGCTGGCGAGTTCGCCAAAGGTGCCAAGCAGTTCGAGCTCTATCAAACCTATCACGATCAAGACGTCGAAAACTCCGCCTGGCGCTACCTCTGCGTCGCCAAAGTCGATGGCGTGGAGAAAGCTCGCGAGTCGATGCTGCCGATTGAGAACGACAGCCGCATCCCGATGATGGAGATCTACAAACTCTATCGCGGTGAGCTCAAGCCCGAAGATGTTATGCAGGCTGTGAAGCGCGGTAATCCACCTGCCGAAGCGATCAACAATCGCCTGTTCTACGCCCACCTCTATATCGGCCTCTGGTACGAAGTCGCTGGCGAAACCACCAACGCTCGCCTGCACATCACCGAAGCCGAGAAGCACAAGATTGGGCACTACATGTGGGATGTGGCCCACGTACACGCTGAAAAACTTCGCGCCGCTCAGGCCGCTGCTGAATCGGCGGAGCCCGCTGCCGAAACCAATCCCGCCTCCCAACCAGCAGCAGAACCAGCGCCCGTCAAGCCTGCAGCCGAAACACCCGCTGGCACTGTTCCTTCGCTGGAATCGCCAGCACTCGCGCCTCCTGCGAGTGTGAACCTCCCCCCCAAAACACCACGCACCGCCTCGCGGCTGCGTCCCATCACCCCCGAACTTGCCGAGCCACCGATGGCCCGTTAGGTTGATTGGGCTTCGTCACCCAATAGCCTCGCGAACTTGCCATGACACGCCCCACCCCCGAGCCGGTCGACACCTCGAAGCTGGCGGAACTTGCTCTGGCGACGATGGAGCGGGCCAAGTTTCCGATGCTCGCGACGATCGATGGCGATCAGCCTCGCGTGCGTCCTGTTTCGCCCGTCCTCACGCAGGGCTTCATGGTCTACATCGCTAATTTGCGGATGTATGCCAAAACAGCTCAGATCGCCACCAATCCGCGCGTGGAGCTTTGCTACCTCGATGCCGACCATCATCAGGTCCGCATCACCGCCGAAGCGGAAGTGCTCGACGATCGCGACTTGCTCGAGCAGATCTGGGAGAGCCAGCCTCTTCTGCGATCGTATCTCGGCAGCATCGACAACCCGCAGCTGATCATCTACCGCTGCACGCCCCTCCAAGTTCGCTACATGCGCGAGTGGGCCATGGAGTATTTTGACGTCTCGCAACTGGCACGACTCAAAACGACCGACGAGCAAATCGAGGCCGCGCTGCTGGAAGTGCTCGACGATATTAGCCCGCCCGACTACGGCATCACCGATCCCTTCGACATCAACTTGATGTTCGTCCGCACCGCCGGTGTTTTGCGCCTCGCACTGGAAAAACTAGGCTGCATCGCCGACCCTTCGCACGAAATCGCCATCGCCAATTCTGGCCGCGAAACACCTGACGTCAGCCGCGTCTATCTCACGCTGCAAAAGCTCGTCCACGCCGGCCGCACCCTCGGCCGCGGCGACTGGCAAACCCTCGCCGGCCCCCGCTACACCGAATGCCGCAAGGGAGTGGAGAAATAGGCAGATACGACAAACCACAACTACAAAACCAAGACCAGCCGCGCTCGCAACACTATTCGAAGAGTTGATTAGGTCACAATCTCATGTGCGATGAACACAACGATCTATCGCTTCAACTCTACGATGAAGCGTGCAAAAAAATACATGCAGGAGATTTCGCCGACGCAATTCAACTTTTTCGTCGCAGCTTGGAATTAGAGGTAAATTACAAATCACTTCTGCATCTGGGACGATGCTATCTAGAACTTGGGCAATACCGTGAAGCAATCGTCCCTCTGGCAGCAGCCACTACACTGAATGGGCAGGGTATCGCGCCCTATAACCTTGCCATCGTGATGCAGAACCTAGGGGACCTAAATTTTGCGTTGAAACTGAGTGAACTCGCAGTAGCAAGGCAACCCGATTTGAGACGAGCACGCATTCTAATGGAAGAAATCAAAATGAAGCTGGAAGAGCAGAAATAACTCGCTCGAGTAATAGGCTGTCTATTGATCAATGTCAGGTGAAATTGGGTGGCTTTGTTGTGCCTAGCTCAACACAGAATCGAGCGTTTCCAGTTCCTGGGCTTTCGACTACGTCGAGGCGCCCCGGCCCCCCAGCATGACATTGATTGCTAGACGAAGTCGTAGGTCAGGTACTCCCGTACCTGACAAAAGTTTTCATTACTCAAGGCAGAGTATTAGGAATTAACTCAACTCGCGCACCTTGATGTTCTTCCAGCGGCATTTGGCGCCGATGGGCCAGTTGCCGCCGCCGTGAACTTGCACGGCGATGCTTCCTTCAGCGGTGAGCTGCTCGAGCACCTTTTCTTTGTCGTAGCGGGCGGCGGTCGATTTCTCCCCGTCGAACTCGCAGATTTTCACGTCGTTCAGATAGGTGGTGATCTTGGGATACTTCCCTTCGACGATCACGCGAGCGGTGTTCCAGTCGGCGATCTTCCAGGTCTTCACCCATGCTTCGGGGGTGCAGCTGTAGACGAGTCCCACTTCCTCCGCAGTCTTATGCTTGGAGGTTTTGTAGCCGATGTGCTTCTTCTCGGCGTCGTACTCGCCATCGATATCGAACGCGCGGGTGTTGAAGCCGCCGGTCCCTTCGCCGTAGATCTGACCGACGTTGCCTGCATCGTGATAGTCGACCATCATCTGCAGGCATTGGCCTTTGTCGTTGGCGCGCAGAAACAGTCCCGAGCAGATCCCCCAGTCGGGCTTGAGATCGATCAGCAGTTCGAAGTTGCTGAACTTCCGATCGGTGAGCAGGATACCGCCGTTGCCACTGCCGGGTGGATCTTGCTCGCCGGTGATAGTTCCCTCTTCGACAGCCCAGATGCCACCGGTGCCGTGACCGATTTTCGTGGGGTTCTTATGCCAGCCAGCGAGCGACTTGCCATCGAACAACTCGATCCAGGTATCTTTGGGCTCGGCAGCGTAGGCGAGAGAGCCGACGACACTCGCCGCAGCGAGCGAGGCCACCGACGATTGAACGAACGTGCGACGCGAGATTTCGTGGGACATGGGAGAGCGTTCTTTCACGAAGCGTAAGGAGATGATCGGCTGCAAGCAACGAGGCTCGGCAGCAGCGATCGAAAGAGGACACAATCAGCAGCCACCGGGAGCATACTCCGGCCGATCCGGGGGTTCAATTCCGGCGAGAAACGGACGATCTTCGTGCACGCAGGAACTCGCGCGAAATCAAGCTAAATCGGCCCGTTTTGCGTGAATTTAATCGAGGAGATTCTTTTAGGAATTCCCCAATAATTGGCTCCTGCTGCGCATCTTTGCTAGGCTACCTTCGCGCCCACACTTTTCCATCACTTCTCCCATCTCTCCTCAGGTTGGTGATGTTGCACGACGTACGTTGGTCGATTCGCGTGGCTTGGGTTCTGTCGGCTGTCGCCTACAGCCTCACGCCCGGTTGGACGTTGGCGTCTGATGCCAACATAAGCACGCCGAAGAAGCGGCCCCACATTTTGTTCATCGCCATCGATGACCAAAACGACTGGATCGGCCATCTTGGCGGGCATCCTTACGCGAAAACACCTCATCTCGATGCGCTCGCTGCGCGGGGGACGACGCTCGCCAACGCCCATTGCCAAGCGCCGCTCTGCAATCCGTCGCGCACCAGTTTGATGTTTGGCCTGCGCCCCACTTCGACCGGCATCTACGGCCTAGCGCCTTGGATTCGAACGCTCCCGGAGTTTGAAAAACGGGTCTCGCTGCCACAGTATTTGCAGCAGCACGGCTATCGCACCCTCACCACGGGCAAGATCTATCACGGCGGCCTAGGGCCGAAAAAAAGACTCGAAGAATTCGACGTTTGGGGCCCCGCTGGTGGCATCGGCGCGAAGCCTGAAAAAAAACTGATCCCGCCCACACCCATGGGAAATCATCCGCTGATGGACTGGGGAAAATTCGATCATCGCGACGAGGATAAAGGGGACTACCAAATCACCAGTTGGGCAATCGAGCAGCTCGACGATCAAGTGCAGCACCACGCCGAAACGCCGATGTTCCTTTCGGTTGGCTATTTTCTTCCGCATGTTCCCTGCTTTATTTCTCCGAAGTGGTACGACGAAGTTCCTCAAGGTGACAAACTCCTGCCACTGGTTGCCGCTGACGATCGTAGCGACATCCCACGTTTTGCCTGGTACCTCCACTGGTCGCTACCCGAGCCTCGGCTGAAATGGGTGGAGGATCATCGTCAGTGGGAAAATCTAGTGCGGTCGTATCTCGCGAGCACTACGTTCGTCGACGCTCAAATCGGTCGATTGCTTACGGCTCTTGAGGAGCGCAAGCTGGCCGACGACACCATCGTGGTGGTGTGGGGCGATCATGGCTGGCACTTGGGTGAAAAAGGGATCACCGGTAAGAACACGCTGTGGGAACGGAGCACGCGCGTGCCACTCATCTTTGCCGGACCGGGTATCACTCCGAAGCAAGTGTGCGGTGAACCTGCGGAGCTGCTCGATATCTTCCCCACACTCGTCGAGCTTGCAGGACTTCCACCACGCAACGACCTCGAAGGGCACTCCCTTGCGCCGCAACTCCGCGACGCGAGCCGCCAGCGCGAGTGGCCTGCGATAACATCGCACAATCAAGGGAATCATGCCATTCGTTCGGCACGATATCGCTATATCACCTACGCCGATGGGAGCGAAGAACTCTACGACATGCAGAGCGACCCACGCGAGCTCACGAACTTGGCGAGCGACAGCACATGGGCCAGCGTCATCGCCGACCATCGCCGCTGGCTACCCAAAATGGATCGCGAGCCAGCGAAGGGGAGCGCTCATCGGGTTTTAACCTACGACAAAGCGACTGACACTGCGACCTGGGAAGGGACGCCCGTGAAACGCTCTGATCCGATTCCGCAGTAGCACTTCGCTGCGATGCGCCCCTCTTTCCACGTACTTTCGAAACGAAGCTGAACTGCTATGTCGCTGCAAACTCGCACTTTTCATTTCGTTTTGCGCATCGCTCCACTGCTGCTCGCTGCGGTGAGCTGGGGGAGCGGCACAGCGACAGCCGACGAGAGAGCGGCACCTCAAGTGCGGCCGAATGTACTGCTGATTGCGATCGATGATCTGCGCGGCGATTTTGGTCCGTCAATAGACTTGAAAGTTCGCACGCCGTCGCTCGATGCTTTTGCGAAAACGGCACGGATCTTTGCGCAGCACTATGTGCAGGTTCCCACCTGTGGCGCGTCGCGCTGTGCGCTGCTGCGAGGCTGTTATCCGACGCTTCCCGTTCATCTGTCGAACAACGCAATCACCAGCACGAGCGCCAACTGGCGCGACGACTCTCTCCCCGGATGTTTTCGCCGCGCTGGCTACACCACGCTGGCCCTCGGCAAAGTATCGCATCACCCAGGGGGCAAGACCGGGAAAGACTGGGCTGTAGGAAAAGAAGAACTCGAAGGCGTGTGGGATCGCTGCTGGATTCCGAAGTCGCCGTGGAAAAGCCCCGAAGCATTCATGCACGGCTATGCCAATGGCGAAGCGCGACAGCGTGGTGTGAGCCCACCTTTCCAAAGTGTCGCGGGAGATGATCACAGCTGCACCGATGCCTACATCGCCGACGAAGCGATCAGCACGCTCGAATCGCTGAAGTCTGCCAAGAGCGAACAGCCGTTCTTTTTGGCGGTTGGCTTCATGAAGCCACACCTCCCCTTTGTCGCGCCGCAAAAGTATGTCGATCTCCATCCAGTTGCAAACATTCCCATTCTTGATCAAGCTGCGGCGAGCAAGCCAAACTGGAACAGCCGCTGGCATGGAAGTGGCGAATTACGAGCTAGTTACAGGGAAAATGGCCGAACGATCGAGCAGCAGGAATACGTGCAGCAGCTGCGGCAAATGTACGCAGCTGCTGTCAGCTACGTCGATGCGCAGATCGGCCGCGTGCTGGCCGAACTAGAGTCGTCGGGCCTCGCCAAAAACACCATTGTGGTGGTGTGGGGAGATCATGGTTTTCTGCTCGGCGAGCACGCGATGTGGGGGAAGCATTGCTTGTATGAAAACGCACTGCGCGCCCCCCTGGTGATTCGTACTCCCGATCTCCTCGAACCAGGGGCGTCGACAAAATCGATTGTCGAGACGATCGACATTTTTCCAACACTTGTCGAGCTCTGCCAACTTCCCCGGCCAGCGAAGCTCGATGGGACGTCGCTCGTTGCCGAACTGCGCGACCCCGCGACTATGCACCAAACGACCGCCGTGAGTTACTGGAGCGGCGCGACGCGCACGATTCGATCGGCCACGCATCGCCTTATCACAGACGCCACACAAGACAAGCCAGAGCTGTTCGACTACGCCAGTGATCCGCTCGAGACGCAGAACCATGCCAACGACGCTCCCGAAGTGGCTCGCAAACTTGAAGAACAACTTGCAAAGTTTCCGGTCGTTACTCCACCGGTTCGCCCAATGGTCGAAGCTCCCCAGAAGACAAATTCTCCAAGCGATCGTCCTTAGTGTTTTCATTTTACACTCAAGATCCTCTCTGCCGCTTTACTCATCCTTGCCAAGGATTCGCATCATGTCCCGATCTTCCTGGTGCTCGCTACTCATCCCTCTCGCGCTTGTTGTGGGAGTGCTCAGCAGCACAGCTTGGGCCGGAGAAAAGCAGCCTTCCTCCACTGCCTTGAAGCCGAACGTGGTCTTCCTTTTCGCCGACGATTTGTCGTACGAGGCGCTCGCCTATGCCGGGAATGGGCAGGTAAAGACACCGAACCTCGACCGGCTCGCGAAACAAGGAACTTCGTTTTCCCATGCATACAACATGGGCTCGTTTAGTCCTGCCGTTTGCATTGCGAGTCGTTCGATGCTCGTGACGGGGCGCAGTGTGTGGAAGGCCCAAACACTGCATGCGGCGGGGGGAAAAGAACCGAAAAACGTGGTGCTTTGGCCGCGCCAGATGCACGGCGCCGGCTATCAAACATTCATCACCGGCAAGTGGCATGTCCCTTGGAATCCGATGCTGGCTTTCGATGTCACAGCGCATGTGCGCGGCGGCATGCCCAAGGATGTTCCGTCGTTCTACGATCGTCCGCATTCGGATAAGCCCGACACGTTCGACCCTGCTAATCCGGGGAATGGTGGCTATTGGCAAGGGGGAAAACATTGGTCGGAAGTGACTGCCGACGATGCCGTGGAGTTCTTCTCGGCCTCGCGCGACAAATCGCGTCCCTGTTTCATGTACGTGGCGTTCAATGCCCCGCATGATCCGCGACAAGCGCCTCAAACCTACCTCGATCGCTATCCAACCGAGACGATCGAAGTGCCGAAGGATTTTCAGCCTCTCTATCCCGAGCGCGCAAGCATCGGCGCGGATGAAAAACTGCGCGATGAAAAACTAGCTCCGTTCCCACGCACGGAGTTTGCTGTGCGAACGCATCGCCGCGAATACTACGCGCTAATCACCCATCTCGACGATCAGATCGGACGGATACTCGATGCCATCGAACAAACAAAATCAGATCGTCCCACGATGGTGATGTTCACCGCCGATCATGGACTCGCTTGTGGCCACCATGGGCTGATGGGAAAGCAAAACATGTATGACCATAGCATCCGTGTGCCGCTGATCATTGCTGGCGAAAATATTCCGCAAGGTAAAACGATCGATGTGCCGGTCTACCTTCAGGATGTGATGCCGACTGCGCTCGAACTTGCGGGAGTCGCTCCGGGACCAGAAGTTCATTTTCATAGCCTGCTGCCGATCGTGCGTGGAGAGCAGAAAGTTTCGAATTATCCCGCGATTTACAGTAGCTACCTGAATCTGCAGCGTTGCGTGGTGAAGGATGGATTTAAGCTCGTAGTCTATCCCGCGCTACCTGCGGCCAAACTGTTTGATCTGCAGCACGATCCACTCGAACTGAGCGATTTATCAGCCGACCCGAATCACGCCACGCGTAAAGAGCAGCTGTTCGACGCACTCGTTGCCGAAGCGGAGTCGATCAGTGATCCACTCGATTTAGCTGCGGCGCGCAAGAAGCTGTTCCCGCAGTAGTCAAGTTGACTGTAGACCGCGACTCTCGTCTCAATCCTCTCGATCTCGATGGATCACCTATGTCTTGCTCGAAGAACAAACATCCTGCTGACCAGCTCACCGTAGGAAGACGCAGTTTTCTGGCGGCTTCGGGTGTAGTAGCGGCCGCGATTGCCACACCTTCCAATCTGCGTGGCGCAGCGGCTGATGAAGTCGTGTTTGCGAGCGCATTTCACGATACGCCCGATCGCGTTTGGCCCGGTCCTCTGTACTGGACCAACCCACTGCAAGACTGGCGCATCGCCGAGGGACGTCTCGAATGCATTAACGCGGCGCCAGGGCGAAATATTCATTTGCTCTCGCACGACATTGCCAGTGGAGCAGGGGAGTTTGTCGCTGAAGTGACCCTCGGATCACTCGACGCGGAGCAACTGAGCGACAGCAAGGGCTCGGCCGGATTCTTGCTTGGCGTAAAGGGAGAACTACCCGACTATCGGCATCACTTGATTTATGGACGCGGTATTTTTGCCGGTATTCGAGCGGGCAACGAACTCGTGATTGGCAACGGCCCCCAAGCACCGAAAGTCAAACTCGATCTTGCGAGTTCCTCGGTAAAGCTGATCCTCCGCGCGTCGCTGGACGAAGATGGCATGAAGCCAGTCGTCAGTCTCGAAGCGATCGATCCCACGACTGATACACTCCTCGCCACGGTGACGCACAAGCAGCTCGCCGCTGTCGATATCGCTGGCAATGCCGTGCTTACCGCCAATTTTGCTCCCCCAGCTCCAACCGGAAAGAAAAACGCTGGCACGGCGAGTGGCCCACCCGAGCGCTGGTGGTTTAATCACTGGAAACTGAGTGGATCGCTGGTTCGATATCATGCCGATCGTCACTTCGGCCCGATCTGTTTTGTGCACTTCACGCTGCACGATCGTCAGCTGAAACTCACCGCGCAGCTGGCGCCACTGGGAGAGTTCGACTCTCCCACCGTCTCGCTGCAATTCCCCGGTGCAGCCGCCGAGAGCAAGCCCATCGTCGCGAAGATCGATCCTGCTTCGCGCACCGCGCACTTTGCCACTAAAGAAATTGATCCGGCACTCGATACCAAGTTTCAGCTCACTACCTACCTGACCTCGAAGAGTGGGAAACAAACGGAGTATTCCTACGAAGGTATCGTCCGCCGCGAGCCCAAGCACGACGAACCACTGAAAGTGGCTGACATCTCTTGCAACGCACACTATGCCTTTCCGAATATCGAGTGTGCTGCTGCGGTGGCGAAGCTCGATCCCGATCTCATCGCGTTCACGGGGGATCAGTACTACGAACCGAGTGGCGGTTTCGGCGTTGATCGATCGAGCATCGAGCGCTCGCTGCTCGACGTACTCCGTAAATGGATGCTGCATGGCTGGACATGGCACGAACTCACGCGCTCGCGCCCCTCGATTTCCATTCCCGATGATCACGATGTGTACCACGGAAACTTGTGGGGCGAAGGTGGAAAAGAAGCACCCGGCACAGTCCCCGCTTCCGAAGCCAAAGGTGGCTATAAGATGTTCGCCGAGTTTGTGAACGTGGTGCATCGCCAGCAGACTTCGCACCATCCCGACTCCCCCGCGAAGCCTGAAAAGCAAGGAATTACTGGCTATTTTGGGCCTCTCACTTGGGGCGGCGTCAGCTTCGCGATTCTTGCAGATCGCCAGTACAAGAGTGGTCCCGATGGCAAAGTTCCTGCCACGACGAGTGGACGAGCTGACCATGTGAACGATCCGAACTTCGATCCGTCGACCGCCGATCTCGATGGGCTCAGCTTGCTCGGTGAGCAGCAGATGAAGTTCCTGAAAGCATGGACGACCGATTGGCGTGGGGCCGCCATGAAAGCGGTCATTTCGCAAACGATCTTCACGGCGATGGCAACGCATCATGGTCAGAACAACAACCTTCTCGTGGCCGACTATGACACGAACGCTTGGCCGCAGAAAGCACGCAACAGCGCAGTCGATCTTCTGCGACAATCGGCTGCAGTGCATCTCGCAGGGGATCAACATCTTCCTGCCGTGGTGCGCTATGGCACCACTGAAGCACGCGACGGTGGTTTTGCCTTTGCTTCCCCTGCGGTCAACAACCTCTATCCACGATGGTTTTTGCCTCAGCAACCGGGCGAGAATCGGAAGGCCGACGATGACGGCCATCTCGGCGACTTTCGCGACAGCTTTGGACATCCGCTGACTGTGGTAGCGGTCGCTAATCCAGCCCTCACTTTCGCAGGTGGCTTGCTCGAGCGAGAAGTACAAAAATCGGCCGGCTATGGACTCGTAACGTTCGACAAACAGCAACGCAAGATCGAAATCGGGATGCTGGCCCGCTGCTGGTCGATCCGACGGAAGAAAATTCGCAGTTTGCAGGATGGCCAGTGAAAATCAGCCAGCTTGATAACCTCGGCGAGTTGCGTGGCGCACTCCTGCCAACGATCGAGGTCGCAGGGGCTGTCGATCCGCTGCTCGAGGTTCGTAGCGAGAACGCAGAACTCGTCTACATCATCCGCTTACAAGGGACCAAGCATCAGCCTCGCGTCCGCGCCGCTGGCAACTACCAGGTAACCATTCGCGACGATATCACCGGAAAATCAAAAACGCTTCAGCTGACCGCCACCGCGAGCAACGATGCCGTCGAGAAAATCTCGCTGGAATAAGATTTTCAGCAAGCACTCGCCGCACTTTGGATCGACTCGCCCAACATCGCAAACTCCATTTTTTGAAAGTTGATCTCTATGTACCAGCCAATCCTCGTGCGACTCGCAATTGGGGCGATCGTTGCCTCGTTTTTGGGGAGCTTCGTCTCCGAGATACTTGCGGAAGAATCTCGGCCAAATGTGATCATCATCAACATCGACGATCTGGGCTATGCCGACATTGGCCCGTTCGGTTCGAAGAAAAACCCCACTCCCGCGCTCACCAAAATGGCCGCTGAAGGGATGAAACTGACGTCGCATTACGCAGCGCCAGTCTGTTCACCATCGCGCGCAGCGCTGCTGACCGGTTGCTACCCCAAACGGGTCCTCTCGATTCCTCACGTACTTTTTCCGTCGGCTGGCTCGGGGCTTCATCCCGACGAAGTGACGATTGCCGACATGCTCAAAGCATCGGGCTACAAAACGGCCTGTCTCGGAAAATGGCATGTCGGCGACCAAGCTGAGTTTTTGCCGACGAAACAAGGATTCGACTCGTACTACGGAATTCCCTATTCCAACGACATGGGAACTGCCACCGATGGCTCGAAGAGCAACTTCGGCGCGCCGCTCCCCATGCCGGGTGCGAAGGGGAAGGGAAAACAGCCTGCTCAGGCAACTGGCGAACTTCCGCTCGGATCACCGACCGGATTAACCGGCAACATGCAGCCTCCGCTCCCGCTGCTCGAGAACGACAAAGTCGTGGCGCGGGTACGCGGCGAAGATCAGGTGAACCTCACCCGCGACTATACCAAGCGCGCGGTGAACTTCATTCGCGAGAATAAAGACCAGCCGTTTTTCCTCTACTTTGCCCACACAGCAGTTCACTTTCCGATGTATCCCTCGAAAGAATTTCGCACGAGTGATCGAGGGACACTCGATGACTGGGTCGATGAAGTCGATGCCAGTGTTGGCGAAGTCTTGGCAGCGCTGGCTGAAATGAAAATTGACGAAAAGACACTCGTGATTTTCACGAGCGACAATGGT